>JBCBOD010000159.1:0-7101 GCA_039821425.1 Pseudomonadota bacterium
AGAGCTGGGGATCGACACATGGGCCTCCTGCCTCGCCCCACTGACGTTTGCGAGCCATTCCTACGATGATTTTCACCTTTTGATGCCACTCTTCGCCTGCCGCAAATGGGAGGGCACACCACAGAGCCGCGAAGGGCAGGCACTAAAGTGGGTGCGGGCGAATGACCTGAAGGAATATCCGATGCCAGCCGCAGATCTGCCATTGATCCCGATTTTAAGGGATTGGCTGTAGATTTGTGAGTGGCGGTCTTGAACGCAACTTGCACACCAAGTTTTTCTGACGCAAGGCCGCATGCGCCATGCCCGGCCCTGGGAGGGTCTCGCCGCGAGTGTCACCGTCGTTCTTCCAGCCACTCTTACAACTTAAGTTGTTGGTCCCGCTATGATTCCATCCCGGGGGAGGGTCGGGCATGGCACATGCGCGCGGGGTTTCCTGTCTGGCGTCCGCTCCAGTCTGAAAGCACCGCAGCAAACACTGCAAACCAACAAAATGGGGCGGCCAAAGGGCCGCCCCGTTTCAATAGGTTTCCGGCGTTGATCAGAGCTCGCGCTCAACCTCTTCCCGCTCGAAGATCTCGATCACGTCGTCCGGGCGGATGTCGTCGTAGTTTTCAAACGCCATACCGCATTCCTGACCAGACTGAACCTCGGGCACCTCGTCCTTGAAGCGCTTGAGTGTTTTCAGCGTACCTTCGTGGATCACCACGTTGTCGCGCAGCAGGCGCACACCGGCAGAGCGGCGCGCCACGCCCTCGGTCACCAGACAGCCCGCAACCTTGCCAACGTTGGAGACCTTGAAGACCTCTTTGATCGTTGCATAACCGATGAAGTTCTCGCGGATTTCGGCAGACAGCAGGCCAGAGGCCGCTGCTTTCACGTCATCCACAAGGTCGTAGATCACCGAGTAGTAGCGGATCTCGACACCCTTCTGGTTCGCCGTGTTCCGAGCGGACGCATTGGCGCGCACATTGAAGCCAAACACAGGGGCATTCGATGCTTCGGCCAAGCCAATGTCCGTCTCGGTGATGGCGCCAACGCCTGAATGCAGCACGCGCACGCGTACCTCTTCGTTGCCGATCTTTTCCATCGCCTGCACGATAGCTTCAGCCGAACCCTGAACGTCGGCCTTCACCAGGATGGGCAGTTCGCTGACATTTTCGTCTGCCTTGGCGTTCGCCATCAGCTGTTCCAGCGTCGTCGCCGCACCGGCAGCGGCACGTTTTTCTTTCGCCGCTTTCTCACGATATTCGGCAATTTCGCGGGCCTGCGCATCAGTATCAACAACGTTGAGAACGTCACCCGCCTCTGGCGTTCCGTTCAGGCCAAGCACCTCAACCGGCACCGCCGGCCCGGCTTCTTTCACGCGCTCACCCTTATCGTTGATCAGCGCACGAACCTTACCGTACTGCTCACCAACAACAAAAATGTCGCCTTGGCGCAACGTGCCGGACTGTACCAGCACGGTTGCCACAGGGCCGCGGCCCACATCCAACTGTGCCTCGATCACGGCACCCTCGGCGGCGCGATCAGGGTTTGCTTTCAGCTCCAGGATCTCGGCCTGCAGCGCGATTGCTTCCAAAAGCTCATCAAGGCCCTGACCGGAAATGGCAGAGACTTCCACGTCCTGCACATCACCCGACATTTTCTCGACGATCACCTCATGCTGCAGTAGGTCGGTGCGCACTTTGTCAGGGTTCGCCTCTGGCTTGTCGATCTTGTTGATCGCCACGATCATCGGCACTTCGGCGGCCTTGGCGTGGTTGATCGCCTCAATGGTCTGCGGCATCACAGCGTCATCGGCAGCCACAACCAGGACAACAATATCCGTCACCTGCGCCCCACGCGACCGCATGGAGGTAAAGGCCGCGTGGCCGGGCGTATCGAGGAAAGACAGAACAGCGCCGCTGTCCGTCTTTACCTGATAGGCACCAATGTGCTGGGTGATCCCACCAGCCTCTCCGGCCACCACTTTGGCGTTGCGGATCGCATCCAGCAGCGAGGTTTTCCCGTGGTCAACGTGCCCCATGATCGTGATGATCGGCGGGCGTGACTTCATGTCTTCAGGCTTGTCTTCGACCTGCTGGATCACGTCTTCGACGTCAGCGTCAGAGACACGCACAACCGTATGTCCGAACTCTTCAATGATCAGTTCGGCAGTGTCGGCGTCAATCGTCTGGTTCTGGGTCGCCATGATGCCGTTTGTCATCAGCGCCTTGACGACGTCTGCAACGCGTTCGGTCATCCTGTTGGCAAGTTCCGACACGGTGATGGCTTCGGGCAGAGAAACTTCGCGGTAAACCTTTTCACGCTCGGCAGATGATCCCATCGCCTTGGCACGGGCACGGTCCTGCTTGCGCTTCATCGCGGCCATGGACCGCTGGCGCCCGCCATCACGCCCGGTCAGCGCGTCATTCAGGGTCAGCTTGCCGGACCGACGGTTGTCTTCACCGCCACGGCCGGGCTTGGCCTTGCCACCGCGGTTGTCGCGATCGTTGTCACGCTCTGATTTGCGCGGGCTGGCCGTTGGACGAGAGACAGCAGCTTCACCCGGAACAGCAGCGGCAGGCGGTGCAGCAGCGGCAGCCGCCGCTTGTGCTTTTTCGGCCTTCTTGCGCTCTTCTTCTTCTGCCTTGGCCTTAGCGCGTTCTTCACGTGCACGATCCTCGGCTTCCTTGGCTTCCTGTTCGGCGCGGCGGGCCTCACGCTCTTCGGCGCGGGCCTTTTCTTCGGCTTCGCGCTTGGCGGCTTCTTCCGCTTCGCGTGCTTTGGCCAGCGCCAGCGCTTTCATCCGGCGCTCAAGCTCTGCCTCGGAAATGCCCGCCGGGCGCTTGGATGGGTCGCCACCAACAGGACCAGAAGACTTGCCACCAGCCGCAGGCTTGGCCGCACCAGGCTTTGGCACGACAACGCGCTTGCGTTTCGTTTCCACCACGACGTTCTTGGTCCGCCCGTGGCTAAAGCTCTGCTTCACGTTCGAAGGACGTGAACCACCAAGGCCGAGTGTCTTTTTACCGTCGTTATCGCTCATCTAGCTTCTTTTTCCTTCCCGGCGGCTGAATTGTCGCCGTGCTTTACGCGCATACCGCGTAGCTTTGTGGCTTCCTCTACAACACGATCGCTGAGTCCACCAGTGGCAAGCGCGCCATGTATCACAGTTTGCCGCCCGAATGCCAAACCCAGTTCGGCGGATGTCAGGCAGTTTAAGTAGCGGGCACCTTCCGGCGTCCAGAGTTTTGACTTGCCCCGCTCGGACCCGTCAGAGGCCTGCAAAAGAACGCGGACGCGTTCACCGCCAGCCAGCCAGCCCTTTACCTTTTCAAATCCACAGACCGCGCGACCCGCCTTGCGCGCTAGGGCGATCAGATCCACGGTGCGGCGGGCGAGTTGCCTCTCCACCTCATCGGTAAGGGCATCTGGCACAGTGACAGCCTGTTTGGCGGATTTCGCAAACTGACCTTTCTGTGCTGCCTCTAATGTAGGGCGGTCTGCGGTAACATACATCCCTCGCCCCGGCAGTTTGCCCAGAATATCCGGCACAACCTGCGCGTCCGGGCCCACGACGAACCGGATCAGGCCCGCCTTTGGCTGCACCTCACCCGTGACGATGCACTTGCGCTCCGCCGCGTCACGTTCCTTGATCTGGCCACCTCGCGCCATGTGCACACCTCAAAGAGGCCTGCAATCAGGCCTCCTCCTCCTGCGGGGCGTCGGCGTCTTCTTCTGCCTCTGCTTCCGCTTCCAGATCGGCTGGATCAACCCAGCCCAGCATCACGCGGGCGGTCATCACAAGATCCTGCGCTTCTTCGAGTGAGACATCGAAGGGCTCCAGCACGCCTTCGTCCTTCACACGCTCACCATCCACGGTGGTCCAGCCACCGGCCAGTTCCCAGTCCGCACAGGTCGCAAAATCCTCCAGCGTCTTCACGCCGTCCTTGCCAAGCGCTTCGAGCATCTGCGGTGTCAGCCCTTCGAAGTTGGCAAGGCTGTCTTCCACGCCCAGCGCGCGGGCGGCTTCCATTGCCTTCTTCGCCTGCTCTTCCAGGTAGTCGCGGGCGCGGGCCTGCAGCTCATTCGCAGTGTCTTCATCGACGCCTTCAATGACCAGCAGCTCGTCAACCTCCACGTAGGCAACCTCTTCGAGGTTGGTGAAGCCCTCGGCGACCAGAAGCTGGGCAAAGAACTCATCCAGATCGAGGGTTTCCATGAAGAGCTTGGTGCGCGCCTCAAACTCTGCCTGACGGCGTTTGCTTTCCTCTTCCTCGGTCATGATGTCGATGTCGAGACCGGTCAGCTGTGACGCCAGACGCACGTTCTGGCCGCGACGGCCAATGGCCAGCGACAGCTGCTCCTCAGGAACGACGACTTCGATCTTGCCTGCCTCTTCATCCAGAACAACCTTGCTCACCTCTGCAGGCTGCAGAGCGTTCACAAGGAAGGTCGGCATGTCTTCATTCCATGGAATGATGTCGATTTTCTCACCCTGCAGTTCGTTGACCACCGCCTGCACGCGCGAACCGCGCATACCAACGCAGGCGCCGACCGGGTCGATGGAGTTGTCATAGGAAATGACGGCAATCTTAGCGCGCGATCCGGGGTCACGGGCGACCGCCTTGATCTCGATGATGCCCTCGTAGATTTCAGGCACTTCCATCTTGAACAGTTCGGCCATGAATTCGGGCGCGGTCCGGCTCAGGAAAATCTGCGGACCGCGCTGTTCGCGACGCACGTCCTTGATGTAGCAGCGGATCCGATCGTTGGGGCGGTAGGCCTCGCGCCCGATCTTTTCGTTGCGGCGCAGCACGGCCTCGCCAGCGCCCACATCGACGATGACATTGCCATACTCCTCGCGCTTGACCAGCGCGTTGATGATCGTGCCAGCGCGATCCTTGAATTCTTCGTACTGCTTGTCGCGCTCGGCTTCGCGGACCTTCTGCAGAATCACCTGCTTGGCAGATTGCGCGGCAATACGGCCCAGCTCCACCGGTGGCACTTCTTCGATGAACTGCTGCCCAACTTCGGGGTTTTCCATGTACTGCTTGGCCTGCTCAACGGTGAACTCCGCCTGATAGTTCTCAAGCTCTTCATCCTCGACCACCGTACGGACACGGGTGAAAGTCGCGCGACCCGTTTTGCGGTCGATGGACACGCGAATGTCCATTTCCGCGCCGTAGCGGGACTTGGCAGCGCGGGCGAGCGATTCTTCCATCGCTTCAACCACCAGACCGGGTTCGATGTTCTTTTCGCGGGCCACGGCCTCTGCTGTTTGCAGAAGCTCCAGCTGGTTGGCGGATGTGTAAGCCATCAGGTGTTCTCCTCACCTTCTATGATCGTTTCAATTTCGTCGTATTGGGTCTCATCAATCTGACCCGCATCTTTGCGGCCACGCAGGACGTCGCGGATCAGGTCATCGGTCAGCACCAGTTTAGCGTCAGAGAGCCAGTCGAATTTCAGCCCGATGGTCCCTTCGGAAATGGTGATCAGCACTTCGTCGCCTTCAGTGCCTGCCAGCTCACCCTTGAAGCGGCGGCGGCCGTCGATCAGCTGTTCGGTCTCAACCTTCGCCTCGAACCCTTCCCATTGGTCAAAATCCTTCAGGCGGGTCAGCGGGCGGTCGATGCCGGGGCTGGAGACCTCAAGGTTATATTCGTCAAGGATCGGGTCCTCGACATCCAGAACGGCGGAAAGTGCGGTGGAAATCTCACCACATTCATCCACCTCGATCTGGCCGTCGGGGCGTTGCGCCATGACCTGCAGCACGGTCTGCTTGCCTGACATTAAACGCACGCGCACGACCTCAAACCCCATGTCTTCCACGACAGGGGTGATGATCTCGGCAATCCGGCGATCAATGGCTGCTTTGGCGATCAGATCGTTCATCAGGTCTTTCAGCACAAAAAAACGGGCGCGCGGCCCGTGAAACTTTCCGGTGGGTCCGGGGGTGGAGGCCGGACGCCGCTGTTGAGAACGATATAGGGCAAGGTTTTTCTGGGCGCAAGAGGGTGTGAGGGCTATAGCACCTCTACAACAGACCGCACGAATAAAGAGGCACCATTGCGCATCCTCAAAAGCAGTTCCAAAAAGTATGAAGCGGTGCAGTTTGATGTGGACCGCCCGGAAGTGACGGCGGATCAGGATGGTGTCGCGGTCGCCGTGATCGTGCGAAATGAGGAAGCTGCAATTGCAGAGTGGCTCGCATTTCATCGTGCAGCGGGTGTGAACCATTTCATCTTCTATGACGACGGATGCACTGACGACACCGTTCCACTGGCGCGTCGTGTTTTGGGACAAGACCAGCTCACCGTGCTACCTTGGAACCAAAGGCTCCGTGATGCAAAGGCCGAACGTGCGTTGCATAGCCAAGGGTTGGCCTTTGCGCATGCGGTCGCGAATTTCGTTCGATACCGCTGGATTTGTTTCATTGATGTTGATGAGTTCCTTTATCCCACCGAGGCGGACGGCATTGATCAGGCACTGGCAGAGATGGACCACGCAGAGTGCATCTACGTCAGATGGGAGATGTTTGGGCGTCAAGGTTTTGCAACAACTCCCAACCATATCATCCCAAATTTCACGCTGCGGTATCGTGATCCGATCACGAGCCCCGTAAAGGGGGTCTTCAACTTTAAGTGCATTGTGAACCCGGCGCGGGTCAGCAGGGCCTATGTCCATGGATTTCTTGGAAGCGACCATGATCAGATTTGGAGTGCGGCTGGCAAAGCGTTCCGGGCAGGGCAAAAAAGAACCGCGGCCTTCTGTGAGGCACCCAGGCTGCGTCTGAATCATTACTACGCAAAGTCCGACGCCCAATTGGCAGAGAAGATTGGCAAGGGCTCAATTGGAGAGTCTGTCTTTACAAAGGCGTTCAAGTCAGGCGCAGGTCGGCAGGACCTATTGATGAGACGCGTGCTAGAGATTGAACGCGATACCGTCGAGGACCGCGGCATTATCGACTACTGCGCCAGGATCGGATTTGACCCGGCCAAATAAAAACGCCCCACCAATCGGCAGGGCGTTTTCTCTAATCTTCGGGCTGACTTACGCCACCCACCAGCGTTCGGCCATACGGGCGTTGTCCATCTGCCAGAGGTTACCGATGGTGTC
>JBCBOD010000224.1:0-2314 GCA_039821425.1 Pseudomonadota bacterium
GAGTCCTGACCCTAGCCGTAGAGGATTGCCGCCTCTTTGGCAAAGGAAACATCGGCGCACAGACACCATGACCCTTGCAATCCTCGCATACAGGGTCCAAGTGTATCTGGCTACTGACCTCCTTTTCGACATTCTGTTTTCCTTCACCGGCTCACAGCGCTCGACACTGTTGTGAGAAGCCGGGCTGCCGCATTTTGCGGGCAGCAATTAAACAAGGAAAATTCACATGGCCAATGGCACAGTGAAATGGTTCAACGCCACCAAAGGCTTCGGCTTCATCGCACCGGAAACCGGTGGCAAGGATGTATTCTTGCACATCTCTGCGCTCGAACGGGCAGGCATGACCACCCTGAACGATGATCAGAAGGTGACTTTTGACGTCGAAGCCGGACGTGATGGTCGCGAAAGCGCAACCAATATCGCGCTCGCTTAAGCGTTGGTAGGAGGCGCTCCAGCGGGGCGCCTCATCGCCGTCGCCAGGCTCGCCTTCTGCGACGGATGTCGCAATCTGGGCGCCTGATAGATACTGTGGTTGGGCTCGGTGACGGCCGTCACCCTCACGAGGGGAAGCGCTGACGTTTCGGATTTACCGCTCGTGGTCTACTATGAATGGGATCGTACATCCCGTTTGGTCGTCGGCGGCGGTCGATGCGGCCAGAAAAACCGGCGTTTCCCAGTCCTTCCCAGCGCCGAACTGACCGCATCCTGGCGCCTTCCCAATGGTTCGTGGGGCCATAACGGTCGCGCCACTGACCGGCGCCCGCCATCCCGAAACGGCCCGCCCGAAACCATGTTGCCAAATAAATCAGGAGATAATCCCAAATGTCGCATTCCAGTACGGATACCCAATCAGCTGCGGGCCATGACCTCTTCAAGGCAATGAATAAGAAGAAGAAAACCAAAGACACGAAAAAAGAGAAGTCGGCTTCTATTCAAGTCGGCGAATACGGCAGATATCAGATCAAGTCCGGCTTTCTTGCCGGTAAGTACATCGCGCGCGCATTCGCCAAACCGCCAACCAAGGCGCGTGGCCTCATCGCTGAAGCAAGCGGCGAAACCGAAGAGGCCGCGATCATGGCTTTGCACGAAGCCATCGACGCGCGGGAAAGCCGCCGCGCTGAAGACCGCAGAACAGACCCGCATACGGGCGCATCGGTGCCCAGCATTGAGGAGTTCACTGAAGCACTCGACCATGCCGCATTGACGCGACCGCAGCGCGCGATTCTGACGGCTCTGTCGCTTGCGGACCAGGAAGGGTTAACAGAAGCGCGCATGGCGAACGGGGCGGGCTACAGCTCTCTAGCATCTGCGAACAAGTCTCTCGCAAGAGCGGGTAAGTTGATCGCTGCTTATCTTTCCTTGGAGATCGTATCGCATGGGACGTCCACCGGTCTGCAGGGCACCTCACTTCTTGGCTTTCGTGGCGCACCCAAAGACGACAAGGATCCTGGGAACTGGATACTCCACCCGGAGTTGCGTGATGCCGTTCGGGCCGCGATGTGAGAAATGAGTTACCTTTCCGACGCAGCGGCCAGGCTCGGTTGAATGCAATGTGCAATTGGCTCGGCGCCGCGGCGCCGACTTCTATGGCGGTGGTAGGTTCGAAAAAGGCGTATAGCATAGTGCGCGGGCACACTATGAACAGAGTATGGGCGCGACTTCGGTCCAATGTGAAACAACAGCGACAAGTCATGCGCATCAGTTGATGTTCTAATGCTACGATTGCGGGCAAGTCGACCCCATGCCCGATCGGATGAAGATGTCAGACCGCCTTGGTCAATTCCAACCTCAACGAAAAAGCCGACACGATGGTGGCCGCGAGCACAACGAGAAAACTGGTTCACGTAACGGTTCGATCTCTGTGCACAGTCAATGCAATCTGGTGACTAGAGGCTGTTTCGCAGCACAGACACGCTTTCTTGGTTCGTTAGGGTCTTGGTATTGAATTGTCCATGCGCAACCGCTTGTTCTGGAGTGCCAGAGGCAGCACATAGCCAACGACACGCAACCACGAAGCGGACACGCGTCCGCAGTGCAACATCCGCCACTGTGGGCTCGGCGCGGCCTTGCGACCACGCATAACAAAGCTCGAAAGCGGCACTCGTTGAACGGCGGCTTTGATCGTTTCCGCCAAGTCGGCTGGCGGCTGCGGCGAATGGCCGGAATCAGCCCGTGTCGTCGGCGATCTGGCAGGGCGAGGACTAAAGCGAACCGTTGGGATCGGGGGCTCCATGAGCATCGATTGTTCGACCATGACGACCGACGCCGCGGCCCCGATGAGCGACTGCGTAAGAGCAGGCGAGTGGCTCGCGCA
>JBCBOD010000141.1:0-8924 GCA_039821425.1 Pseudomonadota bacterium
CGACCTGCAGCGTCTGGTCAGCTACCTGGAGCGTGTGCCAGCCGGTACAACGGTCACGATGGTTGGCTTTACCGATGACGTCGGTGCATTCGAAGCGAACCGTCGCCTGGCCGAAGACCGTGCACGTCAGGTCGCAGACGAAATCCGCGCCATCGGCGGTGACCGTCTCGCCAACGTTCAGCTGGCCACCGCAGGCTTCGGTGAAGTCGCACCATCTGCCTGCAACACGTCTGACCGTGGCCGCGGTATCAACCGCCGTGTGGAAGTCTGGATCTCCAACTCGATCGAAGGCTGATTTGAGTTTCGGTGCGCGCCCCCGCGGCGCGCACCCACCCATTAAGAGTTTTGCCAATCTTTTTCTGGCACCCGCGTACCATAGACCTGATCTGTTTGCCTTATGCGTTCCGCTCGTGCCCCCCGTGAGCGGCCTGGTTGAATTCACGCTTGTGGCAGGCACTGGATCAGCTCTCACCACTCTAAGGTAAGACAAGCAGGATCCGTAATATGTTTAAGCTAGAACCAAACCACCCGACCACCCGCAGAACATCCATCCTGACATCCGCCATCTGTCTGTCGCTGGCTTTCACTGCCCCTGGCGTTGGGATGTTTGGCGCCACCGAAGCCGAAGCACAGACAGCCGATACCGAGGCTGTTGGCGGCAAGGCCCGCGTCAGCCGCTCTGCAAGCCTGCGCACGCTGACTGAGACAATCGCCTCTGCCAGCTGCCGCATCGGCAACGGCTACAACGCAGAGCTGGCACAGCTTGAGCTGCAGGCGGCAAGAAGCGACTTTGACCAAATCCTCAACGGTCTGATCAACGGCAACAATGCGCTTGGCATGCCCGGGCCAGAGGAACGCCGCCGGACGTTGCAAGAACTAAACCAGACAGCCGCACTTTGGGCGCCGATTGATGCCGCCGCTGTGCAATTGGCCGCTGGCCTCGGTTCAGATGCGGATGCGAGCGTCGTGCGCGAGGGTTACCCTGCCCTTTACACGCAGACCGAGCAGATGGCCTCTGTCGTTTCTGGGCAGTACGCCGATCCGCAGCAGCTGTTGCAGAGTGACGCGACAGTACTGAACTTTGCCGTCCGTCAGCGCGCACTGGCCTACAGCATGACCCGTGCGATGTGCGAACTTGCCGCTGGAACAGGTGATGCAGACACTCAGGAGGAGCTGGCAACCAGTGTTGACCTGTTTGACCGCACATTGATCGCCTTGCGCGATGGCTTCCCGGCTGCTGGGATCAACCCGCCACCAAACGACACGATCCGCGATCGTCTGAGCGAAACTTACCTGCTCTGGACCGCACAGAAGAGCGTCTTTGACCAGGCTCTGGCAGGCCAGACACCTGATGCCAACGTTGTTGTGTCTTCCGCGGCATTCTCTAGCGAACTGTCACGCGAGATGAACAACATTATCACGTTGTTCCTGATCGCAGCACCGGGCCAGGATGATGTCTATCGCATTCCGCTTGAGGCTTATGCGACAGATGAGCTTGCAGGCTGGATGACGAACCCAGAGCTGATCGCTGCAATCAACGCGCAGAATGACGCCCACGCCGGGTTGAACGAGGACGGTATCATCGCGCTCGACCAGCAGTGGCGCGCAGAGGAAGGCGAAGGTGGCGGTGAGCTGATCAACCGTTTGATGAGCGAACCCATGTCGGTGTGGCTTGCTGACAAGCAGGCAGGCACAGCCGGTTTCGTGACTGAGGTTTTTGTCATGGACAACAAAGGCCTGAACGTCGCGCAAAGCGCCGTCACCTCCGACTACTGGCAGGGTGACGAAGCCAAGTGGCAGCAGACCTACAGTGTTGGGCCTGACGCTATGCATATCAGCGAAGTCGAGTTTGATGACAGTACTGGCTTCTACCAGTCGCAAGCATCCATGGCGGTCACAGATCCGGCCACTGGCGAGGTGATCGGCGCCGTAACCTTCGGGATCAATGTGCAAAGTTTGATGTAACCAACAACACTCACAGAACACGCAAAAGGCGGGCCGTTGTGCCCGCCTTTTCTTTACGTCAACTTCGCCTTCTTGACGGCACGTCAGCCTTAAGTCTTTCAGAACACAGCACTAATCTCCGCCACAACTGGATCGTCGATCTCGGCATTGCACCGGATCTTACCGGTGCAAGAAACCGGCTGTGTGCCAGCTTTGCCGAGACTCGATCCGGGTCACCGGCCGTTCCGGCAAGACTAGGTAGGACAAGTGACAGTGACGCAACTGACCAAAACAACATCCCTCTTCAACATCTCCCAATCCTCACTAAACATGGCAGCCCTCTGGGCCATTGCCCTCGGCACAGCTTGCCTGACCGCCGCACCAGCCACGGCAGAAAGTGTCAGCGCAGCGCCACCACCAGAACTGTTGTCGACCGAAGGTGCGCAAGCCCGAATGATGCAGTCCAACAACCTGCGGACATTGACCCAAATGGTCCCTTCTGCGGCCTGCAACCTGCATGCCGGGATCGCACCAGACATGTCACAGGACCTTGTCAACTTTGGCAGTGATGAGTTTGACCGCATCCTCTCGGCACTCAAACTTGGCAACCCGGACCTTGGGATCACGCAGCCAGAGACACGGCGCATGACCCTCGCCGATATCACCGCGCTCGAAAATACATAGCAGCCTATGAAAGCACTGGCTGCCGCTGTCACCCCTGACACAGCATCGCGCGCGACCTTGTCGGAGGTCATGCAACTTGATCAATCAGTCACCGATCAGGCGCATTTCCTTGCGACAGAGATTTCAAGCCAATACGCCCTGCGCACGCAGATCGTGGATGCCGATGTCTTTCTGATGGATCTTGTTGGTCGTCAAAACATGCTGATCCATAAGATCGCCAAGGAAACCTGTCTGATCGTGGCCGATCTGAACGCCGATGCGGCGCGCGCTGCCCTGGCCGAAACAACGCAGGTGTTTGATGCATCGCTGAGCGCTTTGCAGAACGGCATGCCCACGATGGGGGTCCGTCGCCCCCCCACCCCACAGATCGCTGCTCAGATGGATGCGCTTGTCGCTGAATGGACCGCAGTACGCACACGCCTGCAAGACATCGCGGCAGGCGCTCCGGCGGACGTACAAATGGCCGAGGCCAACTATAATGACCTGCAAACGCTTGCCATCATGATGGGGGATGCCATCACGATGTATATCGAGGCGATCAACGGCTGATCTGGACTATCTCGACGCAAACGGTTTGATCGAAACCTGGCTCCCGGTGCGAGAGGCAGCCATCACTGTGCTGCAGCCCCCGAGGACGCAGCTGCCGTATCCAATATCTATGCCTCAGCGGACGCGCTCGATGAATGCTTTTATGTGTTCCTGTCCAAGATCGAGGCGCAATACGCCAACCCGTCGGAGATCCTGTTCCAGGAAGTGGTCTTGTTGGATATCTCTCCCCGTATGTCCGCCATGACGCAGCGCATGACCTACGAATCCTGGCAGGTCATGTCTGGCACGGCCGACCCCAAAAGTGTCGAGAAGCTCTACCAGCAATATTCTGAGCGCGTATGAGCGCCCTCGTCCGAGCCGCGTTGATTTGCGCGGGCGCGACCGTAGGGATCATTGATCAATGGATCATCGGGACCGGTGATCCGACATCGGCGCTATAAGTAGGCTGCCACGCAAGAAAGGATAAAAAAAATGATACCACATCCCGGAGGAGGCCGCAGGGCCACATCGCGCCTGCGGAAGGTGAGCTTGCCAATCGCCATTGCCCTTACAGCAGCGGCAACTGTGGCACCCGCAACCGCCAGCAGCGAGGCTGTTGCCCTGATTGCCAAAGTCCGTTCTGCAACCGTTCGCGGCACGTTGATCAGCTACAAAGCAGGTATCTATTTGATCGCAACAAACCTTGGGCAGATCATGCTGAGGTCAGAGGTCTTTGAATGCAAAGGTGATGCGTGTCCCACAGCAACAGAACTCGCTATCGATGGGATGCAGGTTGGCCTGATGTTGAATTGAGCGCAGGTCGGCAGAACAAAAGAGATTTTTGGCGCACCCATGAGGATTCGAACCTCAGACCTCTGCCTTCGGAGGGCAGCGCTCTATCCAGCTGAGCTATGGGTGCCGCTGCCCCGCTATAACGGCGCGGGATAAAGCTCGCAACGGCAAACTCACGTAAGGTGGATCCCGATCCACCTCAGGCGAAAAGCTCGTGGCACAGCTCAAGCGCGTCGATCAGTACATCAACCTCATCGGTGGTGTTGTACATCCCAAAGGACGCCCTGCAGGTCGCACCCACGCCCATATGTTCCATCAGCGGCATCGCGCAATGGGTCCCGGCCCGCACCGCAACGCCCTTCTTGTCGAGCACGGTCGAGATATCATGCGCATGCGCCGCACCATCGATATTGAAGGAAAAGATCGCCCCCTTGGTCGCTGATTTCCCCTGCACGTTCAGCCAGTTGAGCCCGTCCAGCCGGTCACGCGCATAATCGCGCAGACCACGCTCATGATCGGTAATCGCATCCATCCCGACGCCCATCATGTAGTTCAGCGCGACGCCCAAACCGATGGTCTGAACAATGCCGGGCGTGCCAGCCTCAAACATCATCGGCGGGTCGTTCCAGGTGACTGTATCGCGCGTGACATCGCGGATCATGTCACCGCCCCCCATGAAGGGGCGCATTTCTTTCATCCGCGCGGGCGCAACATAAATCGCGCCAGACCCTGACGGACCATAGAGCTTGTGCCCGGTGATCGCGTAAAAATCACAGCCCAGGTCGGTCAGGTCCACCGGCATGTGAACGGCAGCTTGTGACCCGTCGACCAGCACTGGTACGCCTTTCGCATGCGCACCAGCGGTGATCGCTTTAATATCAACGACTGTGCCCAGAACATTGGACATATGCGTAATGCCAACCAGCTTGGTCCTTGGCCCGATGGCGTCGATCACCTTCTGTGGGTCAAGATCGCCATTGGCGTCCACATCCACCCATCTGATTACAACACCCTGCCGTTCGCGCAGGAAATGCCAGGGCACGATGTTGGCGTGATGCTCCATAATAGACAGCACAATCTCATCCCCCGCTTCCATCCGGGGCATGGCCCAGCCGTAGGCAACCATGTTGATCCCCTCGGTAGTGCCGGAATTGATGATGATGTTGTCCTCTGACGGCGCGTTCAGGAACTTTGCGATGGTGCCCCGTACGCTCTCATATTTCTCGGTCGCGAGGTTGGACAGGTAATGCAGCCCGCGATGCACGTTGGAGTATTCTTGTGCATAGGCTTGGCTGATCGCATCAATCACCACCTGCGGCTTCTGTGCCGATGCGCCGTTATCCAGGTAGACGAGCGGCTTGCCGTTCACCTCGCGGCTGAGGATCGGGAAATCGGCGCGGATTGCGCCCAAGTCATATCTCATGTCATACCCCCAGGTGTTGTGATGCCGAACATCATCAAGATGATCCCGGAACAGATTGCGGTTGATATCAGTGCAAGCACAATGACGAGGATGGATTTTCCAATGTTGTCAAAGCCATGCAGTACATTCACAAAGTTGACGAAACACCATATCAACGCCCCGAGTGAGATCATCCCAAACAGTGATGCAATTGCCGGGCTGATCAAGACGATCACGACCTGAATTGCCTCCAGCGTCAGGCTGATCGCCTGAAACCAGACGATCACCGCAAGCGACCCGGCGGTTGTACCAACACCGCCAATCGCTTGACCGGAGTAGTGCACACCAAAGACCAAGAGCACCAAAAAGATCCCAAAGATCGCGGTGTAGGAAAACGGACTCAGCCCCGCCGACTCTCCCTCGATTGGCATTGGCACCTGCGCAACGAACTGGAGCAAAGCAACCAGCAGCACGTTCAAAACGATGATCAGCGCCATCGCCGTCCAAAGCGTGTCGCGCGAAACATTGGCGGCGATCACCTTCCGCGCCGCGTCTGACGGCTCCATGATGCTGTCCCAAACGATGCGCATCCATGTTTGAAAATCGACGGTCATGCTTTGCTTTCAGCCTCTCGCAGGCTTTGGAACCAGATGTAGGCAAAGGCCGCCACCCAGATCGCACCCACGATGTTTGTCTCTAGCCCTGGCCCCACAAAACCGGCCATCAGGCCATGCAACAAAAGCAGCGGCACAGTGGCCAGCATGCTCCAGAACAGGGCCAGTCGCGCACCATAGCTGGTGCCTTGCCCCCCGAGTGCGCGGGCGATCCAATGGGTGAACGCCGCGAGGAAGTAGAGAAACAACGGCCAAATCATCAACCACGCCATAAACTCATACGCCATCAGACGGTCGAGTTCTGGCACCTCTGCCCCCGGGGCTAGATCAAAGCCCGCCGCCGTGCGCGACAACCGCGGCCATTGAGCCACAAAGATCAGGAAGCAACTGATGATCAGGAACGCAATCGCCCTGTCCTCTCGCTTACCCTGATCCAGCAGGTCGCGCATCACTGCGCGTGGCGACCGGTAGGTCCGCACAATGTCGTTCGTGACAGCCATTAACCCCGCCGCGACAACCAGGCTTCCAGACGGTCGCGCAGCTCTTCGCTGAGCGCCTCATCGTCTATTTCTTCCAGCGCTTCGGCCACGAACGATAATGTCAGCATGTTGCGCGCATCCCGTTCGGCCACCCCGCGCGATCGAAGGTAGAAGAGCGCCGTTTCGTCGATCGCACCAGAGGTTGAGCCGTGTGAACAGGCCACGTCATCGGCGTAGATTTCCAGCTCTGGCTTGGCGAGGAACTGGCTGTCGTCATCGAGAAGCAGTGACTGGCTGATCTGATAGCCATCTGTCTTTTGCGCACCTTCCTTGACGAGGATCTTGCCCTGAAACACACCTGTCGCCCCGTTACGCAGCACCTTCTTGAAAACCTGCCGGCTTTCGCAATTCACCGCGTCATGGGTGATGAAGACGGTGTCGTCATGGTGGAAATCCTTGCCATCGCCAACGCAGACACCGGCAACATGCGCCGTGGCATCATCGCCTACAATCTCGATCACGCACTCATTTCGGGTCAGCACGCCGTTGAAGGTCAGCGTGAAAGACTTGAAGGTCGCATTGGCCGCCACGCGGGCAAAGCAATGGGTCACAGCGCGCCGCTCATGATCACGGCCCTGCGCGCGGACATGGTGGAAGGTACCCCCCTCGGCCACATCAACCTCCAACTGTTTGGAGAAACGCGCGGCAGCAGGCCCGGTCTCCAAAAGTGTCAGTTCCGCACCCGCCTCAACCTTCACGAGGTTATGCAGCGCGACGTCAGAGGCCTCATCCTGATGCAAAAAGATGAAGTTGATCGGCTTTTCAGCCTTGCCAGTCACGCGGATCACCACGCCATCGGTTGCGGTCGCGGTGTTGAGCGCGGCCAGCGGGCGTTCGACAGGGTCCTGCCCGCGCGCTTCCAGCACGCCATAAATATCCTTGGCCCAGTGAATGTCGGCGGCCATAGCATCGACCAGACGTTCAATCTCGACACCCTCAGCGCTCAGATCGTCGGATGCATCCGCATCAAACATGCCATCCACGAAAACGATCTTGATCCGATCAACCGCATCAAAAAGCGGGCCTTCGTCGTTGTGAAACAGCGCGGCTGCAGGCGCCTCTACGTTCGTCAAAGTCGTCGGATCGGTGTACTTCCAATACTCATCGCGCTTCGTCGGCAGCCCCATCTGGCGAACACGCGCCAGCGCGTCGGCGCGGGCCGTATTGGCCCAAGCAGCGGCCTGCGGCAGGTCAAGCCCCGCCAGCCGTGCCTCGGTCACGTCGGTTTTCAGCTTCGGCAGTGCCATCAGGCCACCTCTGCCAGCAGATCGGCGTAACCGTTGTTTTCCACCTCAAGGGCAAGGTCTGGCCCTCCCGTTTTCACGATGCGGCCATCAGCCATGATGTGCACGACATCGGGTTTGATGTGGTCCAGCAGGCGCTGGTAGTGGGTGATCACAAGGAACGACCGGCCCTCGGACCGCAGCGCGTTCACGCCATCGGCCACCAGCTTCATCGCGTCGACGTCAAGGCCGGAGTCCGTTTCATCCAGCACACACATTTTGGGTTCCAGCATCGCCATCTGCAGGATCTCGTTGCGTTTCTTCTCACCACCGGAGAAGCCGACGTTGACCGGGCGCTTGAGCATCTCGGCGTCGATTTTCAGATCCTTCGCCTTGGCGCGCACTGCCTTGAGGAAATCCGCTGCGCTCAGTTCCTCCTCGCCACGGGCCTTGCGCTGTGCGTTCACGGCGGTGCGCAGGAAGGTCATGTTGCCAACACCAGGGATTTCTACGGGGTATTGGAAGGCAAGGAACAGGCCAAGTGCGGCACGCTCTTCCGGTTCCATTTCTAGCAGATCTTCACCATCAAGAGTCGCCGACCCACCTGTCACTTCGTAGCCGTCCTTGCCGGACAGCACGTAGGACAGCGTCGACTTGCCGGACCCGTTCGGCCCCATGATTGCGTGCACGGTGCCGGGCTCAATTGTCAGATCCACACCCTTGAGGATCTGCTTTTCCTCTTCTTCCAAAGCGACGTTCAGACCTTTGATCTCTAGCATCTTCTTCTCCTTAGGATGCGCGTGTTGCGGACAGGCGCAAAGACCCCGCGCGGCCAATGCCGCCGGGGTGCAGATTGCGCTGTTGTAGTTTGTTTAGAAGCCGAAGACCGTGCCGGCGACGACGACCGAATGCTGCGTCGTAGTGGCCATCACCTCGTCCACATACTCTTGCGTATAGATCATCGCCATCGGCTCGGGCCAGCGCCAGATCAGGTTGTGACCTGCCACCAGCATTGCGCCGACGCCAATGAACTGGGCGATGCGCGCGCCGACCGTGCGGCGGTTCATCAAAGCGGTCAGGATCAGAAGCGTCCAGAACGCCAGAAACAGCTCGATTGTCAGTGTCACATTGGTGCTGCCAGTGTCGCCAAAATAGCGGATGCGGACGACCTGCGCGATCATCAGCGCAAAGGCCCCGA
>JBCBOD010000120.1:0-11326 GCA_039821425.1 Pseudomonadota bacterium
GCAGCCCCTGTCGCAAGGCCAAGCGCGAGTGTGGCGCTGGCCAGAAGTGTTTTCATTGTCATTTTCATCCCCTTGGTGGTCTTGCAGTTTGCCGCCCGTCTAGCGGGAGGCGTGGAAAGATTGGCCGAGTGAGCCCGGCGCACGTCCGGCACGCATAATAACCAGAACCGCGATGGTGGCCAGATAGGGCGCCATGGAAAGATATTCGACGCCGATCGCCGCCCCGGCTGCTTGCAGGTTCAACTGCAAAACGGTCACCCCGCCGAACAAATAGGCACCCAGCAAAAGCCGCCCCGGCCGCCAGCTGGCAAAGACAACAATGGCGAGCGCGATCCAGCCTGCGCCCGCCGTCATTCCTTCGGTCCATTGCGGTACGCGCACCAGGCTTAGGTACGCCCCACCAAGGCCCGCACAGGCCCCGCCGAACATGATCGCCAAAAGCCGCACGCGCACGACGTTGTAGCCCAGCGCATGTGCGGCCTCGTGGTTTTCGCCGATGGCGCGCAGGACCAGCCCGGCCCGGCTGTATTTCAAGAACGCCCAGACACCCGCGACGATCAAAAGCCCGACATAGACCATCGGGTCATGCTGAAACACGATGGGCCCGATGATGGGGATGTCGCCAAGCAGGGGAATGTACCAGTCCGGGAACTCCGGCGCCTTGATCCCGATGTAGCCTTGACCCATCAGCGCAGAGAGGCCGAGCCCGAAGAGCGTCAGCGCCAACCCCGTCGCTACCTGGTTGGATAAAAGGAATTGCGTCAGCACGCCAAAGACGAGGGAGAGCAAGGCCCCCCCCACCGCCGCCCCGATAAAGCCCAGCCAGGGTGAGCCGCTATTGACGGCAACTACAAAACCGCAGACCGCGCCGGTGATCATCATCCCTTCGACCCCGAGGTTTAGGACGCCGGAGCGTTCCACCACCAACTCGCCAATCGCGGCGAGCAAGATCGGGGTTGCCGCCACCATCAGTGACGCCAGCAGGAGGATGGGGTTGATTGCGGAAAGGTCCATCAGGTCAGCCCGTGAATGGCGAAGTGGATCAGGAGCGCTGCGCCGCCTGCGGCGCCGAGCATGATGCCAAAGTGACGTAGCGATGGCCGATGCCACACCGTCAGCCGGTCACGCAAGCCTGGCGCAAATCTTGCCGCCAAGAACGCCGCCACAAGGACCACGACGGCAACGCCAAGATGCGCCGCAACAAACATGGTCAGGGCAAGGGCAGAGCCGCCATCACCCATCAAAATCCCGTGCAGCATCCACAGCATCATGGGGCCCATCACAAGCCCCATCGCGATAGGAGGAGCGTGTCTCATTACAGCCATGCCAGTATCTCCTCCGGCAAGACGAAGACAGCAGTGAATCCCGCGATCAGCCCGAGGATCCAGCCGAAGCGGACGAACCAATGGGGTTTCTGTTGCTTCACCCCCTTGCGCGCCGGCTTGATGCCGCTGCCGCCGAAGAGCCTGTCTGTCGCCCCTTCAAGAACGCGATCAAACAGGATCACGGCGCCGAAAAGAAGGGCAACAAACGCCGCAAAGCCAAGCGCGATGGGCCAGCCGACACCACCGGCCAGCTGCACCACATAGGCCCCGGCCATCCCGACGAAAAATCCAATGACTGGCCGCGCGATCCCATTGATGATGTCTTCGCTGTTCATGCGGCTCTATCCCTCACCCTTTGAAGCCCCCAAAACCCTCGTCAGCGCGAAAAGCGACAGGCCGTAAATCACCGCGCCGACAAAAAGCACTTCGATTGCACGGCCCATGCCGCTGCCCTCAACGACACCGCCTTCATCCATGACATGGGGTGTTGCAAAGAGCGCGGCGTAAAGCACGGTGCAGACCGTCGCGACGATACCGCTGATCCATTTGCGCGTTTTCAGGCTCATGCCACCTGCCTCGTCCAAGAGAACCGATAGTTGGTGAGCACATCCACCGCGAGCAGAAAGAACAGCAGCATGCCCTGCAAGATCTGGATGGCCGCGATGGGCAAACCGAGGTTGGACTGTGCGATCTCTCCTCCGATGTAGGTCAGCGCCATCAGTCCGCCGGCCAGCAGAATGCCCACCGGGTGCAGTCGGCCGAGAAACGCGACGATAATCGCGGTGAAGCCGTAGCCCACGTTGAAATCAATGCTGACCTGCCCGCCGGGTCCGGAAATCTCAAACAGTCCCGCCAACCCGGCCAAAGCACCCGACACGCCCATGCAGATGAGCACAAGACGGCCCGGGTTGACCCCAGCAAAGCGTGCCGCGCGCGGGCTTTGCCCGGCAAGGCGCACGTTGAAGCCGAAGATATGACGCGACAGGGCGACATAGGCAAAGATCACTGCGATGAAGGCCGTTACCACGCCCCAGTGCATGCCCGCCTGCTGATTGATCCAACTGGTGGCCGCCGGGTATTGTGCGAGGTTGCGGCTGCCCGGAAAGCCCATGCCGTCGGGGTTGCGCAGCGCCCCAAGCGCCATGGAGGCGAGCAGTTGTTCGGCCACGTAGACGAGCATGAGCGAGACAAGGATTTCGTTGGTGCCAAAGCGGACCTTCAAAATGCCGGGGATCATGGCCCAAAGCAGGCCGCCCAAGGCGCCTGCCAGCACCATCAGCGGGAAAATGATGAAGAGCTCTGCTGGGTAGAACGCGAGCCCCACTGCCGCCCCGCACAGCGCGCCAACGATGTACTGCCCCTCGGCCCCGATGTTCCAGATGCCTGCCCGAAACCCGAACGACAGGCCAATGGCAATCAGCACAAGCGGTGCGCCTTTGATCAAAAGTTGCGGGCGGTAGAACCAGGCAAACTCCGAAAACAGCGGGTCGAAGAAGATCGTGCGGATCGTCTCGAACGGGTTCTGTCCGAGGGCCGCAAACAGCAGGCCACCAAAGAACATCGTCAGCAACACCGCCAGAACGGGGGTTGCGAAGGTCCAAAGCCGCGACGGCTGAGGGCGTTTGACGAGCTTCATCATGCGCGTACCCCCGTCTTTCTTCGTCCAATCAAACTTCCGCCGGAGGCATCACGCCGTTTCAACATGCGCCACCTCCATATCATGGGCGCCACCCAGCATGAGGCCGATGGCGTCCACCGTCAGCCCCTTTGCGGGGCGCGGCGCAGAAAGGCGGCCTTCGTTCAGCGCGGCGAAACGGTCGCTGATTTCCATTAACTCATCAAGGTCCTGGCTGATGACGATCACCGCCGCCCCTTTGGCGGCCAGATCGAGCAACGCTTGCCGGATCGCGGCGGCGGCGGATGCATCAACGCCCCATGTCGGCTGATTGACCACCAGAACGTCCGGCGCTTGAAGGATTTCGCGACCGATCACGAACTTCTGCAGGTTGCCGCCAGACAGCGAACGCGCAGCGTTTTGTGGCCCCGGTGTGCGGACGTCGAAGGCCTTGATCACGTTTTCTGCAAAGCCGCGCGCCTTGGCCCAGCGGACAAAGCCGCGGTTGGTCAGTTTTTCGCGGGTCGTCGCTGTTAGCACCGCGTTTTCCGTCAGGCTCATATCGGGTGCTGCGGCGTGGCCGATCCGTTCTTCTGGGGCGGCCTGCAAGCCACGGGTGCGGCGGGCGTTGGGGGATAGGTGGCCGATCCCGGTGCCGTGCAACGCGATCATATCGCGGCGCGTGCGCATCTCTCCGGAAAGCGCCGCGACCAGTTCATCCTGACCATTGCCCGCGACCCCGCCGATGCCCAGCACCTCCCCCTTGCGGACCTCCAATGTGATATCCCGCAGCGGCGTGCCAAAGCGGTGTGGCGCTTTGGCCTGCAAACCGTTCAGTGACAGCACCACATCGCCGGCAGGTTTGTCCGCCTTTTCCGGCACATGCAGTTTGCTGCCCACCATGAGTTCGGCCATGTCGCGCGCAGACGTCGCGCGCGGATCGCAGGTGCCGACAACCGCGCCAAGCCGCAGAACGGTGGCGTTGTCACAGAGTGTGCGGATTTCTTCGAGCTTGTGGGAGATATAGAGGATCGCGGTGCCTTCGCTGCTGAGCTGGCGCAGCGTTTCAAAAAGGATCGCCACCTCTTGCGGGGTCAGCACCGACGTCGGTTCATCCATGATCAGAAGCTTTGGGTCCTGAAGCAGGCAGCGGATGATCTCCACCCGCTGCCGCTCACCAGCAGACAAATCGCCAACGATCCTGTCCGGGTCCAGCGGCAGACCATATTGCTCGGACACCTCACGCACGCGGGCGGCGATAGTGGCTTGCGATGGTGGGTCTTCCATGCCGAGAGCGATGTTCTCGGCGACATTCATCGCGTCGAAGAGCGAGAAGTGCTGGAACACCATCGCGATGCCTGCAGCGCGTGCAGCCTTTGGTTCCGGTGGGGCGAAGGGGGTGCCGTTCAGCGCCATCGTTCCGCTGTCAGGCTTCACCAACCCGTAGATGGTCTTCACCAGAGTCGACTTACCGGCGCCGTTTTCACCCAGAAGCGCATGCACCTCACCCGGCATGATATCAAACGACACGTCACGATTGGCCACAACGCCGGGATAGGCTTTCGTCAGCTCTGTCAGGCGCAAGAGCGGCGTTGTCATGCAGTTTTGTCCTTGGTCCCCGTCGTCTCTGCCCTGATCATGGCAGTTGCGACGCCGAGTGCAATGGCCATCGGATGTTTGCCCAAAGTGGGATCGCCAATGGGGCAGGTGATGCGGTCAATCTCTGCGCCCGTATGCCCCAGCTTCTGCAGGCGTGACTTGAAACGCGCATGTTTGGTGGCCGATCCGATCAGCCCGACACTGTGGAACTTGTGCTCCAGCAACGCATGGCACAGCGCAAAATCAAGTTCGTGACTGTAGGTCAGGATCAGATGGTTGGCATTTTCGGGGGCGTGGCGGACAACCAGCGCGGGGTCTGCCGCGACCAGCACGTCAACATCCGTGTCCGGGAACCGGTCCGCCGCCGTATCGACCCATGTGATTGCAAAGTTGGGCAACGGCGCAATAGCCTGCACCAGCGCCCGCCCCACATGGCCCGCGCCGTAGATCCAGACAGGCCGCGCCGTCGGTAGTTCTAGGTCATCTGCCGTTTCCCACTTCAGGCTGACGGAGCCGCCGCAGCATTGGCCCAGGGTCGGGCCGAGTGCGATGCGCGCGCTGTGCTCTTTCCGCCCGTCGGCCAGCATGCGCCGCGCTTCTTCCATTGCGTCCCATTCCAGTCGTCCGCCGCCGATGGTGCCTTCAATCCTGTCCGGCCAGACAAGCATCTGCGTGCCAGCGTCCCTTGGGGCTGATCCTGCGGTGCCGGTCACGGTGATCCTGATCGGTTTCGTCATGCTCTGGCGCGTCCGACGGCGCGCAAGACTTCTTCGGCTGTGGCCGGGGCCTGCAAGGCGGGGTAGTTTGGTCCGCAAGCGGCAACAGCATCCGACAGCGCCAGAAAGGCGGAGATCCCCAGCATGAATGGCGGCTCGCCCACGGCCTTGGAGCGATAGATCGTCTGCGCCGGGTTCGGCTGATCCCAGAGGGCGACGTTGAAGATATCGGGTCGGTCCGAACAGGCGGGGATCTTGTAGGTCGCGGGCGCATGCGTGCGCAGGCGGCCCTTGTCGTCCCAGACCAGCTCTTCGGTGGTCAGCCAGCCCGCGCCCTGCACATAGCCCCCTTCGACCTGCCCGATATCAAGCGCGGGGTTCAGCGAGGCCCCAGCATCATGCAGGATATCGGTGCGCAGGATGCGGTTCTCGCCGGTCAGCGTGTCGATCACCACCTCGGTCACCGCCGCGCCTTGGGCAAAGTAAAAGAACGGGCGGCCCTCGCCCTTCATGCGGTCCCATGAGAGGTCAGGCGTCTTGTAGAAGCCCGTGGCCGACAGGCTGACGCGGTTTATATAGGCTGTCTGTGCCGCCTCGGCGAAGCTCATACTGGTCTGGCCGACCTGAACCTCACCATCGGCAAAGACCACGTCTTCTTTACGGGACTGATGCAGTTCTGCCAGACACTCCGCAATCCGGTCGCGGATAATGTCGCAGGCGTTGGCCACGGCCATCCCGTTGAGGTCCGACCCGGAAGAGGCTGCGGTGGCCGAGGTATTGGGCACCTTGCCAGTATCCGTCGCCGTGATCTTTACCTGCGATACATCAATCCCGAACCGATGCGCCGCGACCTGTGCCACCTTTTGGAACAGACCCTGGCCCATCTCCGTGCCGCCATGGTTCATGTGGACAGAGCCATCCTGATACACATGCACCAGCGCACCTGCCTGATTGAGATGGGTCAGCGTAAAAGATATCCCGAACTTCACCGGGCTGAAGGCGATGCCTTTCTTCAGGATGCTTTGCCCCGCATTCCAGTCGGCAATCGCGGCGCGACGGGCGTGATAGTTAGACCGCGCCAGCAGATCCTCGGTCATTTCATGCAAGATGAAATCCGTCACCGGCATCCCGTAGGGTGTTATCTGCTCAACCGGCTTGGGCGAAAACTCCGCGCCATACCGCACGCCCCGACCCATCTTCTTACGTTCAGAAATACTGTCGGGGGGGGCCGCAGGCCGGGGGGCAGACAGCTCCCCTCCTTCCATCGCCGCATAGTAGTTGCGTTGCCGTATCGCGACCGGGTCTTCACCAAGTTCCGCCGCGATATGGTCCATCACCCGCTCTATCCCCAGCACGCCTTGCGGGCCACCAAACCCACGAAAAGCGGTGGCCGATTGCGTGTTGGTCTTGAGCCGGTGCGAGGTGATGCGCGCGGCAGGCAGGTGATAGGCATTGTCGGCGTGCAGCATGGCGCGGTCGGCGACGGGCAGTGACAGGTCCATCGCCCAGCCGCAGCGGGTCATTTGCGTGAAGTCTATGCCCAGCACGCGGCCCTGATCGTCAAACCCCACGTCATAGCTGATCCGGAAATCGTGCCGCTTGCCGGTGATCATCATGTCGTCGTCGCGATCATAGCGCATCTTGCAGGGCTTGCCGGTCAGGCGCGCGGCGATGGCACAGCCAACGGCCAGCGCGTTCCCCTGACTTTCCTTGCCGCCGAACCCGCCACCCATGCGCCTGATTTCACATCGCACGCTGTGCATTGGCACGCCGATCGCATCGGCCACCTTGTGCTGGATTTCCGTCGGGTGCTGGGTAGAGGAATGGACGACCATATCCCCGCCTTCTTGCGGCAGGGCGAGTGCAGCTTGGCCTTCAAGGTAAAAGTGCTCCTGCCCGCCCATTTCGACCTGGCCTTGCAGGCGGCGCGGGGCGGCGGCGAGTGCGGCGTCCACATCGCCCTTGGACCATATGCGCGGGCCGTCCTCGAACCGGCTGTCAGCGGCGAGCGCCTCGTCCAGCGTCAGGATCGGCGTTTCTTCTGCATAGGTGATCTGACCCAACCGCGCGGCCTTGCGGGCGTTCAAATGTGTGTCGGCGACGACCATGAAGATCGGTTGGCCGAAGTAGTGGATATCCCCAGTCGCCAGAAGCGGTTCGTCATGGGCGGAGGGGGAAACATCGTTGGTGAAGGGCAGGTCTTCAGCGGTGAGAACGGCCACGACACCGGGCGCGGCTTTCACGGCATCGAGGCTTAGCCTTTTGATCTTACCGCACGCAATCTCCGACAGCCCGAACGCTAGATGCAGGGAACCTTTCGGAGCCGGCAAATCATCAACGTATCGCGCCTGACCCGTTACATGCAGGGCGGCGGCGTCGTGGGGCAGGGGCTTGGCGACGCTCATCCCGAGACCTCCAACACGGATGTGGGCTTGCCAGAGAGATCCGCGAAATAGCGGTGCAGCAGGTTTTGGGCCGTTTCAAGCCGATAGGCGGCGCTGGCGCGCATGTCGGTCATAGGGCTGTAGTCTTGGGCGAAAGCCTCCGCCCCCGCGGCTATGGTGTCGACCGTCCATGGCTGGCCCGCAAGGGTCGTTTCCACGGCCGTCGCGCGTTTGGGTGTGCCGGCCATGCCGCCAAAGGCAATCCGCACGCCAGTGACGATACCATTTTCGACGGCGATGTTGAAGCATCCGCAGACGGCCGAGATATCCTGATCGAACCGTTTGGAAATCTTGTAGCAGCGCAGGTTGTCCATGGTTTTCGGCACGGTGACGCCTGTCACCAACTCGCCTGGAGCGCGGTCTTGCTTGCCGTAGTCGAGAAAGAAATCCTCAATCGGCATCTCGCGGGTTTCATCGCCATGGCGCAGATGCAGCGTGGCGCCAAGCGCGATCATCGCGGGTGGATTGTCCCCGATGGGGGAGCCGTTGGCGATATTCCCCCCGACGGTGGCCGCGTTGCGCACCTGTTCGGAGCCATAGCGGCGGATCATTTCAGCATAGGAAGGCGACAGCGGGCGGATGACATCCAGCACTTCGCTCATCGTCACGGCAGCCCCGAAGTGGATGGCGTCCTCGGTTTCCGTCACCGCGCGCAACTCGACGCAGCGGTTGAGGAAGGCGACTTCTGGCAACGCGCGCAGATCTTTCGTGACCCAGAGCCCCACATCCGTCGCCCCGGCGATCAACGTCGCGTCAGGGTGGGTAGCGTACCAGGTGGCGAGTTCATCGAGGGTCGTGGGCGCATAAGGCTGCGCAGGCACCTTTGGCGGCGTGTCGGCCATGTGGGGCGGAACTTCCGTAGCCTCTGCCGCCTTGGCTGCCCGGATGATCGGGGCGTATCCGGTGCAGCGGCACAGGTTGCCCGCCAGCACATCGTCATGGTCTTTGCGCCCCGCCAGGTGTCCAGCCGCCATGGTGGTGATAAACCCCGGCGTGCAGAAGCCGCATTGCGACCCGTGATGTTCTACCATCGCCTGTTGCACAGGATGCAGTTTGCCGTCAGGCGCGCTGACGCCTTCGACCGTCCGCACAGCTTTCCCGTGCAACTGCGGCAGGAACAGAATGCAGGCGTTCAGCGCTTTGGCTCCGCCCTCATCCGTGACGATCACGGAGCAAGCGCCGCAGTCACCTTCGTTGCAGCCCTCTTTCGTGCCTGTTAGGCCGCGCTCCTCGCGTAACCAGTCAAGCAGCGTCCGCGTAGGATCAGCGGTGATTTCCACGGTTTCCCCGTTCAGAAGAAACGTGACATTCATGATGTAAAACCCGCCGCCTTACCCGAATTTGCGCATGGGCCGATGTCGATGCGGCGTAGAAACCGGCCAAGACGCATCAAACCGTCTGTCTGGGCGTTTGGCAAGTGTGCGTGATGGCGCAGTTGGGTGCTGCGCCATCAGATGCTCAAGGATTATGCGCCGCGCTTTAGGCTGGTTGCGCCAGTGCCGCTGCATAGCGGTCCAGATTGGTCAGTCCGCCATCCCAGCCCGCACGCACCTCTTGCAGTGCTTCGGGGCCGGTCATGGAAGAAACTGCGACCGTGATTTCCAGTAGGCTGCCCTTGTCCGCCGGTGTGACGACGTAGGTGACAAGGCTGGTGAACATTGTGTCGTCGCCCACAAGCAGGGTTTCGGTAAAGACCGCGCGTTCTGGCGCCTGCAGACCGTACCAGCGGGTTTCAATCTCAAACTCCGGCGCGTCCTTGGGGCCGCAGCGGTGGCGATCCTGCCCGCCCACGCGCACGTCCGCCACATCCACGATCAGGACGGTATTGGCGTCAGGTGCGCCCCATGCCTCCCGATGTTTCGGGTCTGTCAGGACGTCCCAGAGCTTCTCGGGTGACAGGGGCAACGCGCGTTGCATGTCGAACGAGGCTGTATCAAGTGGCATTTGAAGTCTCCCTTCTATTGGATGTGGTTCAAGTTTCTTGTGGTAATGTTTTGGCCAGTTCGGCCATCTGGGTCGCGGCTGTGCCCCACCCATCGTAAAAACCCATGGCCTTGTGCGCTTCTGCCCCCGCCGTATCGAGGTGGCGGACGGTGACAGTGTAGGTGCAGCCGGTGTCTTTGGCGGTGATCGTGATCTCTGCCGTGAAGGGGAACTGGCCCTCGCCACTTTGGTCCTGTGGCTGAAAACCCGCCGTCATCATATTGGTGAAGGCAAAGCGTTTGCACGGGTCGGCGGCAAGGACGCAGCCCTGGCCTGTCATCGGGTCGGGGAAATCCGGGATCACCATCGTGGTGTCGAAGCGGCCGCCGGGGATGGGGTCGATGGCCGCCGCAGTGGTCTTGACTGGCGCGGGCGCAAACCATTGCATCAGCAACTCGGGTTCTGTCCAGCAGCGCCAGATACTGTGGGCAGAGGCTGCGATCTCTCGCGTGAATTGCAGGGTCGTGTCAGTCATCGAATTGCTCCAGTTTCTTGGCGAGGTCTTCCAGCCGGTCCAACCGGCTCTCCCAGATCTGGCGCTGCCAGGCGAGCCAGCCCTGCGCCTCGATCAGTGGTCCTGCCTCAATATGGCAAGTCCGCACGCGGCCCTTTTTGATGGACCGGACGATGCCTGTGTCCTCCAGCACCTTGAGGTGCCGCATGAAGGTGGGCAGGGCGATGTCGTGCGGCGCGTGCAGTTCGCTAACGGTTGCGGGGCCGCTGGCGAGCTTTTCGATCACCGCCCGGCGTGTCGGGTCGGCCATGGCGCCGAAGAAGGAATCAAGTTGCTTAGTCATGTGGCTAAGTATTGAGCGATTGATCGTGGCCGTCAATATAGTTAGTGAGATTGCTAAGTTTCTTGTCGCTTGCGCATGTCAGGGTAGTGGATACCTTGCGCCCTATGACCACCGATCCCCGATTCATTCACCTGCGCGTCCACACCGAATACTCGCTGCTGGAAGGCGCGATCCCCGTCAAGAAACTCCCCGACACGGTGGCCGGCATGGGCATGCCTGCGGTGGCGGTGACTGACACCAACAACATGTTCTGTGCGTTGGAGTTTTCCGAAGGGGCCGCCAAGGCTGGCGTGCAGCCGATAATCGGCTGTCAGGTGGACGTCACCTTTCTGGAAACGGAGCCTGGCAAACGGCCCGAGGCGCCTGCGCCCATCGTGCTGCTGGCGCAGAGCGAGCAGGGCTATGAAAACCTGATGAAGCTGAACTCCTGCGCCTATCTGGATGCAGAGGGGCAACTGCCGCAGGTGACGGTGGAAGAGCTGGCACAGTATCACGCGGGGCTGATCTGCCTGTCCGGCGGTCCTAATGGGCCTGTTGGACGTTTGTTGCAGATGGGCCAGCGCGCAAAGGCAGAGGCGCTGGTGGATCGCCTCGCAGCGATCTATCCGGATCGCCTGTATATCGAACTGCAGCGGCACCCGGGTGAAACGGTGCCCGAGGCTGAAGCGCAGTCAGAGCGTGGCCATATCGAGATGGCCTATGCCAAGAACCTGCCGCTGGTTGCGACGAATGATGCCTATTTCCCCAAGACGGAGCTGTATGAGGCACATGATGCGCTGATCTGCATCGCGGAAGGCGCCTATGTCGACCAGCAAGAGCCGCGCCGCCGGTTGACCCCACAGCATTA
>JBCBOD010000203.1:0-3888 GCA_039821425.1 Pseudomonadota bacterium
ATCCTCGCCGTGGCCAAGACGCCGCGCGCACTGGAAAACGTGGCTGTCTGGATCAACCGTCTAACACGTGACGGCGCGAACGATGCACAGGTCTATTCCTACGATATGAAGTATGCCCGTGCCGGTGATATCGCGCCGACCTTGTCGCAGATTCTGGGCGTCTCTGTGGAAACATCCGCCGAAAGTGCGGACGTCATTCAGGCCAATGCCGACTTCTTTGCACCGCAGGGCACACTGAATGCGACGCGGATCGTTGCGAGCGAAGCAACCAATACGCTTCTCATCCATTCAACACCTGAAGAGTATCAGCGTGTGTTGGGTATCCTGCACCGTCTGGACGTACCGCCGCGGCAGGTCCTTGTAGAGGCAACCGTTGTCGAAGTTTCTTTGAACGAGGATTTGCGCTATGGTGTGCAATACTTCCTTGAGGATGGCGGCGCACAACTGGCACTGACGGATGGTGCGTTTGACAATATCGCGCCAGAGCTGCCTGGCTTTGCAGCTACCCTAGGTGGCACACCGGCAAACATGGTAATTGACGCACTCGATTCCGTGACTTCGGTGAATGTGATCTCATCGCCCAACCTCATGATCCTCAACAACGAGTCCGCCCGTTTGGTGGTGGGTGATCAGGTGCCAACCTCCGTGCAGACCGCGCAGGATGGCAACGAAGCTGATGATGTGTTTGTCTCAACGGTCGAGTACCGGGACACCGGTGTGATTTTTGAGGTGACGCCACGCATCAACTCTTCGGGCACGGTGATCCTGAATATCGGACAAGAGGTGAGCACTGTTGGGGAAACGGATCCCTCAACCGGTAACCCAATCATCTCGCAACGTGTGATCAACAGTTCCGTTTCTGTGGACAGTGGTGAGACGATCGTTCTGGGTGGTTTGTTTGAGGACAGCACAACACGTGGTAATGGCGGAATCCCAGTGCTGAAAGATCTGCCGATTGCTGGTAACCTGTTTGGCAGCTCTTCGCGGAACCGTGCCCAGACCGAACTGCTGGTCCTGATCACGCCACGGATCGTGAACAACCAGATGGACGCCCGTCGTGTGACACAGCAACTGCGCAACCGGGTTCAATCCCTGCGGAACACCGATCCGTCGCTGAGCACGCAGATGTCAGTGCCGTCGATGCGGACCGAGAACTCTGCCCTGATCGAATCCGGTGCGATTGATGCCTCGGTCGCACCAGCCCCTGCCGCTCCGGCAACGGTCGACGTGACCCGTGCTGTTGCTACTGCGGTGCAAACAGCCTCTGCCCCAGCGGCACCAACCGGAAGCCATATTGCGGTTCTGGGATCGTTCGGGAATGCGGACAACGCGCAAAACCACTGGGCGACCCTCGTGTCCGAGAACCAGGCTGCATTGGGTCAGTTGACACCAAGCTTCCGCCAGGCGGGTGGCCTGACGATGGTGACGGTGGGCCCAATGTCGCGCAGCGAAGCCAGCCAGATCTGCATCGACGTCAAGACAGACTGTTTCACTGCCACGCAGTAAACGCCCCCACAGAAACCAAAAAGGCCCGCCAAATGGCGGGCCTTTTTGCGTTTGCGTTTGCGTTTGCCGTTATTCCTGGTCGTGAGCGTCGCGCGCCAACAGATCGAACTTGCGCAGTTTGACGTAAAGCGACTGGCGCGACAGCCCCAGCATTTCGGCCGCAGCGACACGGTTGTTCATCGTCAGTTCGACGGCTGTCTCGATACACATCTTTTCCACCACATTCGTGGTTTCTGCGACGATATCCTTCAGCGTGGCACTGCCGACAAGCTCAACCACTGAGCGCATGCTTTCATCAGGCGCAGCCGGGCTGCTGGCCTGCGTTGCCTCGCCCCGGCTGGCATCGCGCACGACCAATGCAAAGACCGTCCGGTCATCCGCTGCCAGGCTAGTGACAGAGATCTCTACTGACCGTGGGCTGCTATAGGCGCCGGCAATCTTGGTGGCGTAGTTGCGCATACGTCCGGCACGCGCCGCGTTCTCCGACATGACCTTGAAGTCGACGCTGCCCCGCAGAAGGTATTCGGCGATCGCGCGCCCGCGCACATTGATGTCATGCGCGACATCGACAAGGTCGAGGAACGCTTCGTTCGCCGACAAGATGTCACCACTTTCCGAGACAAAGACCATCGCCTCGGGCCCTTCACGGTAGAGGGCGCCAAGGCTGCGGGTCAGCTCGTCATTCGTATCGTGGGTTGCGTCGCGCGTGATCAGCCGGCACAGCAATACCCGTTCGCCAGCAGCCCGGAACAGGGTCGGATAGACTTGCACAGGTCCCGCCCCGTTGGACAGCTCCAGCAATACCCCGACATTGTCACCAGAGAGCGCCTGCGTTGCGAGGCTTTCGCTGATGTCGCCGCGCTTGGGCGGTTCGAAACATGTGGACAGCTGCGCACCGATCAAAGTGTCCGCCGCGCGGCCGAGCAGATTGGCAGCCGCCCCATTGGCATCGGAAATATCGCCGCTTTGCAGATCAACAAAGACGACAGGCTCTGTCGTGCTGTTCATCAGCACCCGGAACCGCGTGTCATATTCGCGCTGGTTTTCGTAGTCACGCTCGAGCGCGAGCTGTGCCTGAACAAGCTGCTGCTGCATTTCGGCAATCGGGCGCAGGTCACGCCCAAGCAGCAGGATCGCGCCATCCGGGCCAATGCGGTGGAAACTATAGCGCACTGGCAGCTCCCAGCGGCCGCTACCATCAGTGTGGTTCAGCTCCACCGGGCGCACCCGTTCAGCGCCTTCGAGGAACTCTGCCAGCCGGCTGTCGAACTTCGGAATGCTTTCAGTCGTCAGCACGTCGCGCAGATCAGCGTTTTCCCAGCTTTCGAGGTTCTTGAACCCGTCGTTGTTGGGGTTGGCCAGGATTGAAAGAACCGTACCGGTTTCGGAAATCACGACACCGACGTCTGCGACCTGTGCGATGATATCGCCAAGAATTTCGGGGGCGATCAGTGGAATAGCACCACTATTCCAGTATTTGGTGCCCCTTGATGTCATTCCAGACCCGCCGGTGCTTTTTGCGTCTTCATCGCTCACTCTCCCGTCCGGAAGTTGGCGATGGTCTGCTCTTTGGTTAGTAGACCGCAAATTCGTAACGCCTCGTCTGGTTTTCCTGTCGCGTGGTCAGCGCCTGTCAGGGCTAAGATGTCTGCAACTGACTGAACATCCAGAATAGAGCCGCCAACGACGATGGGCGGAGGATTGTCAGCGACAGTCTTGATATTTTCGATGATTTGCCGCAGCGAATCAAGGGTTTGCCCGCGAGCGGCTGAGACAAACACGGCATCGAATGTCGTGCGGCAAACGCGCTGGGCGATTTCAGCGGGTTTTGCCCCCAGCACTAGGCGGACAGAGAAGCCACGCCGCCGCAACTGCCCACTCAGGATCATTGCGCCAAGTGTGTGGTGGGCATCTTCGGGGACGACCAGCATGATCGCGGGTGCTGTGGGTGAAATCGCACGTTCCGCCCGCCACTGCGGGCCAAGGATGTGCAGCATGGTCTGCAAGCGCGACACACCAATGGTCACGGATGCAAAGCTCATCTGGTCTTCGCACCACCGGTCCCCCATCGCCCGCGCGATGGCCGGAATGTAGAAATCCGCCAGATCATCAGGTCTGGCCCCCAACGCCAAGGCGTCAGAAACTGATCGCTGCACGCCGCCAGCGTCCGGGCTGAGCGCTGCATCTTCCAGCAGCGCAATGACGTCAGGATCAAGTTTCAGCACGATATCCCTAATGACCGCGCGGGCAGTCTGCCGCGCCGGTGTGTCCTGCAAATGCCCAGACAAAGCAGGGGTCGTCTCCGCATCTCCCTTACCGTGATCGGCCATCTGCCTGTCCTCTGGCTGGGTATGTGCTTATGCGTGTTTCGCCCTTAGGTCC
>JBCBOD010000212.1:0-2961 GCA_039821425.1 Pseudomonadota bacterium
GACGCGGTAGTCTTCGCCCGGGGCGAGGTCACTGGCGGCGTAGTCGCCAAGCGTGGCGAAGCCGGTCATCGCGGGGTCTTGTTCCATGTAGCCCACGGAGGTTCCGCTGGGCAGGACGCGCGCGCCGGTGTCGGGTTCCACGAGGCCCGCCATCAGCTTCATCAGGGTGGATTTGCCCGATCCGTTGCGGCCGACAAGCGCGAGGCGGTCGCCCGGCTGGATCACCAGATCGAGGCCCGCGAAGATCGGGTCACCGCCGAAGGTGAGCGAGATGTCTGAGAGTTGCAAAAGCGGTGCGCGGGCCATGGGCGGGCGTTAGCGGGGTGTTGGCGTGGGGTCAAGCGAGGGGCGGTCGCTGTGGAGTGTCGTTCGACCTTGATGCGATGCGGCGGTTCTTTTGAGCGGTATCGGAGAGGCGGGTTGGGGAGTGTTGGATCAAAGGTTAGGAATTTATGGCCCGAACCTGCCCTTGGGCGTGGTGTGGGTGAGGGTCAGCAGAGTGGACAAAGCTGCCAATCATCCCCAAAGATGCTAGACTGGCGACATGCAAGTTCGAACGAGCAAAACTGAAGACGAGGTTGCCGCAGCGACTCAAGTTGACCTGCGTGCGACCAGCACATGTTCAAGAGCCCAATACATCGCCACAGTGGCTGAAGTCGGCGGTTTGAAACTTGCTGTTGAACAGGGCCACATCGTTGGATTTTGCTGCGTGGATAACCGATACTTCTTCGAAAAAGTGTTTATTTCTCTGCTGATTGTCAATCCGGATTCACGGCGGCGGGGCGTCGGTCAAGAGTTGATTGAAGCCGTCGCGCTTGACCATCCCGAGCTATGGACTTCGACCAACCGATCGAACGCAAAAATGCGCGGCTTGCTGGGCAAGCTGGACTGGCAGTTTTGTGGCGAGATCGAGGGTTTGGATGCCGACGATCCCGAGATGTTCTTCAAAAAGTTAGGCTGAACTGTCCGCTCTGGGCTCTTTCAACACCTTCGCCGCATCCTACACGAACAGCGGCTCTGCAAGTTATGATGCTTCCGGCTCAATACCGCGGCGTGACGGTCAAAGTCATCTGGCGTTCAATGCTCCGCCGGATCGTTTAATGGGCATTCGCCGGTCCCTCGCGCCGCCCTCGCTGCTTGGGCACCACAATAATCAGACGGCCGAGGCCTGGAACAAGCGTTTGCGAACAGGCGCGCGGTTTCGTTCTTGTAGCGCGTCTCGCCGTAGGGACCCTTCCTTTTCAGACCTCGGAAATGGTTTGCCTGGCCCATCATCGGGCCAAGGCCGCCCATTTGCCAATGCAGCCACTGCGTCACGGACCAGCGATGTTGCGGGCCATGTCTTCAAGCGCAATCGCAACCTTGGAGCCGTTGGGGGTTCCCCACAGATATGCCGTGGTCATTTGGATTTCTCTTTCAATTTATAGGCCTGGACAGCTTCGGCCGAGGCAACCAGCGCGTCCTTGACCGGAATGAACTTAAAACCAAAGGTTTGCTCGGCCTTGGCACCCGAAACGGCGAGGGTGCGGCCAATGTTTTCGAGCACGCCTTTCACGTCCTTGGAGAACAGCCCCATAATCCGGAGCAGCCAGACAGGAGCTTCACGGCCAGGTGTTTTCAGGCTCGCATCCCAGCTTTTCAGCATTTTGCCAAACTCGAGCAGGGAATAGGTTCCGCTGGCAGCTGCAAAACGTTCGCCTTTGGCCGCCTCAAGGTCGATTGCCGCGACATGCATCCGCGCCACGTCCCGCACGTCAACGGCAACCATATCGACGGGAGGGGCCATCGGCACCTTGCCGGTCATCAACTGTTCGACCAGTTCAAGCGATGCGCCGTAGCGTTCATCCATCGGCGGGCCGAAGACGGCGCCGGGGTTGATGGTGGTCAGTGCGATCGCGGGGTTGTCGGCGACAAAGTCCCAGGCCGCTTTTTCCGCCAGCGTCTTGGAGGCTTCATAAGCCCCGACAGACGGATCATCGGGCGTCGTCCAATACGTCTCATCCGATGGTTGCATATTGGGCTTATCCGCCTGTTTGTAGATTGCCGCGCAAGAGGACGTCAGGATCACACGCTTGATCCCCGCCGCTTTGGCCGCGCGCATCGCGCGCAGCGTCCCATCGACAGCAGGGCGGATCAGGTCTTGCGGGTCTTTCGGCTCGGCCAGAGGAAATGGCGAGGCGGTGTGCATCAGGACATCGCAGCCCTGCAAAGCGGCTTGCCAGCCGTCATCCTTGGTGAGGTCCAGCGTGGCAAATTCCAGTGTCGCATCCGGAAACAACCCCTGCAATTCGGCCTGGCGTTTGTCGGAGCGGATCGAGGCGCGCACCGCGTATCCCTGTTCTAGCAACTCTCGCAAAATATGCTTGGCGATGAAACCGGATGCACCGGTCAAAAAGACTTTGGTCATGTCAGCGTTCCTTACTCAAGTGAAGTGACTGTCAGGGGCGTATCATGCCCTTTTGGGTCAGACGCCCGCGGGTGATCATGCGTTGCGCGCAATATGCGCGCCCCAGAGAGAAAGCAGGCCGATTGGCAAGAGCATCACGATCTGCGGGAAGACCTGGCCGTAAATCACGCTCGTCGCGACAAAGACCATGGCCAAGGCGACGTATTGGACGCCGATATAGCCTGGCAACAGGGTCACGACTGGGTCGTCCGGCTTCTTTCGGCTCAGATAAAACAAGGTTAGGGCGGAGAGGTAGAGCACGACAGAGATCATGTGCCATGCCGAATGGAGTGTTGCCTTCACAAGGTCAGACGCATCCGACGTCATCATGGGGGCAATGATATTCGCCTCTCCGATAAAGGTGTGAACGACGGCAACGGCAAGATTGATAAGTGCGGCAATTATGAGTGTTGTCTTCATGTCTTGGCCCTCTTGGCGCACTTTGTGCGCTGGTTCCCTTTTGTATTGTCATCTCTTTCCGACATGGGAATTTGTCGCCCGTACCCCATGTCGGC
>JBCBOD010000217.1:0-2566 GCA_039821425.1 Pseudomonadota bacterium
AGTTCATCGACGAAATTTTCCTTTTCGCCTGTCTCTTGCTTTGGTTGCGCTTCAGCCATTTGAACTTCCAGCTCTTAACAATAACCTACCCATTGCTCGTACTCGGGGCAGGATTTTGTTTCTCACTCAATTTGGGCCAAAAAGTGTCCCTAACTTGTTGTTTAGTGGTTCTTAATCTTGACAATGAGAGTCCATTATAGCCCATATAGGAAACAGTATACGGCAAGATTTCGCCTATTATCGCCTGTTTTTACTGAATTCCTGCAGTTTTATGGCCCTGATTTGCCGGATGGCGCAGATGGCACTGTTTCACAAGGCTGACGCTGGGTGATGGGCGCCTCTGCCCGGTTTTTAGGCAGTCTGCATGCCTTCTGGCCCGTCTGACGATCCGATTCTCTCTCTCAGAAAGGCCGTGCGTCACCGATTCCTTTCCTTTACGTGAACATCAAAGGGCGGAACTGGTTCCCGCCTTCGATGCCTTGCTTCGGATCAAAGGACATGTAGCGCGATGACGAAAGTCTTCATCAACGGGTTTGGGCGGATTGGGCGTACGGTCTTGCGCGCGCATGCGTCAGGTGCCTGGCCCGATGTTGCGGTTGTGGGCATCAACGACATCGCGGCCCCCGATCTATGTGCGCATCTCTTTGCCTATGACAGCGTCTTTGGTCCTTTCCCGGGCGAGGTGGCGCTGGATGACGGTACACTTGTCGTTAACGGCACGCGCATCCCGATCTCGCGCACGGATGATCTGAGCACACTTGACCTGACGGGCATCGATATCGTGGTCGAGTGCACCGGCAAGGCGGATGCCCGGGACGTGGCAGAGCGTGGTCTGAAAGCGGGTGCCGGTCGGATCCTGATATCTGGCCCGTCGCTTGCGGCTGATCTCACGGCTGTTCTGGGCGCCAACGATCATCTGATTGCGGATCAGCCGATTATCTCAAATGCATCCTGCACCACCAATGCGCTTGCCCCGCTGGTCCGGTTGATCGATGATCATTTTGGTCTTCAGGCGGGATGGATGACGACAATCCACTGCTACACAGGCAGCCAGCCGACGATTGATGCGCCACGAGGTGATTTCCTGCGCAGCCGGGCCGCAGCGCTTTCGATGGTTCCGACAACCACCTCGGCGCAACGTCTGCTAGATAATGTCCTGCCAGACCTCGCCGGCCGGATTGAGGCGGCGGCCGTCAGGGTGCCTGTGGCCTCCGTCTCTGCCGTGGATCTGTGCCTGCAAGTGAAGACCGCGGTTGATACGCAAGTTGTCGCGGCGCTGATCAAGGCGCAATCGGGGATCATCGGCTGGACCGATGCACTGCTTGTCTCCACCGATTTGCGCGCGCGGCCAGAAAGCGTTGTTGTCGCCCTGCCTGAAACGAAGGTCACGGCAGGCGGCCTTTTGCGCGTGTTTGGCTGGTACGACAACGAATGGGGCTTTTCCTGTCGTATGCTGGACATGGTCACCCGGTTGGGCTGATCCGCACAGCAGCTATGCATCAGCGAATGGAACTCCGCCTTTTCCTTTCCGTGCCTCCGCATTAGGGTCCCCGCACCACGAAAACAGGTCGGTCCCATGTCAGCCATCGTCACCGTCGAAAACCTCCGCAAATCCTATGCGGGCGGGTTTGAGGCGCTCAAATCTGTGAACTTGTCGATTGAAGAAGGTGAGATCCTCGCGCTGCTGGGGCCCAATGGGGCAGGCAAGACGACGCTGATCTCGACCATCTGTGGGATTACGGTGCCGACGTCCGGTGCCATCACCGTTGGTGGCTTTGACACACAGACGGAATATCGCGCGGCCCGCAGTCTGGTTGGGCTTGTCCCGCAAGAGATCAATCTCGAACCCTTTGAAACGGTCATGAACAGCGTCAGCTTCTCGCGCGGTCTGTTTGGCAAGTCGCGGGATGATGCGCATGTGATGAAGTTGCTCAAGCAACTCTCACTAGATGACAAGGCGCAGAGCCAGATCCGCACACTCTCTGGAGGGATGAAGCGGCGGGTGCTGATCGCCAAGGCGCTGGCGCATGAACCGCGCGTCCTGTTCCTGGATGAGCCGACGGCTGGCGTGGACGTAGAACTGCGCAAGGACATGTGGAATGTCGTGGCAGACCTCAAAGCCTCTGGCGTCACGATCATTCTGACAACGCATTACATTGAAGAGGCAGAAGCGATCGCCGACCGGGTTGGCGTCATCAACAAGGGTGAGATCCTGCTGGTACAGGACAAGGCCGAGCTGATGGCGCAGATGGGACAGAAGCAGTTGAAGATTGAACTGGCCGATGCCACGCCGGAAATCCCGGCGGCGCTGGGCAGCTATGCCCTGACACGTGCCGATGACGGCATGTCCCTCACCTATAGCTATGACACGAAGGGTGATCGGACGGGCATCACGACACTGCTCAACGATCTGCAAAAGGCGGGCCTGCAGATGAAAGACATCCAAACCCAGCAAAGCAGTCTGGAAGACATCTTTGTCGGACTGGTGAAGGAAACGACATGAACTGGAACGCCATCCTCACGATCTACCGGTTCGAGATGAAGCGGTTCTTTCGGACAATCACGC
>JBCBOD010000184.1:0-4686 GCA_039821425.1 Pseudomonadota bacterium
CCAAACCCGATACAGAGATCAGATTTCGGAGTCGGCGTTTGGTTTCGGGTGCTTCAGGCAGTCCACCTGCCACAAACGGTTGGACAAAGCCCCCGACTGGCGCGAGCATCGCATAATTGCTACCCGAATGCCAAAAAGTGGACTCGTCCCAGAGAAAACTCGTTTTTCGCATGTGAGCACCCCGCAAGCTTGTTGAACATCAGGCGATGTGCGCAACAAACCACGGGAGTATTCATCCATAAAATATATTGTTTACAGTGTTATCATCATTCAATAGTGGAGTGCTATGCGGCTTACTTATCGACAAATCGAATATCTGCATGTCGCGGGCAGCCTAGGAAGCATCACAGCGGCCAGTAAAGCGCTGAATATTTCTCAATCCTCCGTAGTGGCTGCGATTAATCTGGCTGAAGACATCACAGGAACGAGCCTGTTCTACCGCCGCAAGGGACACGGGATGGAAGTGACCCCCGCCGGTCAAAAGTTCCTCATCTTGGCGCGGCGGGTTCTAGCGACCGGAGATGAATTTCAGAAGTCGCTTGATGCGTTTTCTGCACCATCCACAACCACACTACGTCTGGGGTGTTTCTCCCCCTTTGGATCCATTCTGATCCCGCCGGTCTTGAAACGCTTCATCAATGAGAACGGTAGCTGTCAAGTCACCTTGCTGGAAGGAGATCAGTCTGAGCTCCGAAATTGGCTTGCCACTGGCGAGGTCGACCTCGTGGTTACATATGATATTGGTGAGATGTATGGCGTCGGTGTCACGCCGATATGCCGTTGCCCTGCACATGCTTTACTGAATGCAAGCGATCCGGATTCGGGCAAAACGTCGATTTCAATCAAAGCGCTCGCGTCAAAGCCTCATATCCTTCTGGATCTCGCGGAAACGCGATCTTATCTCTTGGCTCTGCTAGATTTTGCCGGAGAGCGTCCTGACATTGTTCTGCGCACGCGGTCCTACAATACTATCAGAACGGCTGTGGCCAACGGACTTGGCGCATCAATGTTGAACTTGCGGCCCGCATCGAGCGGCAGTGATAGCGCTGAATTGGTACGTGTTCCGATTTCGGACGACTTGCGTGCCCCGACGCTGGTTGTCGCCGACCCCTATGGCGACCATAAACCGGCCTATGTACGGTCGTTTATCCAGGTTCTGTTTGACTACTTCGCAGAGCTTGGTCCCGCGAAATTTGCGGTTGCCATGCCGGACAAGCACGATGGCTTGTTGCGTGAGCGTCCTCAGTCATAGTCTGTCTCCAATGAGAGCCAACGCCACAATGGCAGTGAGCAATTGTCCTGCAGATTTCGACAAGCTCCGTCACGCCATTAGTCGCGCCGCCAAAAATTCCAACAGTGTCCGGTGGTCCCTTTCAAAACCACGAATGCCCTCTGCCAGCTTTTCGGTCGCCATCGCGTTTTGGTTAACTCCCCAGCGAAAAACGTTCTCGGAAATCGGTTTGGGATTTGCAGTCCGAACCCCGCTTTGCAGAACGCGGGAGACATGCTCGTTGTCCTCAGCCAGTTCGGACATAAGCTTGGGCGAAATCGTCAAGCGGTCACACCCGGCCAGGGCCTTAATCTGGCCGGTGTTCCGAAAAGACGCCCCCATGACAATCGTATCGATGCCGTGGCTTTTGTAGTGTTCAAAGATTTCCCGGACCGACCTTACCCCTGGATCGGTTTCGGACGGGTCGTCAGGAACCTGTTCGGCAGCCTTGTACCAATCAGTGATCCGTCCGACGAAAGGCGAAATCAGATGGACACCCGCGTCCGCGCAGGCCTTGGCTTGTTCGAGAGAAAATAGAAGGGTGAGATTGCAGTTGATGCCGTCTTTCTCTAGCTGCTCGGCCGCGCGGATTCCTTCCCATGTTGCGGCAAGCTTGATCAGGATACGGTCCTTCTTGATGCCCCGCCGATCATAATCTTCTACGATGTCATGCGCCCGTCGAACCGAGCCTTCTACATCAAAGGACAAGCTTGCATCGACCTCAGTAGAAACGCGCCCAGGTACAAGCGTTGCAAGGTTCGCGCCGATGGCAACGGTCAGCGTATCACAAAGGGTTTCGACACTCAGCGATCGCGCTTTCGCCTTGGCAATCTCTTCTACAACAAGGCCTTGCGTTTCATCGGCTGACATCGCGGCCAGCACGAGCGACGGATTGGTCGTGCAATCCTGCGGTTTGTGTTGTCGGACTAGCGCCGGATCGCCCGTATCCGCAACGATCACGGTCGTTTCCTTCAGCTGTTCCAAAGCGGATTTCATAGTATGGGTCCTTTTCGTTGTCTTGCAGGTCGGGAAGACGTTCGGGAGGAGGATGTCCTCCCGACCCACGTCAAACAGCCATCGCTGCTTGATCCGCTAGTTCGGCACGGACACGAGCGACAATGTTGTCCACCGTCAAACCAAATTGTTCATAAAGATCTTCAGCACTGGCCGAGGCTCCAAACTCCGTCACACCAATCACGGCGTCTTCGGATGCCACATAACGCGTCCATCCAAACGGACTTGCCGCTTCGATGGCAATCCTCGGCCTCTGTCCCAGCACCGCAGCGCGGTAGGACTGATCCTGCGCATCAAAGAGCGACCAGCAGGGGAGTGACACGACGGCTGCCGAGATGCCGGAGCTCCGCAGGACGCGGGCGGCTTCAACGGCTAGCGAAACTTCGGTCCCAGTCGCGATCAACGTGATGTCGCGGCGACCTTCAGGTTCAACCAAAACATACCCGCCTTTTGCCGTCGGATTTCCATCCACAGGAGTAGTGCGGACCTGCGGGACACTCTGGCGCGAGAACGCGAAGAGTGACGGGCCGTCCGTGTGCAACGCGATCTCATAAGCCTCTAGTGTCTCCACTAGGTCGACTGGACGAAACACATGCAAACCCGGAATAGCTCGTAGGCTTGCAAGGTGTTCAATCGGTTGATGAGTTGGGCCGTCTTCACCAAGTCCAATCGAGTCATGGGTCATGACAAAGAGGGTTTTGGCCTTCATCAGTGCGGCCATTCTGATCGAGTTGCGCATGTAGTCGGAGAAGACGAGGAAAGTCCCCCCGTAAGGCATAAGACCGCCGTGAAGGGCGATCCCATTCATGATCGCCCCCATCGCGAATTCCCGAACACCGTAGTTGATGTATCTGCCAGTCTGCGCTGCACAAAACGGATCGGCCGTTGCTGCGGTTCTTGTCAGGTTGGACCCTGTCAGATCAGCCGATCCGCCGATCAGCTCTGGGAGAAGCTCTGTAAAGAGTTCGAGCGCGACCTGGCTTGCTTTCCGGGTCGCGATCGCTCTTGGCGTGTTAATGGCCTTCGTCTTGGCCTCTTCGATACGCTCTTGAAGACCCTCGACCAAGTCTCCTTTCATGCGTCGGGTATATTCCTGAGCGTAGTCTGGTGCGAGCTCTGCAACACGCTCCTGCCATGCAAAATGTGCGTCTCTGCCTGTACAACCGAATGACCGCCAGGCCGAAAGGTGTTTGGGGGGAATCTCGAAAGGCGCGTCTGGGAGATTCAAAGCACGCTTTGTGGCCGCTGCTTCGTTGGACCCGAGCCTCGCACCATGGATCCCCGACGTTCCAGCCTTCGTCGATGCACCATAGCCTATGATTGTCCGAAAGATCACGAGCGACGGCTTGCCAGTTTCGGACTTGGCCGCAGCGAGCGCATCACCGATTTCGGTGTGGGAATGCCCGCAGGCTTCCAGAACATGCCACCCCATCGCCCTGAACTTCGCAGCAGTATCGTCGGTGAATGACAGGTCAGTGCTGCCATCAATTGTGATCTTGTTGCAGTCATAAAGGACGTTCAGCTTGCCAAGGCCCAAATGCCCTGCGAGCGAGGCCGCTTCCTGACCGACGCCCTCCATAAGACAGCCATCTCCAACAAAGACCCAAGTTCGATGGTTACAGACATCAGCCCCGAAGTCGTCGCTTAGTCGCCGCTCTGCAATAGCCAGACCGACGGACATTGCGATCCCCTGCCCCAGTGGTCCGGTCGTAACCTCGACACCTGGCGTATGCCCCGTTTCGGGGTGCCCCGGCGTCTTGGAGCCCTTCTGGCGGAAAGCCTTGATGTCACCCAATTCCAACCCCGGTACGCCGGTGAGGTAAAGAAGGCCATACAGAAGGATAGAGGCATGACCATTCGACAGAACGACTCTGTCGCGATCTGGCCAATGAGGTTTTGAAGGATCAAAGACCAGGTGTTTTGCATAGAGAACGGTGGCAATGTCGGCCATGCCCATCGCTGCTCCGGGATGACCATGGCCCGCGGTCTCGACGGCATCGATGGCCAGACCACGCAGCACATTTGAAAGGCTTGTCAGATCGATTTTGGGGGATGATGTCGTGTTCATGGTTTTCTGGATATTCCGTTGTGTGGCATGCAACCGACCTGGGGTTCCAGCTTCGGCAAATGCGCTGTCGCAGTATGTTCGGCACCTGAGAGGTCGTCGGGTAGTGTTTGAATGATTGCTAGGCCGCGCCGCGCACTGTACGCGCTCCTTGCTGAAGCGCCTCGAAAGCTGCGAAGCGGCGCTCATGAAGGGCGCGCAGCTCACCACTGGCTGGATCGTATTGCGCCCCAAGCGACGACATTGCTTGCATGGCGTCGGTGACAGTTTCGTATTGACCGGCGGCTACTGCCCCCAGCATCGCAGATCCTAACAATACCGGCTCAACTGTTTCGGG
>JBCBOD010000170.1:0-5406 GCA_039821425.1 Pseudomonadota bacterium
CATAATTCAGATGTTAAATCTATAAACTATGGACAAACCTGCTACCCTGACGGCTCCTCTGTAAATGACTGAACACCGACGAAGCTTCATGCGCTGCCTACTGGTCGCCGACGAACGCTTGCGTGATTGGGCTTGTGCGGTCTCTTAGACCCTCAATGACGGTGAAATGGTTGTGCTCGCCATCGATTTTGCACTGTATGGGAACATCAAGACCGGCCCATATTTGTGCCATAAGTTCTGATTGGCGGATGAACTCTGGCCTCTCACCACCGCCGACCCAGCAGGTGACAGATGATGCGATTGCCGGGCGGAGGAGCGCAGCGCTTTCACGACGCGCCTCTGCATCGTCGAGATGCAAGATGTCATTCATCTTCGTATGCATCAATGGCCGCAAATCATGCAGGCCACTGATGGACAATGTATGCGTGATCCGGTCAAGAACTTCGGCTTGCAATGGCGTGGTTTCACTCACCATCCTAATGGCAAGATGCCCACCGGCAGAATGCCCCGACAACCGGATCGGTCCGGCAACACGTGCAGCGGCCATCGTGATCGCCGCCCCCATCTGTGCCGTCATCTGATGAATACGCGCTTCGGGGGCGAGTGTGTAGCTGGGCAGGCAGACAGCCCAGCCGTTGGCGCGCGCGCCTTCTGCAAAATCCGTCCAGTAGGACTTATCCAACCGCATCCAAAACCCGCCATGAATGAAGACGGCAAGGCCCTTTGGTGTGCCATCTGGCCAGACCAGATCAAATTTTTCACGCGAGGCATCACCATACGCGATGTCTTTGTCGATCCTGACATCGCTTACGCGATACGCGGCTGCGCTGTTCGACCAAAGGTCGGGCAACGCATCTGATCCAGCCACATGTGCCATGTTGGCAAATGAATCATCCCAGTCAATAGCGGGGGGAAGTGTCATTTGATGCTAACTCCGCAAGCCACGCGTATTGTCGCCTGTCGGCTCGGTTCCATCATTTTTCCAAGCGAAAGCAGCTTCGCGCCATTTGTCCTGATAATCGTAGTCGGTTTTTAATGCCAAGTTCAGGCGGTTGTAGGACGCAAAATCGCTGACCAAGTGGACCAATTGAACGATGCCCTTATCAGTCAACCCAATGGCGCGTAGGCCATCCACCTCCGCCTCGGTTATACCAGCAGCATCCTGATTAGATTTTAATGCGAACTCCAGGATCGTCCGCAGGCGAGCTTCATCAACGATATCTATACCCTTCTCGGCAAGCTCCTGAACATAATCACCGCTCTCGCCAAGGCCGTAGTTCAAGATCGTGCAAAAGGCAGCGGTGCAATACGGGCACTTATTGGCTTTTGAGACGAGTATGCCGACATGTTGGATCTCCGGCATCGATAGCTCACCCATCTGCCAAAGCACTTTTGTCGAACCAAGTTTGGCTTGCATGTATTCAGGAAAGTTCATCTCGATGTTGAAATGGTTGGGAACATCGCCCTCCATTTCTGTCACCCAAGTGAATATCTCATTGATGATTGGGTCGTCAGTGTCGCCGGGTGACCAGGTTTTCACGAAAGCCATATTAGTCTCCTTTATGAGCCCGCTTGATACTGCGGTGTAGACGCGAGGAATGAGCCATAGGCCGCTGCGTTCGGATAGGAAAATTGTTCAGCCAATGGGTTGCCACGTTTCCTTTTCGAAGCACCCATATCTGCCAGCAGTTCATCGAAATGCTTAAAGTGGAACGGTGCGGAACACAGGCCGCCATAGATTTTGGCCGCAGGGCGTTCATTGCGTTTCCAGTTCAGCATCATGTTGATGTTTACGTTCATCTCTGCCGCTGTCGGTTGGTTTTCAAGTTGACCGTCCGCATAACGCACCAGCCAATTGGCAATCATTTCAGCAGATAGCACGGTGCAGAAGCTGGAGTTGAACCCAACAAATCCCATATCCGGCAGGTCCGGGTTCACTGCAAGGCGGTACACACGATATTGGCCGTCATCCTCGATCAGCTTTTCTTGGTATTCCTGCGGCAGGTAAGGCACCCCAAGTTTCCATCCGACGGCCAGGATGGCCACGTCACAGGGCACAGCGTCACCGGTTGACAGTTTGAGCCCCGCATCTGAATAGCTGTCAAACGTACCAAGTACAGGCGTGATCTGGCCTCTATCAAGACATTCAATAAGACCCGGCGTCACGATCGGAACCGAGCATGAAACCTCTTTCTCAATCGGGGTCTTGGGCACCATATTATGCTTTTTCAGCTTAAGCTGCATCTTCAGCATGGTCTCAAGCCCGCGAAAGTTTGCCCATACCAAAGGCTTTAACGCCCCCGCAATCACACGCTGCAATGGGTTCTTACCCCACTGATTGAACTGCTGTTCTTGCGCACGCATATACAAAAGGCGTTTGAAGTTGATGCCGCCGACGAAATAGGGCACCCGCCAGACGTTCTCAAGATAGACCAGCTTGACTGACTTTGCGCCGTTCCTGACTGCATTGACCGCGATATCTGTCGCTGATTTTGATCCACCAAGAACCACCACATCTTTGCCTTTGCAGACCGATGGGTCCGTGTATTCGGACGAATGCATCACCTTGCCGCCACGGTCGACGAAAGCGTCTTGACCCGGGTGGGTGATAATATTTTTCTCAGAGAACTGGCCGGTACAGATTGAGACGAAATCGAAATCCTCGGTCCATGTCTGATCGCCCGCCTCGAGGGTCAGGGTCCATCCGGGCTGTCCATCAGCACGGCGTTCCATCGTTTTGACACTTGTATTCAGGCGGAACAGACGGGCCGTTTTGTGTTTTTCCGCGTAGGAATGAAGGTAGGCGTGCACCTGCGGACCCTTTGGCCATTCTGGATAGTCGTCAGGCATCGGGTGATCTGTGTAGCAATACAGATCCTTAGGAGATTGCGTTTGCACATCTGGATACGACCGCGACAATTCCCATACTCCGCCAAAATCATGGCTCCGCTCAAACCCGCAAACACGGTGTCCCTTTTCGTCAAATGCTTTGGCTGCTGCCAAACCACTGACACCGCCGCCGATGATGGCGACCTTCTTACGCTCTACCATTCTGAATTTCCTTTACGCGTCTGCCGGGGGTGGCAGGAAATCAACTTCGTGCATGGCGGAAATGCGCACCAGCTCTTCAGGGTCGGTCACGCCATCAAGTTTGGTGAACAGGTCAAAGAGTTTGCGCGCAGGTGCGACACCAAAAACAGCCGTCGCTTCTGCGCCGGAGCGATTGAAGATCCCATGCGCCTCACCCATTGGCATCCGCACCAGATCGCCGGGAACTGCTTTGTGCACGTCACCCTGAAACTCGATCTCCAAATTGCCGGTCAGGACGTTGATCCATTCATCCTGCGTGGGGTGAATATGGGGCGGCACAAAGCTGTCTGCCGGTATGCTGGCATGCCAGACGAAGGCGTTGTTGCTGTGCAGTTTAGGTGTGTAGGTCTGCCCAACGACATTCCATGATTTTTCAATAATGCCGCTAGATGCAGGTGTAATCCCTTTGTCCATGACGCGTCCTCCTTGTTGTTTCGATCACCCTGCGGCAGCTTTTTCCAAGCTGTTATCCAAAAAACGAACCGAAATGCTTTAGGCTTGAAATAAATTCCCATATCGGACAGTGTTTGCGACAGGAGACGTAACATGGACGGACAATTTTTAGAGTATCTGACAGACCACCCGCTTTTCCGGACAGACGATTTGGATGAGGCGCGGCATCGGGTCACCGAAAAATTCTGCGATCATAAGCTGAATAAGTCGTCACGTTTTGACGATCTGGCGGTGTGCCATAACCATGTGGCAGGCCAGCATGTGTCGATCAACTATTTGCACTATGGTGCGGACGTCACGATTGACCCCGGCATGCTTGAGCGGTTTTACCTTTTGCAAGTCCCGCTCAGCGGTGCTGCATTCGTGCGCCATCGTGGGCAGGATATTGTCGCAAGCCATGAAACAGCGACCTTGCTAAACCCTGACCGCGAGACACAGATGCAATGGCGCGGTAATTGCCGCAAGCTCATGCTGCAGATCGACAAATCATTCTTGGGCCGGGTTGCCGAAGATCTCATCGGTCACCCATCCCCAGGCACTGTCCGTTTTCACCCTGTCGTGAATATGCGCAGCCGTCCGGGCCAGCATATTCGCCAAATTCTGATCCGCGCTGCACAGATGGCTGGGGGTGGGTCGTTATTTGGTGGCAGTGGCGGGGCGCAAGAATTGTGGACTGAAACGGAATTGGTCTCAGTGCTATTGAACAATCAAAGCAGCAACATCTTTCACATGCTGCAAACGGCAGATCATCACGCGCTGCCTGCTGATATCAAGCGTGCCGTTGCCTACATCCACGATAATCTGTCCGAGCCTCTCACAATAGGCAACATCGCGGAAGGTGCCGGGATGAATGTGCGCACCTTGCAAAAGGGATTCCAGCGGGCGTTCGGAAAACCCCCGATGCAAGTCCTCCGCGAAGCGCGGCTGGATACGGCGCATTACTACCTATCCGGCAAAAAGGATGCGTTCAGCGTGACCGATGCCGCCTATCAGGCTGGATTTTCGCATCTGGGCCGGTTTTCGCAAGCCTACAAGGCGCGGTTTGGCCGCTTACCTAGTGAAAAAGTGTCGGCCTACCTGACTTAAGACCTTCAAAAACAGCGGCTAAGAGAAATTATTTCAAGCCTAAAGCACTTCTGTTCGTTTTCTGGATAACTGCGCTGCGCGTGCTGCCGCATGGTGAAGGAGCTATAATGGAGGATTGATATGCTGGACTTGGAAAAAGGCATTACCGAAAACGGTATCGGCTACGAGGAAACGACCTGGAACATTCTGGGGCAAACCTATTTCCCAAAAGCGATATGCGAGACGACATTCGCGTTTGAGACAAATTCAAATCCCGGCGATTTCGTGCCCGTTCATATCCACCCGACGCAGGATGAATTCATCCTTGTCCAAGAGGGCGAGTTGGACCTGAAACTTGATGGTGTCTGGACCAAAGCGCGCGCGGGTGACGTTGTTCGCATGCCAAAGGGTATCTCCCACGGCTATTTCAACAAATCCGACAAGCCATGCCGCGCACTTTTCTGGGTGTCGCCGATGGGCAAACTCAAAGATCTGTTTGTCGAGTTGGACAACCTGACCGACGTTGAACAGGTCGTCAAAATCTCTGCCGAGCATGACGTCGATTTCTTGCCACCCGAAGCGAACGAGTAAACCATGTTGAGCGTCAGTGCCCATATCGACACATTCACCCGCGATAACCTGCCGCCTCCAGGCCAGTGGCCTGAATTCAACCTTGATGGGTTCGACTACCCAGATGCACTGAACGCCGGCGTGGAACTGACCGATGCGATGGTGGCCAAGGGGTTCGGCGACAACACCGCACTAATCGGTAATGGGCGTAGGCGCACTTATAAAGAA
>JBCBOD010000094.1:0-15805 GCA_039821425.1 Pseudomonadota bacterium
ATCCACACCGTAAAGCGCGATGAAACCGCCAAAGCGCGGCCCTTGGGAGGCGCCCAGCAGCACTTCATAAAGTGCCGTGAACCAGTTTCGCAGAGGTTCAAACCCGTGCTCTTTGCCGACGGCGAAGACCATCGACTGCAGCTCTTCCGCGTCCAGCCCGCCGTCCCAAGTCTTCAGCCTTGTCACAAGGTCCGCCATCGCCCCACGCTCCTGATCGGTGGCTGCGCGATAGACTTTCGTCGGCTTCACAAAGTCATTGTAGTAGCGCACGGCAAAACCTGCCGCCTCATCCATCTGCGGGTTCTTTTCGGCCGACGCTTCTGGCGCGTAGCGCTGGATAAAGCCCCAGAGGGTCTCCTTGTCCTCGGCCCCGGAAACGGACGCCAGGTTCAACAGCATCGCAAATGGCACCACCATGTCGGACGCTGGCACATTGTGGCCATGGATGTGGAATACTGGATTGTTGGCGCGGGCGGCATCATCCTGATCCGCATAGGCGCGCAATTGCTGGTGATATTCATCCACAGCCTTGGGGATCACATCAAAATGCATCCGCTTCGCCGTCTTTGGCTTCTGGTACATGAAGTATGACAGGCTCTCCGTCGCCGCATAGGTCAGCCATTCGTCAATCGAGATGCCGTTGCCAGAGGACTTCGAAATCTTCTGGCCGTTCTCATCGAGAAACAGCTCGTAAGAGAAATGGTTCGGCTTGCGCCCGCCCAGAATCTCGCAGATCCGGTCGTAGATCGCGGTGTTGGTGGCGTGCTCCTTGCCGTACATCTCAAAATCGACGTCCAGAGCGGCCCAGCGCGCGCCGAAGTCCGGCTTCCATTGCAGCTTCACGTTGCCGCCGGTGACAGGAAGTGTCCACTCACGGCCGTCAGGGTCGTCGAACGTGACCTCACCCTTAGCTGCATCGACATTCTTCATTGGTACATAGAGCACCTGCCCGGTCTCTGGATGGATCGGCAGGAAAATCGAGTAAGTCCCCTGCCGCTCTTCCCGCAGGCTTCTCAGCATGACTTCCATGATGGCGTCATAGCGTTCTGCCGCGCGCAGTAGAATCTCATCAAACTGACCGGTGCGATAGAACTCGCGCGCCGAATAAAACTCATACTCGAACCCGAAGGTATCAAGGAACCGGCGCAGCATGGCGTTGTTGTGATGGCCAAAGCTTTCATGGGTGCCAAACGGATCTGGCACCGATGTCAGTGGCTTGTGCATATGTTCTGCCAGCATCTCTTGCTGGGGGCCGTTGCCGGGCACCTTGCGCATGCCGTCAAGGTCATCGGAAAAGCAGATCAGCTTTGTCGGAATGTCCGAAATGACCTCAAACGCGCGGCGGATCATCGTCGTGCGCAGCACCTCGCCAAAGGTCCCGATATGCGGCAGGCCAGAGGGGCCATAGCCAGTCTCGAACAGCACATAGCCCTTCTCGGGATCTTTCTTTTCGTAGCGTTTCAAAAGCGCGCGTGCCTCAACAAAAGGCCACGCCTTTGATGCCATTCCCGCGTCTCGCATACCGCTCATGTGTTCGACTCACCTTACCGCGCGGCCCCGATGGCCCCGCATATAAAGCGCACTCCCTATTGCGAGACGTGCGAGGCGTCAATAAATCAGGGGGCAGGAAAAGGATGACACCATGCTCGAAGACGCACCGATGACCGCGCAAGATGCGCTGGCGGCCCTGATGATCGCAGTTTCCGCCGCTGATGAGGATATCCGCACGGCAGAGCTTGTCAAAATCAGCAATGCAATCAACCACTTGCCGATCTTCAGCGATTATGACGCGGAACGTTTGCCGCGCATGTCGCAGATGGTGTTTTCACTTCTGGAGCAAGAAGACGGGCTCGAGGCGCTCTTTGGCCTGATCCGCGATGCGTTACCAGAGCAGCTTTATGAAACGGCCTACGCCCTTTCCTGTGATGTGGCCGCTGCCGATGGACGCATCGTGGGGCCAGAGGCGAGAATGCTGGAAGAAATCCGGGACGAGCTGGAGCTGGATCGCCTGCATGCCGCTGCCATCGAGCGTGGCGCGCGCGCGCGCCACATGACGCTTTAGGCGCTGCGGAACGCCAGATGCCGCAAAACGGCGTGCTGCAGGCCGCGCGCACGCCGGTTCCAGCTGCGCGATCCGGCGGGGCGCTCTGCCCCCAAACGTTTCCCTTCTTCACGCGCCACCAGATCAGAGGCGAAAATCGCAAAGGCCAGATCGCGCCCCTTCGCAGTGCGCAGGTACCCCGCAAGCGTTGAGACGAAATTGAGCGTCCCGGTCTTGGCTTTGACCGCAACACCGGGGCTGGTGATCAGATCGCCATCCGCATCCTGCAGGCGGAAATCACGCAGGATCGGGCGCAGCGTCGTCGCAGCGCCTTCGGCCTGCAAAAGTTGCACCATGTCGGCAGGTGAAACGCGCGACTGATCCCCCAGGCCAGAGTGGTCCACGAAATAAGGGGCGATCCCCCCTGCCCGCGCATCCGCCCAGCGGCCCATGCCAAGCGCCGAGGTGCGCAGGCCTCGCTGCTGGCCGATCCTCGCTGCGGTAGCGGCAAGCCCAGTAGCCTCTGCCGTGATGTTGGTCGAAAACCGCAGCATCCCGCGCATGACCTCTGACAGAGGCTGGCCATCAAAATCCGCAATAGAGGTCCCTGTCGGAGCGGTTTGCGTTTCCTCTGGCGCCTTCAGGACGATGCCGTGGCTGCGGGCGAAGGTCGCAAAGACCTCACCACAGTAAAGCGCCGGATGGCGGGTCGGCAGCCAACGCGAGCCTTCGTTGTTCAGCGCAGATTTCGCGACAGTCCATTGGTCCGCATTCCCGAGGTTGGTGTAGGTGAAAACAGGCGCGGTCCGTTCCACTACTGAAATCCGCGACATCGTGACAGCGGGGCGGTAGTTTTCGCTCCGCGCATCCATGGCGGTTGTGAAGTCTTCCTCTTCCCGTTTCCATTCGAAATGGACGCGGTTGTAGTTGAGGTTCAGCCCTGTCACGGTCGGGTTATAGCCAAGGTAATCCAACTGGGTCTCGTCGATCTCATCGAGATTGCGCAGCGCATCATCCCAGACAAGGAAATCGCCCTTCACCTCGCGCAGGCCGGTCTCTTTCAGACGGCTGGCCAGCGTCGCAAGGTCGTCGGTCACAAGGTTCGGATCGCCCCCACCGGCAAGGATCAGGTTCCCATCCAGGACGCCGCCTGTAATCGGGCCGTCCGCATAGATTGCTGTCTGAAACCGATGCGTCGAACCCAGTGCTTCCAATGCATAAAGCGCGGTGACCGCCTTGGTCACGCTTGCAGGGGGCTGTGGAGTTGCGCCTGCGATATCCTCCAGTACTTCCCCCGTTGCCATGTTCCGCACATAGACCCCGATCTGCCCACTGACAGGCGCATTCCGCACCAGTCGCGCAATCGCATTCACATCCGGCGTGCGTGCCAACGGACGCAGTGAGGTCAGCGGCGCCTCTGCCACTGCGGCGGTTGCGAGGCTCGACGCCGCTCCGCCCAGCATCATGCGGCGTGACAGGCGCATCACCATTCCCCTCGCGCCCTGATGGCACTCGAAGACTGGGCCGACATCGGCAGGTTGATGAAGGACCAGGCAGGCGCCTCGGCCCGGCCCAGCACATGCGCACCGCGTCCCGGGATCCGGGCCTGCCCGTAAACGCGGGCGGCACGCGAAAGCCGCGCTGAAATCCTGTCACCCGGTCGCGCCATCACGCCCACGGGGACGTGATCCATGATCCAGCGCCAATCCTGCCAGCGGTGAAACTGCGCAAGGTTGTCCGCCCCCATCAGCCAAACAAAGCGGACACCGGGATAGCGCCTTTGCAGGGCTGCCAATGTCTGGGCGGTATAGCGTGTGCCGAGGCGCGCCTCGATATCCGTCACCTGCACGCGGGGATGGCGCATCATTGCACGGGCCGCCTGCATGCGTTCAGGCAATGGCGCCGGACCGCTTTCTTTCAAAGGGTTGCCGGGCGTCACCAGCCACCAGAGATGGTCCAGCCCGAACCGATGCAGTGCAGATTTGGTAATGTGCACATGGCCGGCATGGGGCGGATCAAAGGACCCCCCCAAAAGGCCGATGATCTGGCCCGGCTTCGCCACAGGCCAGGACCCGTGCAATGTCTTTCTGTTTTGCGCCGCTGGCACGCGGGGACCCTCCCAAACTGGCGTGTAGTTGGCCGATCAAGGGTTGGGGCGTCAATCCCGTTCCGGTCACGCGGCGATCAGGATGATGTAAGCGGGTAGCACTTTGTGTTTTGCCGCAGTGGGGCTACACGCGGATGCATGGCAAACCGCGGCACAGTGATCCAGACCAGCTTACTTGCCCTGCTCGGGTTGCTGCTGCTGCCGTTTGCAATCTACGCCGCCGATTTCGGCGTGCGGGCGCTGACAGGCACATTGGCTGAGCCACATTATCTGCTTGGCTCCGTGTCCACCCAAAACGCCGCGATCTTCAGCCACATGATCCTCGGGGCCGTGATCACGCTCTTGGTACCGCTACAACTGGTCCGAGGGATCCGAACCCGCTGGCCTGCGCTGCACCGCCTGTCGGGCCGCATCATCGTGATCTCGGCAATTATATCGGCACTTGGCGGGCTCTTTTTCATCGCGACACGCGGCACGATTGGCGGCTGGCCAATGGATGTGGGCTTCACACTCTACGGGCTGTTTATGCTGCTCGCCGCGGCGCAAACCATCCGCCACGCCCGCGCGGGCCAGATTGCCGCGCATAACGCTTGGGCGCTACGCCTCTTCTGGCTCATCCTTGGCTCATGGCTCTACCGGGTGCACTACGGGCTTTGGTATGCAGCTACTGGTGGGCTCTGGTCTAACCCAGAGTTCACAGGTGCCTTTGATCTGGCGATGAACGTCGCCTTCTACCTGCCCTATCTGATCGGGGTGGAGGTCTATTTGGCGCGCAGGCGATACCGGGTCGTGGTCAACTGATCCGACACTGCACTCGTCTTGCTATCGACAAATCCAAGTCCGCGCATATGGGTGCGCACCATCGTGTCACCGACAACCGCTGCCTTGCCCTTCCTGTGGACCATCCAGATATGCTTGTCCGGGTGGGCAAGGGCCAGATCTGCGGCCGCTTGCAGGTCAGGCTCCTCCATCAGGATGGCAAGCAGGATGCCAGCCTCAGCCGGGTCTGCCACGCGCGCGCCAGCAAGGGCCGCCGCAAGCGGTTCATCATCAAAATCCCCCAACACATAGGCCGGCACCTCTACCGAAACGCCCAGCTTTTCGGCCAGCGTTGGCGGCTTTTTCAGGATCGCCTTCTGCCAGCGCTGCGCCTCTATAGCGCCGAATTCTAGCAGAAGATCAGGGCCATCGGTGCGCACCAGCACGCCGCCCTCTGTCAGTACGGCATCACGGATCGCGCCGCGCGGGATGTCAGCCCGGATCGCACCGCGCAACTGCACGGCCTGACTGTCCAGATGCAGCTTGGCCTCAGCCACCTCACCCTGCCAATGGCAAACCGCCACTGTCTCTCTGCCCATGTCGCACCTCCGCGCCGGATCGTCCTTTCCAACATATCACAGCCATGCCACAACACCGGCATGGATACTCTGACGACCCCCAACGGGACCCCGATTTCACGCCTGACGTTCGGCACCATGCAGTTTGGCGGCACAGCAGACGCAGCCGAGAGCAAGGCGATGTTCGAAGCCGCGCGCGCCGCGGGCATCAACCACTTTGACACTGCCGTCGGCTACAACGGCGGCGCGTCAGAGGAGATCTTGGGCGGTCTGTTAGCGGATTGCCGGGATGAGGTCTTTGTCGCCACCAAGGTCGGCTATGTCGGCGGCGCGAGCGCTGCCAACATCAACACCCAGTTTGAGACCTGCCAGAAGCAGTTGGCGCTCGACGCGGTGGACCTACTCTATATGCACCGTTTTGATGATGAGACGCCGCTGGAAGAAACCTTTGGCGCCCTTGCCGCGCTGCAAACCCAAGGTCTGATTCGCTACATTGGTGTTTCCAACTATGCCGCCTGGCAGATCATGAAGGCACAAGGCGTCGCTGCCGCACTCGGGACGCGGATTGACGCGATCCAGCCCATGTACAGCCTCGTCAAACGGCAGGCTGAGGTGGAAATTTTCAGCGTCGCCGCAGACCAGGGGATCACGATTTTCCCCTACTCGCCCTTGGGCGGTGGCTTGCTGACAGGGAAATACGCCGAAGGCGGCAGCGGGCGCCTGACGGACGATCCGCGCTACAAAGCACGCTATGCCCAGGCCTGGATGCACGGCACAGCCAAAGGCCTGCGCAATCTGGCCAAGGGGCTGGGTGTCGAGGCCGCGACTCTCGCTGTAGCATGGGCAGCCCGGCATCCGGCCCAGCCGCACCCGATCATCTCAGCCCGGTCGGTGGAACAGCTTGGCCCATCGTTGGCGGCTGCGGAGTTCGACCTCACCGATGAGTTTTATGATCGCATCACCGCTCTCAGCATCACCCCGGCCCCGGCGACAGATCGGCTGGAAGAAGGATGATCGACTTTCTGGTGATCGGCGGTGGCATTGCCGGGGTCTCGGCAGCTGCGCGATTGTCAGAGCTTGGGTCGGTGACGCTGCTTGAGGCGGAAGATGCGCTCGCCTATCACGCCTCTGGCAGGTCCGCGGCGCTCTTTGAACAGAACTACGGCAAGCCATCCACAGTTGCCCTGAACAAGGTCAGTGCGGACTTTCACCGCGAGGCAGGCGTGCTGAGCGCCCGCGGCCTTTTGCTGGTTGGCACGGCTGAGGAGGCCAGTGCCTTTGGTGCGGACGTGACCGACATGCAGCTTGAAACGATCAGCGTACGGGAAGCGCGAGACCTGATCCCGATCCTCGATAGCGCCGTGATCGACCGTGCCGCCTATGATGAACAGGCCTGGGATATCGACACGGACAAGCTGGTGCAGACCTTTGCCAAGATGCTGCGGGCAAACGGTGGCCAGGTCGTAGCGAAAGCGCAAGTAACAGCAATCACGCGCGATGGAACCGGATGGGCCGTGACAGCCGGCGGCGAAGACTACAGCGCACGCCACATCGTGAACGCCGCTGGCGCATGGGTTGACCAGATTGCCCAGATGGCAGGGATCACCCCGCTGGGCGTTACGCCTTTGCGGCGCTCAATGGCGGTGATCCCCGCCCCTGCGGGCCATGACGTTGGCGGTTGGCCGATGCTCTTTGGCCCAGGTGAGGATTGGTATGCGAAACCCGCCGGTGGCGCACTGCTCGTCTCTCCGGCGGAAGAAGAGCCTTGCGACCCCCATGATGCCTACGCCGATGACCTGACATTGGCGGAAGGGATCGCGCGGTTCGAGGCGCATGTGACGGTAGAGGTGACACGGCTGCAAAGCTCCTGGGCGGGGCTGCGGACGTTTGCGCCGGACCTGTCGCTTGTTCTGGGGGCTGAACCGGCGGATGCGACATTCATCTGGTGCGCAGGCCAGGGGGGCTATGGCATGCAATCCTCACCGGGGGCGAGTGCGCTCCTGGCAGATCTAGTGGCAGGGCGACAACCTGCACTTGACGCAGCAACCGTTGCGGCACTGTCGCCCGGACGGTTCCGGTGACCCACCGAAACGAGAAGGGGCAGCCCATCGGGGCGCCACTACCGGGCTGGACAGCGCGCCCCGACTTGCCCCGCGCACCGATCACAGGGCGCAGATGTGACGTTGTTCCATTGCAAATGGATCACGCCGTTGATCTGCACCGCGCCTTCAGCGCGGGCATGACCGGCACACTTTGGACTTACATGCCCGAAGGGCCGTTTCCTGATGCGCAAAGCTATGCCGATTGGGTCGCCAAAGCGGTTCAGAGCACCGACCCGCTGTTTTTCGCGGTCATCGACAAAGCGGATGACGCGCCGGTTGGCGTCGCAGGCTACCTGCGGATGCAGCCCGCCGTCGGCGTGGCCGAAGTCGGCTACATCACATTTGCCCCGCGCCTGCAGCGCACCGCTATGGCAACCGAAGCCCTCTATCTGATGATCAAGCAGGCCTTTGCTCTGGGTTACCGGCGGTTTGAGTGGAAATGCGATGCGCTGAATGCCCCATCACGCGCGGCGGCCAAGCGTTTGGGGTTCACTTATGAGGGGACGTTCCGGCAGGCCACGGTCTACAAGAACCGCAACCGTGACACGGCATGGTTTGCGATCATTGATCAGGACTGGCCCGGCCTGCAACGCGGATTTGAGGCCTGGCTCGACCCACGCAATTTTGACGCGGAAGGACGGCAAAAGACGCCACTTTCCGATCATATCCCCAGAAGTGGGGATTCATCTGCCGCCCCATAATCGCCACATTGGGCGCCGATGTCTTTTGCGCAAAGTAACTATGAAAGTGACCTGATGACCCGTTTGACCCTGACCACCGCCCTCTGCCTTCTGCCCGCTTTCGGCATCGCCCAAAGCCAAGTGGAGCGGATGGAAGAAATGTCGGAAAACATGAACGCCATGATGGTGGATATGATGGTAGCTGAAATCGAAGCAGCCGGTGGTGATGCCACGGCCCTGCGTGAAGCCGAGATCAACATGCCTGATTGGGATGACGAGATGCGCTCTGCCGCGTCTTGCGTCATCGACCGCTACAATGACATCGCTGGTGAAGACGCCGTCAATGAGACCTTTGACCGGATCGACGCCCTGATGGCCGAGATGGATGGGCAAACCTTGGAAGCATTCGCCGAAGACGAGACAATGGAAACGATGTTGCCAGATGGGATCAGCATCGAGGCCTCGGGCCAGATCAGCCAGGAATGCGGAATGATGGCGCTGCAGATGCGCGATATGCAGGCATCTGGCCTGATGCAGGCGATGATGGAGGCAGGCTCGACCGTGCCTGACAACGACTAAGCCAGATGAAAGCGCAGGGGCTTGGTGTCCTCGCGGATCACCACGCCCTTTGCCTCCAAATCTAGCTGTACGCATTTCTGCCACCAGCCAGAGGTTGCGCCGCCCGGAAACAGGTCTTCCGGCAAATGCGCCTTTGCCGCTTCCTTGCTTTCCTTGGCCGTCATGCCGGGGGACGCCTTGGGCAAAGTGGCCAGCATCGCGGCTTTCATCGCGTCATATTTGGCCTTGTCCACATTGGTGACCTGACCGGGCACATTGACGTTTTCAACGGCGATTTTTTCGGACATGGGCACAGCCTTTGCAGATATAAGGTGGGATGAAACCCACCTTACGGGCGGCAACCTGTCAACCGTCGACGCGAATGCGTGCGTTGGTTGGATCGTAGGGGCTGTCTTCAACAATCTCTGCCGCCCACAGCTGATCCAGCATCTTCACCTGCAGTTTCGTGCCCGGTACCGCCAGATCGGGCCGCACATACCCCATCCCGATGGATTTGCCGAAAGCCACGGAATAGCCACCGGATGTCAGACGCCCAACACGCGTTTCCCCATCATAAAGCGCCTCGCGCCCCCAAGGATCCGCACCTTCCGGCCCGTCGATCAACAGCGTCACGCATTTGGAGCGGATGCCTTTCGCCTCCATCGCCGCCTTGCCATGGAAGTCCTTGGACAGGTCCACAAAACGCGGCAGATCGGCCTCGAGCGGTGTCGCGTCGCGGCCAAGTTCGGTGCCAAACGCACGATACGATTTTTCCTGCCGCAGCCAGTTCTGCGCGCGCGCACCCACCAGCTTCATCCCGTGCTTCAGGCCTGCCTTTTCCAGCAGATCGAAAAGATAATTCTGCATCTCAATCGGGTGGTGCAGCTCCCACCCAAGTTCACCCGTGTAGGCCACACGGATCGCACGCACCGGGCACATCCCCAATTCGATGTTGCGCATCGACAGCCATGGGAAGCGTTTGTTCGACAATGCCGTCGCCGGATCGGCATCCTTGATCACTGCAGCCAGTACATCGCGCGATTTCGGCCCTGCGATGGCAAAGACGCCCCATTGAGTGGTGATGTCTTGTTCGTTGATACGGCCGAACTCGGCCTCTTTCTCCATCACCGCCTTGTAGAGGTAATCCTGATCGTAGGCGTGCCAGCCACCGGCAGAGATCAGGGTGTAGTCATCTTCTGCCGTGCGCACGATGGTGAATTCTGTTCGGGTCGTGCCGTGTGCGGTCAGCGCATATGTCAGGTTGATCCGGCCAACCTTGGGCAGCTTGTTGCAGGTGAACCAATCGAGGAAACCCGTCGCGCCCGGGCCGCTGATCCGGTGTTTGGCAAAAGCAGTCGCGTCGATCAGGCCGACGCTTTCGCGGATCGCTTTCGCCTCTTCCACCGCATATTGCCACCAGCCGCCGCGGCGGAAAGACCGGCTTTCCTCATCGTTGAACCCGGCGGGCGCATAGTAGTTCGGGCGCTCCCACCCGTTGACCTGCCCGAACTGTGCACCTCGTTCCTTTTGTCGGTCGTAGGCCGGGGACGTGCGGAGCGGGCGGCAGGCAGGGCGTTCTTCATCCGGGTGGTGCAGGATATAGACGTGGTTGTAGGCTTCCTCGTTCTTGCGGGCGGCATACTCCGTCGTCATCCAATCGCCGTAGCGCTTGGGATCAAGGCTCGCCATGTCGATCTCAGCCTCGCCATCGACCATCATCTGTGCAAGGTAGTAGCCCGTACCGCCAGCGGCGGTGATCCCGAAAGAGAACCCTTCGGCCAGCCACATATTCGTCAGCCCGGGCGCCGGACCCACCAGCGGGTTGCCATCAGGCGTGTAGCAGATCGGCCCGTTGAAATCGTCCTTCAGCCCGCTTTCCTCGCAAGACGGGATGCGATGGATCATCGCCATGTATTGTTCCTCGATCCGCTCCAGATCGAGCGGGAACAGGTCGGCGCGGAAGCTGTCGGGCACACCATATTCAAAGACGGCGGGAGCGCCCTTTTCATAAACACCCAGGATCCAGCCGCCACGTTCTTCGCGCACGTAGGACTGCGCATCGGCATCGCGGATCACGGGATGTTCGACATTGCCTTCCTTTCGGAACTCGACCAGCGCCGGGTCCTGATCCATGACGATAAACTGATGTTCGACCGGGATCGCAGGTATCTTGATGCCCAGCTTTTTCGCCGTGGTCTGCGCGTGGTTGCCCGACGCGGTGACAACATGTTCCGCCGTTATGACGATCTGTTCATCCGAGGGCACCAGATTGCCGCCCTTCTCCACCATCTTGGTGCAAGTGACCTCCCACGCCTCACCCGTCCAGTGGAACGCATCCGCCTGCCACTTGCGTTCGATCATCACGCCGCGTTGACGGGCACCTTTGGCCATCGCCTGTGTCACATCGGCAGGGTTAATGTAGCCATCGGTGTGGTGATAGAGCGCGCCCTTGAGGTCCTCTGTCTGGATCAGCGGCCATTTCGCCTTGATCTCATCCGGGGTCATCCAGACGTAGGGGACATCGCAAGTTTCGGCGGTGGATGCATAAAGCATATACTCATCCATCCGCTCTTGCGTCTGGGCCATGCGCAGGTTGCCGACAACTGCGAAGCCGGCATTCAGCCCGGTTTCCTCTTCCAGCGTCTTGTAGAAATCGACCGAGTATTTGTGGATATGGGTTGTCGCGTAGGACATGTTGAAGAGCGGCAAAAGACCAGCGGCATGCCAGGTGGACCCGGACGTCAGTTCATCCCGCTCCAGAAGCATCACGTCGTCCCAGCCTGCCTTGGCGAGGTGATAGGCGATTGACGTGCCCACGGCGCCACCACCGACGACCAATGCTTTCACTTGGGTTTTCATGCGCGCGACTCCTTGATGCGGCTCCGCCGACAGATTGCGCCAAACGCAGACGAAGCGACAGAACCAGCCGACCGCTTGGTGTGCAAAACCGACACGTGTCGGCTGTGGTCAGGCATTCCGCACTAGGCAGACGGCCCGTGATGTGCTGCTCTGTTGTCATTTGAGGGGGATATTATGACAACATATCGCATCAGGGACGCCGCCACGCTGGCAAAGGCAAGCTATACCGCCGGGTTGATCGTGGACCCGCCGGTGATCCATTCACTGGACCACAACGACGTGCAGGCACATGTGCTGGAGGGGAACATCCTGCTCCTGCCCGGCTCCAACTCTGTCCGTGACTATCTGAAGTTTAATCTGCGGGTCCTGAACCTTGGCAACAAGCGCCTGACCATGAGCGCCGGTGGCACCGAAAAAGGCGCTTCTGGCACAAGGTGGCATCAGGGTTTTCTTCAATATTCACGCGTGGTGTTTGACTGGCTGAAGGGGCTGAATGTGACCCCGGAATACATCATCGGCCATTCGCTTGGGGCTGCGGCGACACAGATCCTGTCGAAAAGCTACAACGCCCCCGCCATCGGTTTTGCAGCACCGCGCCCAAAGAAGTCACGAAACAGGGTGGTGCACGATGGGCGCTGCCTGCTGATCAACCGGTCCGACGATATCGTCCCGAAACTGCCCGGCGATTTTCACCACATGGGGCGGGCCGTGCGGTTCAAGACAGCGCTCGACAGACGCTTCGTCGCGCATTCCATGGACCGCTACATCGCGATCGTGGACGAGGCGGTGCAGGCGCAGAAGATACCGGAGACGTGGGGTGGGTAAAGCGCACGACATTATTTCGGATCACGCTGCCCTGATCTGAAACGCTGAACCTTAAACAGAAGGCTCTATCAGGGATCTAGCATAAGGTGACATTGTCAGGGCAAAAACGAGAAGAGAAACAACAACAAGTGTCACAACATGCGCCAAGGCATAGACACGATTGCCTTGCTCTTTGTTCTTGAGAATGCCCCAAGAGCCCCGGACAAAGGGCCAGATAAAGCCAAGCACCAGACCCATCGGGTAGGCAAAAACGGCATCGCCCAGATCGTCCACAAATTGCAGAAATATGCCGAGCGAACCGCTGAGGGCAGCTGCCACGATCGTTGTAATGGCCTTAGTTCCATCTTCCCAGACCTTGCCAGCCGTCACCCCCATGCCGATCACGCCGCCCACAAAAAGGCCAAGGCACAATAATCCCAAGTAACTCATACAAAATGCTCCGCTGTTTGCACAGCGCGACAAAGCGAAATTGCGTCGGCTGCGCGTTGAAATGAAAATTTGTAATGTTGAGAGCGTATCAGATTACAGCAAACCGCCCAAGGCAAAGGGCCGTGAAAGCGGGATGTGAGCGCCTGTTAAGCGAGGTTTTGCCACCTACTCACCCGTTTTGGTTATGATTGGGGCAACTCTCGACAAAGAGCTCATCAGGCCCTTCGGTCCCTTTTCGCGGGCGTAGACGGCCAAAAGGCCGGACAAGCCTGGCCAATTAAGTTAAAGTAATGGTGGGGCGGGTCGCCTTGTCTACAACATCGCCGGCACCACCAGGTCCGGCGGCCTGTGCCCATCAGCGAACGTCTTGATGTTGATGATCACCTTCTCGCCCATCTCGATCCGGCCTTCGAGCGTGGCCGATCCCATATGCGGCAGAAGGATCGCGTTGGGCAGTTCCTTCAGGCGCGGGTTGATCTCATGCCCGCGCTCGAAGACATCCAACCCTGCACCCGCAATCTCGCCCGCCCGCAGCATCCGCGTCAGCGCGTTTTCATCAATCACTTCACCGCGTGACGTATTCACGATCACCGCATCGGGCTTCATCAATTTTAACCGCCGCGCGTTCATCAAATGAAAGGTCGAGGGCGTATGAGGGCAGTTGATCGACAGGATATCCACGCGGGCCACCATCTGATCAAGGCTTTCCCAATAGGTCGCATCCAGCGCTTCCTCCACCTCGGGCCGCAGCCGCTTGCGGTTGTGGTAGTGCACCTGCATGCCAAAGGCCGCCGCGCGGCGCGCCACCGCCTGACCAATCCGACCCATACCGAGAATTCCCAGACGGCGCCCCTTGATCCGCCCGCCCAGCATTGCGGTGGGTGACCAGCCCTCCCACGCATCAGACTGCGCAAGACGCAACCCTTCGCTCAGCCGCCGCGTGACGCCCAAGATCAGCGCCATGACCATATCAGCGGTGTCTTCCGTCACGACACCAGGCGTGTTGGAAACATGGATGCCCCGCTGCCGCGCGGTCGACACGTCAATATTGTCCACACCGGCACCGAAATTCGCGATCAGTTTGAGTTGATCGCCTGCCCGCGCCAGCAGCTTGGCGTCGATCTGATCCGTGATTGTCGGCACCAGAACATCCGCATGTGCCATCGCCTCGGCCAGTTCATCGGCGCTCATCGGGCTGTCTTCGGCGCGCAGTTTGACGTCGAAGAGCTCTGTCAGGCGGGTTTCAACGTCTTCGGGCAACCGTCGCGTGACAACAACACTCAACCGCTTTCCCGCCATGCCTGACTCCTCCCCGGGTTTTCAATTGGTTCCTCGCGTGGCAGGTTGCGCGAAAGAGGCGCGCAGTACAAGAACCGCGCCCGGGATTTGAGCAGTTTAAGGTGCGTGATGGGTGCGTTGGCGAAATGGCTCCGTCATTGGGTTGTCGCAGGTAGTTTGGCGGCACTGATGATGTCTGGTGCTACAGCACAGGTGGCCGAGAGCGGCCCAGCCATCGGCCCTGAAACCAACCTGCCCCTCCCCCGGTTCGTCTCCCTGCGCGCGAGTGAAGCGAACGTGCGTCGCGGCCCATCCCTCTCCCACCGGATCGACTGGGTGTTCAAACGGCCCAGCATGCCCTTGCAGGTGGTCGCCGAATACGGCCACTGGCGGCGGGTGATTGACCGCGATGGGCAAGGCGGCTGGGTGCACTACCGGATGCTATCGGGCGCACGGACCGCATTGGTGAATGCCGAGAATGTCGTCCTGCGCGCGCGCCCCGAAGACGGCGCCCGCGAGAATGCCATCGTCGAACCCGGCGTCGTGGCCCGCCTTGGCGACTGCACTCCAGACTGGTGCCACCTAACGGCGGGAGGATATCGCGGCTGGGTGATGAAGAGCGAGATTTGGGGGGTGAGCGAGGCCGAGGTAAGGGACTGAGTATTGGTGGACTCCATCACCATCCCCTTTCGCGCAAACCGACTTGCCGGCGTGGTCATCGCAGGATGCAGCGCCCCTCTGGCATTGATCGCAGTTGGTGCGCTTCTTGCCGAAGTCAGCTCAACAAGCCTCGTCGGCACGGCGGTTTTCGGCGGCCTTTTTTCCTACGGTCTGCTGCTGATTTGGGCCAGTCGCAGGCCAGAGCGCATGATCATTCTGTCAGATACACACCTTACCGCTCCAGCGGGTGCAATCAGCCACCGGATGAGCGACATTGCCCTCGTAGATATCAACCGCTTGATCTGGTTTCCCAAACACTTGGGCGTTTTGCATCGGGGCGGGCTACTTTGGATTGCCAAGGCATCGTTGCCAAACAACGCGGATTATGACCGCCTCTATGAGGCTTTGAAACGCCGTATCAGCTAGGGACCTTAGGCCGCTTTATCCAACCCCCGCCCCTTCAACAGCGCCTCAACCCCGGGCAGCCGTCCCCGGAACGCCGTGTAAAGCTCCGCCGCATCCACGGACCCGCCTGAAGACAGCACCGTTGCTTCTAGCCGCTTCGCTGTGTCCGCATCGAACGGCCCCCCAGCTTCTTCAAAAGCAGCGAAAGCGTCGGCGTCCATGACCTCGGACCACATGTAGCTGTAGTAGCCGCTGGAATAGCCGTCACCGGCAAAGACATGGGCGAAATGCGGGGTGGCGTGGCGCATGCGGATGGCACGGGGCATACCGATCTCTTCAAGGATTGCCGCCTGCAGCTGCATCGGGTCGGCGGGTGCGGGGCCATCGTGGAATATGTGGCCTCGGCCCTCGTCGACCTCGGCTTTCACGATGGCCCCGCACCCGCCGACCCGATGCAGCTGCAGGCGGCAATCCTTGAAGAGATCGGTATGCCCCGTGCCATCCGCATGCGCCACGCCACCCCG
>JBCBOD010000039.1:0-28110 GCA_039821425.1 Pseudomonadota bacterium
GTGCTGGACTTCATCACCAAGGAAGATCCGAAGATCAAAGGTGACGCCGAAGAGAAAGTGAAAGCCGCGATCGAGGCTTTCGCCAAGGACTTCGCCTAAATCTTTGAGACAAAGGAGACTTTGCTTTGCCTAGTCTTAAGGACCTGAAAAACCGGATCGAGTCGGTCAAATCGACCCGCAAGATCACCAAGGCCATGCAGATGGTCGCGGCCGCAAAACTGCGCCGCGCCCAGGATGCGGCCGAGGCCGCGCGCCCATACACAGAGCGGTTCAACGCCGTGATGGCTGGGCTTGCAGCCTCTGTCGGCGGTTCCGACAGTGCGCCCAAGCTGCTGACCGGCACCGGCAAGGATGACGTGCATCTACTTGTGATCATGACGGCAGAACGCGGCCTCTGTGGTGGCTTTAACTCCAACATCGCGAAACTCGCGCGCACCAAGGCACAAGAATTGCTCAGCGCGGGCAAGACGGTGAAAATCCTCACGGTCGGCAAAAAAGGCCGTGATGCGATCAAGCGCGACTATGGCGATCACTTTGTCGGTCACGTGGACCTCACAGACGTCAAGCGCGTGGGTTACGCCGACGCGCAAGACATCGCCAAGGACGTGCTGGGCCGCTTTGATGCGGGCGAGTTCGATGTCGCGACGATCTTCTTCTCGCGCTTCGAGAACGTCGTGGCGCAACACCCTACTGCGCAGCAGATCATCCCTGCAAGCTTTGAGCAGGCAGAGGATGCAGACGCGACGCTTTACGACTACGAGCCTAGTGAAGAAGAAATTCTGGCGGACCTCCTGCCGCGCGGCGTGGCCACGGCCATCTTTAGCGCATTGCAGGAAAACGCCGCATCCGAGCAGGGTGCGCGCCAGTCCGCCATGGACAACGCGACGCGCAACGCGGGTGAGATGATCGACAAGCTGACGATTGAGTTCAACCGCTCGCGTCAGGCCGTCATCACCAACGAGCTGATTGAAATTATTTCGGGCGCGGAAGCGCTCTAGACCCCCGGAGAAGACCATTATGGCAAACGCAAAAGGCAAGATCACGCAGATCATCGGCGCTGTCGTCGACGTGCAGTTCGATGACCACCTGCCCGAGATTCTGAACGCTCTGACAACCGACAACAACGGCAAGCTGCTGACACTGGAAGTCGCCCAGCACCTGGGTGAAAACACTGTCCGCGCCATCGCCATGGACGCAACCGAGGGTCTGGTCCGCGGTCAGGAAGTGACCGACATGGACGGCCCGATCAATGTGCCTGTCGGTGACGCAACGCTCGGCCGTATCATGAACGTGGTGGGTGAACCTGTGGACGAAAAGGGCGACATCGGCGCCAAGGAAACACGCTCCATCCACGCTGACGCCCCAACCTTTGAACAACAGTCCACCGCATCCGAGGTGCTGGTGACCGGCATCAAGGTGATCGACCTGCTGGCCCCCTACGCCAAGGGCGGTAAGATTGGCCTCTTCGGCGGTGCCGGCGTGGGCAAGACGGTTCTTATTCAGGAACTGATCAACAACATCGCGAAAGTGCACTCCGGCTACTCTGTCTTCGCCGGTGTGGGTGAGCGGACCCGTGAAGGGAACGACCTCTACTACGAATTCATTGAATCCGGCGTGATCAACGCCGAGGACCTGACGAAGTCCAAAGTGGCGCTGGTTTATGGCCAGATGAACGAGCCTCCAGGTGCGCGTATGCGCGTCGCACTCTCGGGTCTGACAATGGCGGAGTCGTTCCGCGATCAGTCCGGTACGGACGTTCTGTTCTTCGTCGACAACATCTTCCGCTTCACGCAGGCCGGTTCCGAGGTGTCCGCGCTTCTGGGCCGGATCCCATCCGCTGTGGGCTACCAGCCAACGCTGGCCACCGACATGGGTGCAATGCAGGAACGGATTACATCCACCAAGAACGGTTCGATCACTTCCGTGCAGGCCATCTACGTGCCTGCGGACGACCTGACCGACCCCGCGCCAGCGACATCGTTTGCGCACCTTGATGCGACAACCGTTTTGAACCGTGCGATTTCGGAAAAGGGTATCTACCCTGCTGTGGACCCGCTCGACTCCACCTCGCGCCTGCTTGACCCCGCCATCGTGGGTGAAGAGCACTACAAGGTGGCGGCAGACGTGCAGAACATGCTGCAGCGCTACAAGTCGCTTCAGGACATCATCGCGATCCTCGGGATGGACGAACTGTCTGAAGAGGACAAGCTGACCGTGGCCCGCGCCCGCAAGATCGAGCGCTTCCTCAGCCAGCCGTTCGACGTGGCCGAGGTGTTCACAGGTTCGCCAGGCGTGCAGGTGCCGCTGGAAGATACGATTGCCTCGTTCAAGGCCGTTGTGGCTGGCGAGTATGACCACCTGCCAGAAGGTGCCTTCTACATGGTAGGCGGCATCGACGAAGTGAAAGCCAAAGCCGAGAAGATGGCCGCAGACGCGGCTTAACCCAAGGCTGAAGGAGACGCCGATATGGCAAACGTGCAATTCGACCTAGTCTCGCCCGAGCGCCGTCTGGCATCGGTCGAGGCGTCCGAGGTGCAAATCCCCGGTGCCGATGGCGACATGACAGCGATGGCCGACCACGCGCCAACCATCACGACACTGCGCCCCGGCGTGCTGACCGTGGTGCACGGCGGCGGCTCTGATGACTATGTCGTCTCTGGCGGCTTTGCCGAGATCACGGCAGAGACCGTATCCGTTCTAGCCGAACAAGCGCTGCCAAAGGCCGAGGTCACGCAAGAGGTTTACGACGCGATGGTGGAAGAGGCGAAAGCCGCTTACGGCCGCGCGCAGGAAACCTTCAAGAACGAGCCTGGCCCGGTGGATGACGCTGCCAAGCTCTTGTCAGATATGGTCGCGATTGGTGGCCGCATCGGGTTGATGCCGAAAAGCTAAGCGGCCTAACTGCTTCTATGCAAAGGCCTCGCAATCTGCGGGGCCTTACTTTTTGGAAGGTGAACCTTACCTCCCACACACGGACAGAGGGCAAGCTGGTGACTTCACAAGTCAGACGCCCGCACTTGCCAGTCTGCCGAGCACGATGATCATCGGCTGCAAGGGGAAAATCGCCTTCACCTCTGCCCATGTATCTGACTTAAGTCGCAAGCTCTTTGTGCGGACATGGCACCGGTCTTGCCCTTCCGGACTGATCAGTCCCGCACTGCCCAGATTGTCGCAACCGCAAGGTCCACGGGGCCGCTGCCGTTCACGGTACCATCCAGATCGTCACGTATGCCCGCATGGCTCCCGGTGACCCGCAGACCCTCGGCATTCTGGCCGTACAGGTAGCCGTGCAGGGTTCCGTTGATCCCGAATGTGTCCAGCCCGCTGTCGATGCTTCCGTCGATGTCGATGCTCATGGCCGCGAGATTGCCGGGGCCCGCGGTGACCGCGCCGCCAGATAAGGTGACGGTGCCCTCGTAATTCACCACTTGACTGACCATCGCCTCATCCATCGCCACGCCCATGAAATCCGTGACCGTGCCGGTGGTTAACCCGGCTGTCAGCGTGACGGTCATCGTGGCATGGCCGGTCACACTGGCGTTGACCATGCTGTTCCCGATCAGCATCTCCATGACACCGGCATAACTCGTTGCGCCGCTTGCCGGCACATTGCTCAGGCTCGTGGGTCCGCCCATCGTTGACGCCAGCTGCACCGCATCAATTTCGGTTTGAAAGTCGCCATAGAAATAGGTGCGCTCGGCGTCCGAAGCGATGTTGAGAAGGCTGCCCGACTCACCGGATCCTCCACCACCTGACCCGCCGCCGCCAGAGCCGCCACTCGACCCGCCGCTCCCCGACCCACTGTCAGAACCGGGATTCATGGCAGTACTGCCGCCGCTTCCACAGGCCGCCACGAACAGCAGAAAAACCAAGGGGCGCAGCATCACTGCGTGGCCATCGGGCATAACAAGCGCCCCTTTCATCACACGAGCACAGATCTCGGGATAGCGGCGATTGATTAACCAACTGTTAGCAAAGTTTAGTGAATCCCTAATTTCTGGACGGGATTCAGACGAAATCGGGCGAAACCGTTAAGATTTCCCCCTTCACTCCGCTGCATAGAGCCCTTCGTATATCGGCCCCAGCGTCTTGTGATCGAAGAGCGACGAGACAGACGTCCCGTTCCATGTGTTCAGGATCGCCTGCGCAAACATCGGCGCGGTCGGGACGATCCGAATGTTCTTGCAGCCTTTCACGGCGTCCGATGGCTCAATCGTATCGGTGATCACAAGGCTCTTCATCACGGACTTTGACACACGGTCAACGGCAGGGCCGGAGAGCACGCCGTGCGTGATGTAAGAGTGGACCTCTTTCGCGCCGTTCTCCATCAGCACCTCGGCGGCCTTGCAAAGCGTACCAGCGGTATCGACAATGTCGTCCACGATGACGCAGACTTTGTCCTTCACCTCACCGATCACGGTCATCTCGGCCACTTCGCCGGGCTTGCCGCGGCGCTTGTCGACGATGGACAGGGGCGCGTTGATCCGTTGAGCCAGGTCACGGGCGCGGGCTACGCCGCCAACGTCAGGTGAAACCACCATCACATCGTCCATCTTGCCACGGAAATTGTGCATCGCGTCCAGCGCATAAATGGGTGAGGCATAGAGGTTATCGACCGGAATATCGAAAAAACCCTGGATCTGCGTTGCGTGCAAATCCAGGGTTAGAACGCGTTCGATGCCTGCTTCGACGATCATATTCGACACAAGCTTTGCCGTGATCGGGGTGCGGGCCTTTGAGCGGCGGTCTTGTCGGGCGTAGCCGAAATAGGGGATCACAGCCGTGATGCGGGCAGCGGATGATCGGCGCAGGGCATCAGCGATGATCAACAACTCCATCAGGTTGTCGTTAGCGGGGTTCGACGTGGGCTGGACAATGAACATGTCCTCGCCGCGCACGTTCTCGAACACCTCGACAAACACCTCCCCGTCGTTGAACCGTTCAACCCGCGCATCGCAAAGGCCCACATCCATTCCGCGGTGCATCGACATGCGGCGGGCGATGGCGGTGGCAAGCGGCTGATTTGCGTTGCCGGAAATCAGCTTGGGCTCGAACATTGTGGGCATGGGGATGGGTCCTTTGGCAGCAAGGGGCCGTTACCAATGTAACAGAATCGTGGCGTTGACACCGCGTAGCACAAGCGTAGCTTTCCGCAAAGAATGCAGCGCCGAAGGAACCCAAAAATGGCCCATATTGATTTCTATTTCGCGACATTGTCCCCTTTCACCTATCTGAGTGGCACGCGGCCCGGGGACATCGCAAAGCAGTATGGCGCAAGCATCACTTATAAGCCGCTGGACATCATGGCCCTTTTTGCGCGCACGGGCGGTGTACCGCCAAAGGACCGCCACCCAAACCGGCAGGCATACCGCCTGCAGGAATTGGCGCGTCGCTCCAAGCGCGCGGGCCTGCCGCTGAACCCCAAACCGATGTTCTGGCCAACCAATGGCGCGCCAGCCTCTTACGCCATCATCGCAGCGCAGAATGCTGGCGCGGACGTCGCTGAACTGGTGCACACCATTGGCGCAGCATGCTGGGCCGAGGAGAAGGACATCAGCCAGGATGATGTTGTGCGTGCCTGTCTGGAAAAATGCGGGCTGGATCCGGCACTGGCGGACAAGGACATGCTGACGAGTGCCGAGACCTTCGGCAAAAACCTCGAAGATGCCGTGAATGCCGGTGCATTCGGCGCGCCCTTTTTCATCACCGACACAGATCAGCGTTTCTGGGGCGAAGACCGGATCGACGATCTGGAGGCACATCTGGCCGGCAAGCTGTGACGCTGAAGGTCAGCGGCCACGCCATCCACACAACGACTGTGGGTGAAGGTGCGCCGCAGGTGATGATCCACTGCGCGCTTGCGCGGCATGAGGCGCTCTTGCCTCTGGCAAAGGCGCTTGGTGGCCGGAGCACATTGATCGACATGCCGGGCCATGGGCGCAGTGCGGATTGGGATGGCAAGGCGGATTATCAGCAACTGGTAACGGATGCGGCAGCGGCCTGCTGTGACGGGCCGACCCATGTTATCGGCCATTCCTTTGGTGGGACCGCGGCGTTGCGTCTGGCCGTTGAACGCCCCGATCTGGTCAGCCGCCTGACCCTGATCGAACCGGTGTATTTCGCAGCCGCCCGCGGTACCCCCGAACATGCCGCCCATATGCGTGCCTTTCGCCCTTTTGTCGCCGCGATGCTGACAGGGGAAGAAGTGCGGGCGGCAGAGGTGTTCAACGGCATTTGGGGCGCCATGGCTTGGGAGCGGATTCCGGATCGGCAGCGCGCCTATCTGATCGGCCGCATCCATCTGATCGTCGCGGGCGGTGCCGCGATTGAAGAAGACGCAGATCACATCACCTCTGCTGCAAGCCTTGCCGATGTCCAGATCCCCGTCAGGCTCATCCGGGGCGAACACGCGCAACCGGTGATCACGTCCATTCATGAAAGGCTGGCCGAACGCTTGCCCAACGCCACCCAGCATGTCGTGGCGGGCGCGGGTCACATGGCGCCGATGAGCCATGCCGCCGAAGTGGCGGCAATTATCCGTTCAGAAGATCGAGAAACTGGCTGACGCCTTCGGATGAGGTGGACCAATCGGTGACCAGCCGCCCGATCAATGGCTCATCCGGGTCGCCCTCTTCGGGGTCGCCTGACATCACATAGTAGACCGCGCCGCTGTCCAGCATGCGCTTGTGCTCGCTCCGCGCCATCTCGAAAAAGATGATGTTCGCCTGTGGTTCAAACAGCATTGTCGCCGCATTATTCCCGGCGAGCCCTACAGCCAATTCAGCACAACGCGCGTTCGCGGCGGCCGCCATATCCAGCCAGAGCCCATCAGTCAAATAAGCCTGCATTTGCGCCGAGAGGTAGCGATGTTTCGACAGCAAATGCCCACCGCGTTTGCGCCGCAACTCAAACTCCCACGCAAGATCAGGGTCGAAGATCACGCAGGCCTCTACCCCCATCAGGCCGTTTTTGGTGCCGCCAAAGCTGACCGCGTCGATGCCGGCTTTCCATGTCATCTCTGCCGCCGTGCAGCCAAGCGCGGAAATGGCGTTGGCAAACCGCGCGCCATCCAGATGGGTCTGCATGCCAAAGGCGCGGGCGGTGTCGGTCAGGGCGCGCAGGTCTTCCAGCGAATAGAGTGTGCCTTTCTCGGTCACCTGCGTTAGCGATAGCGGGCCGCGTTGCGGGCCATGCACGCCGCGGTTCTCCTCTGCCAGGACCTTGGCTCGCAGATCGGCAGGGGTGATCTTGCCCGCCTCTGCATGGACCAGCGTCAGCTTTGCGCCGGTGTAGAATTCCGGCGCGTTGCATTCATCTTCATGGATGTGGGCGCAAGCGCTGCAAAAGATCGTCTGCCACGGGTCCGCCATAGTGCCCAGCAGGATGGAGTTCGCTGCTGTACCGTTGATCACCAGAAAGACCGCCGCCTCTGGCGCCTCGAAAATCTCGCGGACCTGCGCGCGCACCGCGTCCATGATCGGGTCAGCGCCATAGCCCATGGCGTAGCCTTCATTGGCGGCCTGCAGGGCGGCCATCACATTCGGATGGGCCGGGCCCGCGTTATCAGAGGCGAAAAACATCTAGAACGGCTCCTCGATAATATAGTCTTCCCAGTCGTCTTCATCCGTCACGGCCTCTGACACCGTCATGCCACGAACCGACACGCCCACATCATGGACCGATGCCGGGTCGCCCGAGATCAGGGGATGCCAGTCATACAATGGGCGCCCGTGATACAGCAGACGATAGGCGCAGGTGCGCGGCAGCCAGTAGAGGTTTTTCTTGATCGTCTCTGGTGTGAGCACGATGCATTCGGGCACGTGATCATGCCGGTTGGCGTAGTTGCTGCACAGGCAACTCTCGTCATCAAACAGACGGCAGGCCACGCGAGTCAGGGCCACGGTCCCTTCCTCGTCTTCCAGCTTGTTCAGGCAGCACTTGCCACAGCCGTCGCAAAGCGCTTCCCATTCCTGGCGCGACATGGCCGACAGCGGTTTCTGCTCCCAGAACCGGTCTGCGAGGTCGGAGCGTGGGATCTCAGGCGGCATCGGAAAGGATGTCTCTGGCGCGGGCGCAATCGGCGTCCATCTGTGTGATCAGGGCGTCGATGCTGTCGAACTTTTCCTCGCCCCTGAGATAGTCGACGAGGGCGACCGACAGATGCGCCCCATAAAGATCACCCTTGAAATCGAAGATGAAGGTTTCGCAGTTGGGCAGGTTTTCACCGAACATCGGGCGCACCCCAATGGATGCGGCCCCGTGGTAGGTGCCCGCATGCGCGCCCGACAGCACATCGACCTTCACCGCATAGACCCCGAACCTTGGCGGATGCAGCCCGGCGATGGACATGTTCGCCGTGGGATAGCCCAGGTCGCGCCCCCGCTGATCACCCTTGATCACCTCACCCTCGATCCGGTGCCAATGGCCCAGCATCGCGGCGGCGTCGCGGGGGCGACCCTCGCTGAGTGCTGTGCGGATGGCGGTGGAGGAGACATTGCCCGTTTCAAGCGCCACAAGGGGCGCGACCGTCACACCAAAACCCATTGCTGCACCAAAGCCTGCTAGATCGTTCACGGTGCCGGCCCGGTCTTTGCCAAAGCAGAAATCGGCGCCCACGACCACATGGGTCAGGCCCAGCTGGTCGACGATGATGTCTTTCGCGAATTCCCTAGGCGTCAGGCTGGCAAGTGCGGCGTTGAAGGGCACTTCATAAAGCCGTTCGACCCCAAGCTTGGCCAGACGGTTGGCGCGGGCTTCGGCATTCATCAGGCGAAAGGGGGTGTCAGCGCGCCCGAAATAGCTGCGCGGGTGCGGCTCAAACGTCATGATACCAAGCGGGGCCTTTGCCTCTGCGGCCGCCTTGCGCGCCAGATCAATCACCGCCTGGTGGCCGATATGCACGCCGTCGAAGTTGCCGATGGCGGCTGCGGCCCCGCGATCTTCTGCGGCGATGAATTGCGTGTCCCGAATGATGCGCATGGGGATGCGTAGCCCGGCGCGGCGCGCCACGCAAGCGCCGCTTGTCAGCCCTTGCGGGCCTTCGCGCGATGACGACCGAAAGGCCTAGAAGCGCGCTAGTCGAACTTGCGAGACGGGGCGAGCACCGTTGCTTCACCCGCCAGCACTTTCTTGTCGTTCACGACACAGCGTGTTTCCATCTTCACGCGGCGGCGGGAATGGTCGATCTCGGTCACTTCGACTTCGGCCAACACCATGTCGCCGGGGCGCACGGGGGCGAGGAACTTGAGGTTCTGACCCAGATAAACCGTACCATGACCGGGGAGTTGTTCGCCGATCACCGCACTGACGAGCCCCGCCGTCAGCATCCCATGCGCAATGCGCCCGCCAAAGATCGTGTCTTGCGCGTAGTCCTCATCCAGATGCACCGGGTTCCGGTCGGTGGAGACATCGGCAAACATCTCGATATCGCGGTCGGTGATCACCTTGCGGAGCGAGCGGACCATGCCGATCTCGATGTCTTCGATGCAGATCGTTCCGCGCGGGGCATTGTCCAACATGATGCTCTCCAAGGGGTAACAAAAAAACCTCTGGTGAGCACGTAGAGTAATTAAATTACCTTGTCAAGTTTCTGCAGGGCAGCATTTTATGGGTGATCAGCGCAAATGTCCGATCGTGTAAGTGGCGCTCATCTGCTGATCCGTCAGGTAGGCTATGAGCGCCTCTGGATCCGGCTGTCGGTCCGTTTTGGTCTCCGCCGCGGCCAAGCCGCCAGAAATAAAGAGCACATCAAGGTCTTCCTGCACGCCGCCCAACACATCAGTGCCAATCCCGTCACCGATGGCGATGATACGCGGATCGGATGGCACACCCGTTAACGCGGCGAGCCGCCGGCGCGCGAGGTCGTAGATCGGCGGGTGGGGCTTGCCGAAATAGAGGCTCTCGCCCCCCATTTCGGTATAGAGTGCCGCCAGCGCCCCGGCGCACCATTCACGTTGATCGCCACGGTCCACGACGATGTCGGGATTGGCGCAAAGCAGCTTCAACCCCTTTTGTTTGGCATATAGGAATTCTGGCCGGTTCACTTCGACATCGGCCAGCGGATCAAAGGGGCCGCAGCAGACGATGCCCTCGGCCTCTTCCAGCGGCACCTTCTGAACTTCGACCGGATTTTCGATGATTTTCAAAGGGGTAAAGAAATCATCATCGCGCGGGCTTTCGCCCATGAACCAGATCTTCCTACCAACAATCCCGCGATACATTGCCGCCCGGGCACTGTCTCCAGAGGTCGCGATGGCATCCCACGCATCCTCTGGCACGCCGAATCCGTGGATCTGGCGCGCGACGCTGTCCCATGGCCGGGGGGAATTGGTGACAAGCACCACCTTGCCACCCGCCTTGCGGTAGGCCTGCATTGCCGCCACCGCCTCTGGCAGGGCGTGGATGCCGTTGTGTATGCAGCCCCAGAGGTCGACAAACGCCGCCTCATACTGGCCGCTGATCTCTGAAAACTGGTCGATGATCTGGGTCATTTGCGCACCTTTTGGGCCGGTATGATTTGCGTACACAAGCTGTACACATCCCGTATGTACAGCCCGTGCAGGTGGGCGGGAGGCCCCGGATCAATCCCGGGGCGCCTGTTTCAGACCTTGAGTGCGGGAATGATCTGCTTCTTGCGACTCATGATGCCGGGTAGGACCACGCTGTCGCCTTCGACCGTGGCATCAAACGACTTCTCGGCGACGCCTTTCACCGTGTCGTTCTGGATCAGCATCGTGGCTTCCTCGTTCAGGATGTCGACGATGAAGAGCAGGACCTCATCAACGCCGTCTTCCTTCGCCACATCTGGCATCGCGGCCAGCAGCGCTTCTTTCCGATCGAGCACGGTCGTGGGCGATGTGGTTTCCAGGACGGAGACACGGAACTTCGTGCCGTTAACTTCATATTCCTTGCTGTCCATCCGCAAGAGTTCGGCCTCGGAGAAGGCTGAGACATCAGATTTCGCGGCGAACATCTCGCCTGCGTAGTCCTCGATATTGATGTCGAGGTCCTTGGCGAGGCTTTCCGCCAGGTCCTTGTCCATCTCCGTCGTCGTGGGCGAGCGGAAGGCGAGCGTGTCGGACAGGATGCAGGAGAGCATCAGCCCCTTCACGCCTTCAGGCATGTGCCCCGCGTGTTCGCCCATCATCTGGTGCATGATCGTCGCGGTGCAGGCGAGCGGGCGGATCGTGATGTTGATCGGGTTCTTCGTTTCCAACCCGCCGGCCAGTTTGTGATGGTCGATGATCGCCAGCACATCGGCATTGTTGATGTTTGCGGGCAGTTCGGCAGGGTTGTTGGTGTCCACGATCACGCAGGATTGGTCATCTTCCACATCCGCGATCACCTCTGGCAGATCAAACCCCCAGCGCTGGGCGACAAAAGCGGCCTCGGTATTTGGATCACCCAGCAGGGCGGCTTTCGACGGAATGCCCGTGTGGTTCAGGAACCACTCCCAGATGAGGGGGGAGCCGGTGCTGTCGGTGTCAGGGGATTTGTGGCCAAAGATCAGGGTGGTCATGGGCATCGCTTTCAAAAGGGATCGCTGTTGGCCGCTATATAGAAGCGTGGGTTGGGGGAGTCACCCCTTTGGTCTCGCTGGATTTGACGCAAGGCACTGCCGTGGTGTACTCAGCGGGTATTGATAGGAGGACGCTGATTATGGACCTGCACCGCTAAACGCCTGCATACCCTGACGAACCCTATCAAGAGGAGCACCCTGACAATGGACATGACGGCCTGAACAAAGCCTTGGGCGCCACTGCGCCCGCATGATCAATTTTCAGACGAGAGGTTCATTTCATGCCTCGTAAAACACCCAAACCCCGCAAGACGCGGCGCGCGATGACGCGTGCCATGGAAAACCGCCCCGCCGGGCGTCCTGACCTGAACCCGCCCGCGCAGAGCCTGCGCCAAAACCCGGGCCGGGATCACCGGTTTGAACGGCGCCCGCCCAAATTTCCGGGCCGGTTGGGCGGCCGATAGCCCCTTTGCCCCGCTGGCATCTGCTGGCGGGGCTTGCACTTTTTGCGTCGCTGGCTTTCGCTGCGCCTATGGCCAAGGAAACCGACCTCTACCCCCCGATCAAAGCCTACCTGGAAGGGCAGGGCTATGACGTGAAGGGGGAAGTTGGGGCCGCCGATATCGTGGCACGCCGGGGTGATGACCTCTTGGTGGTCGAGATGAAGCTGGGGTTTTCGCTGGCGTTGTTCCATCAGGGGATCGCGCGGCTGGCGGTGACAGATGATGTCTATCTTGCTGTGCCCGCTGGCGGGAAGACGAAGGCCCTGCGCGCCAATGTAGCGCTGGCCCGCAGGGCGGGCTTGGGTGTGATGACCGTGCGCCTGCGCGACGGGCTGGTCGAGGTGCTGGCGGACCCCGGCCCCTATGCCGCAAGGCAGTCCAAGAAGAAGCGCGCGCGCCTTTTGCGCGCGTTCGAGCGTTTGCAGGGCGATCCGAACGATGGGGGTGCGACGCGCCATGGCATCATCACGGGCTATCGGCAAGATGCCTTGCGCTGCGCGCGCTTTCTGGCGGTGCATGGCCCGTCGAAAGGATCAAAGGTCAAGGATTGGGCAGAGGTCCCAGCGGCAACCCGCATCATGGCGGATGACCATTACGGGTGGTTCATCCGCGTTGAACGTGGTGTCTATGATCTGACGGAGGCCGGGCGCAAAGGGTTGGCTGACTACGGCGACGTCTGACGGGTCAGCGTCCAGCCGTCATTCTGCAGAAGCTGCAAGACCCCCTCATCCCCGATCAGATGCGCGGCGCCCACGGCCAGTACGATCTCATCATGCGCCTCGGTCGCTTCAAGGATCACGGGGATCCAGTTGCGGTTGCGCTGGTTCAAGAGCCCCTCTTCCATCTCCGCGAACATGGCGGCCCCTTCGACCGGGTCCAGTTCGGGGATTTCAGAGACCGCGAGGCGCGACATTTCCCAAAGGCGTCCCACATCCTCGGCGAAGTACCGGTCGAGCATGGCAACGAACATTTCCTGCTGCAGGTCCGGCGTCATCAGGTTGACGCGCAGCATATCGACCTGATCTTCCAGCGTTTCGGTCTGGAAAATCTCAAAAAGGGTCATGAAGGATTCGACCGCCTGCAGCGGCACGCCTGCCGCCGTTGCATCATCCATGATCATCTGGTCGAGGCCGCGCACGCCAGCCGCCATATCCGTCATCGCGCAGGGCGGGATGGCCAGCATCAGGGACAGATACCAAGGCTGCATCTTGGCGGCCATGAAACCGGGGATCCCCCGCTCAGTCGCGGCGGCGGCGATCATTTCCCATGTTTCGGGATCGAGCTGTTCCGGCAGCGTCGGCCCATCCACGATGAAGAGACGGCCGGGGTCGGTGACGATCAGTTCCTGCAGTGCGGCCTCATCCTCTGGCGTGGCTTCGACGAGCACGATGTCAGACGAGGTGACAGCATCGGCAACGCGGGCGCGGATCGCTTCCAGCCGCGGATCAAAGATATGCATGGTGCCGACCACGGTGATCGTGTCGGCGTCTTTCGTCGCGGTCCAAATCAGACCTTCGGAAAAGGGGATATCCGCAACCGCCTGATCAAGGGTGGAGCGTTGCTCGGCTGTCAACCGGTCAAAGTAGCTCTCGCCCGTGCAGGCCGCTGCGACGGGCAGGGCGGCGGTGGTCAGGGTGAAAGCGGTGACAAGGGGTTTGATCATAGGGTCGGGGTCCTGCGGTTTGCGCTTTGTCCTAACCTAAGCATGCATCGCGGCGGATCAATTCCGCCGCGATGATCAATTTTGCGGGATCCGCGTCAGAACCGCCGGGCCAGCGTCAGGCCAAAGCTGTCGCGCTCGCTGTTGCCGATCACCTCACGGCTGATCCGGGCGGAGATTTCTTGCAGCCCGTCGTCAGAGAAAGCCGAGAGTTCCAGCTCCAGCCCGCCGCCGCAGTCTTCAGTCCGCTCTGTGGTTGTCAGAACCTCGCAGGTCAGCGTCGGTGCGACCCGGAGCTCTGCCGCATCAAAAATGTCGCCACTGACATTCAGTGGTACCAGCACCTCTGGCGTGAACTGCAGAAGGCCGAGGTAAAGGTCGCCCGCATCCACGCCGTCCGCAACCTCGCTTGTCGGGGTGGAGACCGTCAGGTCGACATCACCGATGGAGGTATAGCCATACGCAAGGCTCAACTCGGGCCGCAGGATGAAGTGATCAAATTCCCGTTCGCCCGATATCGCCATGCCTGCCTGCACGGTTGGTGTCAGGTAATCGCCTTCGATCTCGAAGAAACCATCACCGATGTCGAGCTGATTCTGCCCCACCCCGGCGGCGATGAACCCATCAAGATAGAGATCACGATCAAGCGCTTCGACGAAATAGGCACCCGCTTGCAGGCCATAGCCCATACGCGTCCCGTCCAAGTCATCATTGATGTCGGATTGCTCGACCATACCGCTGATGAACGTCCCGACCAGAACGTCTTCGGTCTCCATCGCTTCCCAGGCGATGCGGCCAGTGAATGTGGCCAGAGTCTCTTGCCCATCGAAACGGGTGATGTTGAAGTCACCACTGATCAGGCGCCGGCGCTGATCGGTCAGGCTGCCTGTCATGCCGAAGAACGATCCGGCGACAAAGCTGCTGTTCTGTGTGACTTCAATATCGCCGCTAAAGCGCAGCGGCACATGATCATAAAGTGCGCCGCAGTCAGACAGATCTTCGTCCGACATCGCCGTCTCTAGATCATCCGCACGGCACGCCCGTTCGGCTGTGAACCGTTCCCGCGCCCCACGCACGAACCGCTGATGATCCTGCAGGCTGGCGCGTGTGGTCTTGACGGCCTCCTCTATGATGATGTCGCGGACCGCATCGCTGAGGTCAGAGGCCAGCGCACCGGAGGTGGCCATGAAGGCTGCTGCCTCTGCGTTGGTTGCGCCATCGCTGTCGACGACACTACCGGGCAACAGGTTGATCGTCACGTTCTGGCCTTGCGTGACCGGTGTGATCATCACCGTGTAGACGCCCGCGCTGACCATTGTCAGGTTCGACGCGGTGCCGTTGATCAGCGCAAGATCATCCAGCTCGAACCCGCTGACATCCTCCGAGAAGGTGACGGTGATCATGAACGGATCGCCCTGCGGCCCGCTTGGCCCGGTGATGGTGGCCGTCGGTGCGTTGTTGCCCGTGCCGCTGACCGTGACGTCAAACTGGCTCTCGTCGCTATCATCATTGGCGATGCTGACGTCAAAGCTGAACGGGCCGTCATCGGTCGGAACATAGGTGACGTCAAAACTTGTCGTCTCACCCGGTTGCAGGACCGATTGCGCCGGCGCGCTAATCATGACCGGGCCGGTGATTTTGTTGAGGTTCTCTGCCGTCGGTGTGCCTGACAGGGTCAGCGGCCCTGTGCCGGTGTTGCGTACCGTGTAAGTCACGGTCTGCTCTGTCGCCGTCAGCTGCGTGCCCTGCGGGTCTGTCCCGCCGTGATTGATGTCGCCCGTCGTCCCCGACGCGACAGTGATTTCTGGCGTCAGCGGCATCGCAGTGAAGACACCTTGGAATTCGCGGAACGTCGGGCGGCGCCGGTTGCCGCTGGTCAGGCCGACGAGATCGGAAATCCGCACCTCGCTGACCCGGAAAAGGGGCTCTGGCAGGTCCACTGTTTTCGGATCTGAATCGTTGAGCGTGTCGCCGAGTTGCACATTGTCGAGCTGAAGGGTTTCCACTTGCCCCGTTTCAGGGTCGAAGTGATCAACCTCCAGATCGAACTGCCGCAATTCATGGTCGCTGTAGATGTTGCCGCCGTTTGCCCAGACGCGCACCGCTGTCAGCATCTCCGTATCCTCTGGAGAGAACCCGAAGTTGATGGAGAAATCAGGGTTGATCGGGTTTCTGGGGCAGATCGCGCCTAGCCGAGAGGTGCTGCCATCAGAAGCCGCGCTAATATCCGACAGGCAGGAAAAATTGAGGTTCAGCGTTTGATCACCGGTGGAGGTGACCGTATCGGCGGGGATACTCTGTGCCGTAGCTGCACTCGACAACATGTACGCAGCAACGATAGCGGCTGAGCGCCGCAACCAAATCGTAGACATCACTAACACCTTTACTCATTCAACAAACGTACCTTCACAAACCCCAACACGGTGATCCGGAAACGCGGCACGGTTGTGATGCAGTTAAGAAAAATCTAAGCGAGTTGCAAATTTCCTTGTGAAATTAACTTACTAAAGGAAAGGTAGGGCGCTGAAAGCGGATGAGGGATGCAACAGTAGCCACGAATACCGTTTATTGTTCGATTTTTTGAAAATTGTTAAAGAAATGTGAAGAAAATAAGGGGATTTTTACTATGCGGAACTGGATGATTCTGACGGCTCTTGCCGTGTTGCCACTTGCGGCGAATGCCCAGTCCTGCGCGCCACTTGCCGTCGATCCGATGGAGGGTTTTGCACCGCTTGATCCGCTGACCTATCTTGACCTGCCTGATCCTGACGGGGTGCGCGTAACAGCCCCGATCGAAGGCACGCTGTACAACAGTGTTCTGGGGCAGGAGGCGGGCCGTCTGACCAAACGCTACTGCGCCATCGGCATTCAGGACATGGTGGTGGAGTTCGAGGTTTCGCTGCTCGACGACGCGCTGGCCGGGCAAGTCACCCGCGCCGTCTATGTCTGGAACAGCGCGGGTGACCCGGTGGGTTGGCAATTGGATGCACTTGGCGAACGGTTCCGCTGCGCACGCGGCGACGATCCCTGGGCCGCGCTCTGCCCTTAGGCACGATTTTCCAGGATCAGGCGCTGGCCGGTGCGGATCATCCATCGGCCCAAGGCGTCTTTGACGCTGCTTCGTGGCATTGGGGTGATTTGCAGCACCGGACGGACCGGAACGGTGCGGCCACTCGGCAAAGTGACAGAGGCGGGATCCTCTGCCGTTGCTGGCGTGGCTGACACCGGCGGCCAGCCGGTGGTCGCAGGCAGCAAACGCAAACGCGCTGCCAGACCGCGGCGTACCGTCGGTTTGTGGTCACTATGGTGATGAATGTCGGGGCCGATCTTGTGATCGACGACAAAAAACGGGGGATGCATGGATGTATCCGATCTGAAAAATCTTGGGGAGGGTCGCGTCGGGCCAGCGGGCCACAGACACACTGCTAGCGGTGCTTAGCACCACGTGAGGGATAGAACCTTTCTATGCATAGCAGTCTCCTTGATTCGGGATCGAATGGGCATGAGGTACCCCATGGGTGCCAAAACACCCAAGCAAAAAATACAGTTTACGGAATTTACGCCATTCGGCGCTGCGTAATTGCTGCTATCCGGTGGCCATCATATAGGCCAAACCACCGATCGTACCGACCAGCATAAAGCAGACTTCCGCCCCGAGAACTCGTACAATAATCATACCGCGTTTCTTATCTTAATTTTCGGTTCATCTTGAAGACCCGAGAAATGTGTCAGATTTTGGGCATTTCAAGCCCGACACCAAAATTCTGCAGGCGACGCTGGCCAGTCTAGTCGATGGTTTCAGACAATGCGTCCGGGTCATAGATCTCGATCTTCTGGCGTGAGGACCTGATGATCCCCTTGCGCGACAGCTTGCTGATCGACCGGCTGACCATTTCCCTGTTGGCGCCAATGGAGCCTGCAATTTCGGCATGGGTGGGCGCGTCTTCGATCACAGCGCCCGCGCTCAGCTTGTCCTGTTCGGCGGCAAGACGCAGCAGATAGGTCCGCACACGCTGTTCGACGGAAAGGGTTGTCATTTCCATGTTGCGCGATGTCAGTGTGCGGATCCGGTCCACCAGATTGCGGGCAATCCGGTCACGCACCAGCGGCACCGTGTGGAAAAGATCAAGAAAGCTCTGCCGTTTCATGGACAGCACACGGGCGTCGGTCTTGGCGACCACAGCAAGTGACCGGGGCACACCATCAAAGGCTGCGAGCTCTCCAAAGTAGGCGCCAATCGGGAAGCGGGAAAAAACGATCTCGCGGCCCTGCGAGGTCCAGAAGACCGCGAGCAAGGCACCTGAGAGCAGGAAATAAAGGTCGTAGGAATCGTCATCCTGGTCAAACACCGTCTGCCAGGGTGACAGGCTGTGCTCTGTCACGCCGAGTTCGACACCGCGCAGGTCGTCCGGACTGACCCCCTCAAAAAGGGGCAGATCATAGGACAAGAGCGTTTCTGGTGTCATGCGGCCTCGGTCAATGCGCGGGCGGTTGCGATTTCGGGCGGGTTCGCTGCCGGGTCGAACTTTGCTGCGGCTACGGCGACGGGATCCGCATCGATGTGTCCGGCGTTGAACTGGTCGATCCGCGCGCGCAACAGCCAGAGCTTGGCGTCCTGTCCTGTGGCCACATCGACGGCTTCTGCCAGGGCGTTCTTTGCGTCAGCCGCGCGATCCACCTGCTGGCAAATCGCGGCATGCAGGCGCAGAACCTCGGGGAACCAGCAGTAAAAGCCAGAGTCGGTGTTTTCACGCACCGCCTGCTGCGACTGCTGATAGGCCTTTTCAACCTCACCATGCCGCGCCAGCGCACTCGCATAATGGGCGCGGAAATAAGGAAGGCCGATATTGGCCCCCAGCAGTTCATGCGTGCTGATCACCTGGGTGAAGGCAGCAAGCCCGTCTTCGGTGCTGCTTTGGTTCGGGTCCATCACCTGCAGCCAGGCCCCCCCCGTGACCTGCCAGAAAAGGGCCCCCTGGCTGGTTGCCGTTTCGACACCCAACGTGGCCCGGGCAACGGCCGCATCCACGTCGCCAGCATAGAACAAGGGAACCGCACCCCAAATCTGGGCCCATGGCGCCATGACGGGAATGTTCAACAGTTGCTGATGCGCATCCGTCTCGGCCAGCAGGTCCCGGACCAGGTGCGTGTCACCATAGATGGACCGGCCTGCCACCTCGAACATCTGGGCGGCAGCAAACGTGTCGGCCCCGTAACTGGCGATCATCGGGGCATGGCGCGCCACGTCGTAGAGCGGGCGCAGATCAGCGAAAGTATCAAACTGCCTGGCAAAGTCGCCTTTGTAGAAATGCAGCGATGCGTCGACGTTCAAAGAGGCCACCCGCAATTCATGCGCCGCATCGTCCTTGCCCACAAATTCCGCAGCGGTGCGCAATAGCTGGCTGAATCGGTCTGCGGCCACCTTGTCGCCGGACACGATGCCGTGGGTGAAACTGCCATAAAACGCAGGCCCGTTGGCGGCAGAATAGGCATTTTGCCTGGCTGCAAGCTCTGCCACCGTTTCGAATGCGTCGCTGACGGGGGCTGCCGTAAAGCCCAGCGTCTGCATCCGGATGGACCCAAGCGCGCTGTAGCCTGCGATGCGCAGGTCGGCCGCGCCGTCTTGTTCCCCGGCATCGTCGCAGAGGGTGATCGCCACTTGGGCATGCGCCTCGGCATCCTCGAAGGCACCTTGAAACAGTGCAACCTGACTGGCGGCGAGGTAGCTTTGCGCGGCTGCGAGGTGCTGTCCTGCAAGGCGCAGGTGCCCGGCTAGCAGGGCCGGGTTCCGGGCGACGGATGCCTGTTGGTGGCTCTGCAGATATTCAGCGACACGCGCATGCCGGTCCTGCCGCGTTTTGCGCAACATGCCCTGATAGGCCGCCCGCTGCAGCAGCGCATGGGCGAAGCGATAGCGTGCTGGCCCATCACGTTGCAGGACCCCCATCGCAGCGGCCTTTTGCAGGTGAGGCAAGAGCGGCCCTGCCTCTGTCGCAATCGCGCCGAGCATGTCCACGTCAAAATCGCGCCCAAGGATCGAGGCTGATTGCAGCACCGTTTTCGTGTCACCCGTTCTGTCGATCTGGGCCGACAGCAAGTCTGCAAGGCTGCCCGGCAAATTGTCTGTATCTGGCCCGCCCGATGTTGCGCGCTTGACCAGTTGTTCAAGGAAAAGCGGCACGCCGCCGGCCTGCTCGAGCAGCATTGCCGCATTGCCGAGTGCAGGCCCGTCACCCACCAGTGCGGCCAGCATGGTTTGCGCGTCCGACTGCGGCAATGGGTCGAGCGGGATGGTCGTCAGCGGCGAACGGCCAAGGTGGCGACCGATCTTTGTGTCTTCACGGCTTGTCAGCAAGAACTGATAGCCGCCCCGATCCTCGGCCTGAAGCATGTGGGTGATCACGCCAAAGCTGGCCGCATCACACCAGTGCAGGTCTTCGATCACAATCAGTCCGCCGTCCTGACGGTGCTTGAGGGCGTCCCACAGGCTCCCCTCGATCAGCCCTTTCAACGCGAGGTTCGATTTCTCAGTCAGAAGCTGCTGGCCCTCTGGCAGGCCCAGCACCAGCGCCAATGCGCGCTGGGCATCAACCGCAAGGTCACCAAATTGTGCAGTGACATCGGCATATACCGGCAGCGCTGTGCCACACTGGGCCGACAGCCAATCGATAAAGGGCTGATAGCTGGTCCGTGCGTTCAGCGCGTCCGCCATGATGAACGTGGTCTGGTCAGCCTGTTGCGCCAGATGGCGCGTGAGTGCTGACTTCCCAATGCCTGCAGGCCCGATCAGCAGGCAGGGATCGCCGCTTTCAGCAATACGCTGCAACTCTGCGTCTCTGGCGACAAAGATGGCATTGTCATTGGCCGCACCGTCCTGCCGTGTTGCCAAAGGACGGTAGAGCGTTTGTGGCGCGTCAAACCCTTTCAGGACTTGCGCTGCGAGAGCTTCGGTCGCGATGGGCCCGCGCAAAAGCGCCTGTGTTTCAGCGGCAATCAGCAACTCACCCGGCGCTGCGGCCTCTTGCACGCGGCGCGCCAGCGTTGTGACCGTCCCCGTGACACGCGGGAGGTTTCCAGCGGAGGCGGCATCGCGTATCGCGGCCTCACCAGTTGCGATCCCGATGCGTAGCTGCATTTTGATCCCGTCGCCGGGGCTTGCATCAATCCCTGCGAGCGCGGCAATTCCGGCGTTCACCGCCTTTGTGGCTGAAAATTCATCCGCGCGCGCCAGACCAAAAAGGGCGACGATACCGTCACCCAGATATTCCGTGACCTCGCCGTCATGCGCCGCGATGATGGTGCCTGCCTGTTCATAGAACGTTTCAAGCCATTGCTGCAGATCTTCGGCGTCAGCAGTACTGGCCACGTTGCTGAAGCCAACAACGTCGATGAACATCGCCGTGATCTGTTTGCGCTCGCCTACGGCGGCGGGCGCAGTCGTTTTGCTTGCCATACGAAAATGGCCCTCCCAACGCGCACTATAGGCGTGTTTTCGCGGCTTCCAAGCGTGCAATGCGTCCACTGTCAAATGGATTGGACAATGTCCAGCTTGTCCAGATCCGGAAGGCGCCCGGCAAAGCATGCCCTTCAGAGGCAGCAGGGTTGTTCAGCTGCAGCGGTTGGGCGACCATTTTCCCGGCCGGAAGATTGGCCAAACCGGCATCTGAAACCTCAATACTGGCGTGGATTCCGGCACCCGTCGCCGCTGTCAGACCAAAGTCGAGGTTAGAGAACTGCCAATTGCCGAACTTGTTCTTCGTGACGACCACTTGATTGGCCAGTTTGTCGACCGCACCAAGCGTTGCGTAGTCCGACAAGGGCCGTGCCATGTCGCGCTGGGCGTAGGTGCCGGACCAGATGGGTGAACCGGTCTGGGATTTTACGGTGTAGTGCCGGTTGCCCATCGAAAGCTGCCCCATCCGCTTGTTGTAGCCATAGAACCAGACACCGGCGAGTTGCGGCAGTTTGCTGTTCAGATAGAGGTTCGGCAGATAGGCATAGGCGCCCTCATGCCCTTCAACCTGCACGTAGTTGATGGCGACGATGGCCTCGTAATAGTTCTTGAAACCGAACAGACGCGGCATGATCGACGGGCGCACCCCCATCTGCTGGTTGGCGAGGATGGAGACGGGGTGCGTGCCTTGCGGTGTGATCGCCTGCGGGTGCAGCGTCATGCCTGTGGGCAGGCATTTTTCCAGCTCTTTCGCGTCAACCGCGTGGAAGCTGAAGAACCCATCAAGCTCCCCCACGCCAAAGAATGGCGTCAGCGGCCAATTGGCGTTTTGTGCGTAGGGGCTGGCAAGGCGGGTTTTTTCGGTCGGCCCCGCATCAGGGGCAAGGTCGCCTTCGCCAACGATTTCGATGTCGGCCCCTGTCAACCCGCGCGCGGCGGCGAGGCCGGAGATCGTCGCCGCCTCCACGCAGCCCGCGTTGATCCCACAGCGGGTCCAGTCACCTGCGATGTAGAGGTTTTCAAACCCTGTGCCGTCCGGTGGCAGACGGTATTGGACGGAGTTGGGGACAGACAGCACATAGCGCTCGGACCCGTAGAAGTTCTCGCGGAAGTACTGCGCCTTGAATTTAGCCGCACCTGTCGTGGCACCCTCGGCCACGAGGATCGAGGTGTCGAACTTGCCGTTCTTCTTGGCCTTGGGCCACATCTTGACCAATTCGTTGTCGGCCCAGTCCTTGACCCTGTCCTCGAAGCTACCGGGGTACACGCCTGCGTCATGGGCGGGGCTGCAGAAATAGGCGATGGATTTGGGCTTTGGGTCTTTCCAGTCTTCACGGTCAATAAGGTCGGACATGTCCGCCCATGTATCGAGCGGCTCTTCGAAGCTGGTGATGACGGTCTTCAGGTCGGCGGGGATATCACCGATGTTGTGTTCAGCCACCAGATCATTCCAGCCAAGCTCTGCTGCGGTCTGGTCGACCCAGAACTGTGCGGCATGCGTCGCCACGGTGCCGACCTTTTCCAGCATCATCTTCCAGCGGTTGGAGGCGGCGACCAGTTCCTTGGCCATATAAGGCATGGACCCGAGAGAGGCGCCGAGGATCACCTCATCGAAATCCTCGCCCTTTCTCAGGCTGTAGGCTTTGCCTGTTGGGGCCTCTTTCTCGCACTCAAAATCGATGCCGGATTTTTCCAGCTTCTTGCCATCTTCCAGAAGCTCCCACTTGGGCTCTGACGGCCAGCAATTCAGGTCCTTGACCACGACAAAAGGATCGTAATCGTCGCCCTTCACCTTGGCCTGTTCCACCATATCAATCCGGTCGATGTAGGCCTTGGTGTCATCAAGCGCCAAATGCGTGACTGCGTTGAAGAATTTGAACTTCACGCCACGGTGCTTGAGGATTTCATAGTAGGGGCCAAAGATCGTGTCGCCCATGCCCGCCATCATCTTGAAGAACAGCGAACCCTTGTAGGTGAAGGCGAGGCGCAGGAGGCCGCGGATGGCGGTGCCAGCGCCCACGCTGCGGTGGTCGGTCACGCCAGCGGGGTAGCCAAAGACGTAGTCGTAGCAGCCGCGGAAGACTGCGGAATAGACGGCCTCGTGACTGGCGCCATAGTGCAGCAGCCATTCGCTGATTTCCCAGTTGTCGATGGCGTCAAACCCGTTGCGGAACAGACCGTTGTCAAGCGTCCCCTTGAAGAAGGCGAGCGAGAGGCTGACGAGATATTTCAGGCGGCGCGCCTCATCAGACAGGACACCTTCGGGGAAGGCCTGTTCGTCAAACCAGCTTTGCGCATGCCCGGCGAGATCGTGCAGCGTTTGAGTCTGGCTGTCCGTGTGGTCAAACGCGTTGTCCGGCAGTGCCTTGGCGAAATCACGCAGGTGATGCACAGGCGATGGCTTCTTTTCCGCGACACCATGCGCCTTGAGCGGAGCGGCAAAGCGCGGTGGGGCGGTGTGGGGGACATCCTTGCCAAGCTCTTCGAGGATCTTCTCGATGAAGTTGGCGATCGTCTCCACCGCCATCTGGAAATAGGCGAAAGGTGTCGGCAGCACGCCGCCAGTGCCGGGCTTGTCATCATTGGGTTCAAATTCGAGGAACCAGGGGTGGATTTCCTTGGTCCCGTCTTTCTCGATCATCTCGGCCAGCAGGAACCGGTTCAGCCCGGTGAAGGCCTTGTCGAGTGTCCCGAGCGGCGCATCGGGGCTGCGCAATCCGGTTTCATTCAGCTGGTCATAGCAATCGCGCATCAGGCGGAAGCCGTTTTCGTAGAAACCGGCCCAGATATGCAGACCGTGTTCCTCGATCCGGCCCGCGTGCTTCATGTTGCGCCCGCTGGCCCCTTTGCCGCCCAGACGCCAGCCGAGCTGGTAGAGCGTGATGTCGTATTCATCCTGCCAGTTCGGCTGCTGCGTGATGGCATATGCGGCAGTGATGGCACCTACACCGCCACCAATGACGGCAATCTTCTTCTTCGATGACATGGCAATCTGTCCCCTGAATTTATCGCGTTTCAATAGGTCTCTTGGCCAAGCGCCGGGGCTGTTGCCGGGCAATGGTTAATGACACGTAAAAATTGTGATTATGCAAAGTGGCAAAATTATTGCGCGATTGCGTCGGGTGCAGGTGCCCTGCGTGGCATTACCGGGGCGTCAGGCAACCTCAATCGGGCAGTGCCAGGGCGCCGCGACAGCGATTGACAGGCGCGGGCGGCCATCCACCTGCGCCTGGAACCCGACATCGCCATGCAGTGACTGACCGCGGGGTGCGGGCACATGCATGTCGATCAGCGCCTCATATCCGGGCATATGCGCGCCGGGGAAGTTGCGGACCTCCCGAGTAATCGCGGCGTCGTTCAGAAACGCTGATTTGGCCGAGAGGAAAACTGTCAGCTCTGGCCGTTTGTGCCCGGGCGTGTAGCGCAACGCATAGCGTAGCTTGCCGAGCGTCCCGTCAGGGTGGGCTGCCGCCATCATATGGTCGATCTGCGCGTGCAACGGTTCTACAGGGACCCCGGCAATGGCGGTCAATTGCGCCAGAACCGTTTTAAGGGCTGCCTCTGTGTCGTAGTAGAGTGTCACGGTCTGCGTGCCGAGGCAGTACCCCAGCATGGTCATCCGTGTTGCCGCGTCTTGCGCGGGTGGCATGACACCGGTGGCAAGAAGCGTTGTCAAATCTGCCGCCGTATCCGTCACTTCGGCAAACAAAGTCACCCCGAGCGATGTCGCCGTTTGCTTCAACCCGAGCCGGGCGCCAAAGGACAGCGGCCCGTCGCTTTGTGCGGCAGCAATCACGTCACGTAGTGCAAGGCTTGGCGGGGTGGCACCGATTGCGGTGATCACCTGCAGTGCCTTGCTCAGACGGGTGATCGGGTCGCTTGCAGGGTCGTCCACTTCCGTCCAAAGCCAGAGCGCAGACTGGTCTTCCGTGAATTGCATCTCAACCGGCGCGCCTGTGTCGGTGATGCTGCTGGGCTGCCAGTTTGCCCAGCCCCCCGGTTGCAGCACGCCGATGTCATGCAGGACACGTTCGAGTGCCTCACCCGTCTTGCCGTGCCGGCGCAGGTACCAGCACCAGTCAAGGTCGCTGCGGGACGGGATGGGTGCGGTCAGTTCGAACATGATGGGGCCTTGGCGTGATGCTTGTTGCCAAAGAGTTAACGCAAGGCCTGTGGATGCTCTGTGACAATGGACACAGATACGCTCAGTTTCGTGCCGGAAAACTGCCTTGCACCGCTATAATGTAATTCATGCCAAGCGACGGCTGCATGTTCTGGTGTGGGGCGCTGCCGCCTGCAAGGCCGACGGTCTTGCTGTGCAACTGGGTCGCGGGTTCTGCCCGCTGGCGATGGCTGCCGGCCTCGGCGCTGACGACGGTGGTCGCGGTTGAGAGGGCAGCACCCGACTGCGTCTCACCGCTGGGGGCGCCATCGGCGGCATAGATTTCATGCCGGTGTTCGGGAAGTTCAGTCGCGCTGAGCGCGACTGTCTCTGCCCCGAAGGATTGCCCCAGATCGCGTGGCGACAGGCCGTCGCCGTGACCGGCATGAACGGCGGTACGTCCGCGCAGGTCAGGCAGGCAGAAGGTGGTCTGTCCGTCACCGCCGTAGGTCGTGCCGAGGATCGCATAGAGGGGCTCATTCTCAGCAATTTCAAGCGTCTGGCCATCGCAAAACGCCCATCCGCGGGGCGCAAAATTGCCCGCGAACAGAATAACCTGTCCAAGAATGGGTTCCATCTAAAGTCGTGCCCCGACGTGCGACCGCTTAAAGGACTCGCATGCCTGAGTTTTTCGGAACGGTCTGTGTCAGGAGTCACAGACAGCCTAGCCCGCGGCACGCCCCGCCCTGCGACCAGAGTGGATGCAGCCGCCAAGGAACGTCCCTTCCAGGGCGTTGTAGCCGTGATATCCGCCACCGCCGAAACCTGCGGCCTCGCCCGCTGCATAAAGCCCGTCGATGGTCTTGCCGCCGGGGGCAAAGACGCGCCCATCAAGGTCTGTGTGTACCCCGCCAAGCGTCTTGCGCGTGACCACATGCAGCTTGACCGCGATGAGTGGCCCGTTTGCGGGGTCAAGGATCTTGTGCGGTTTGGCGGTGCGGATCAGCTTGTCGCCAAGGTACTTCCGCGCGCTGCGGATCGCGTTGATCTGCACATCTTTTGCAAACGGGTTGTCGATCTGGTTGTCGCGCGCTGTGATCTGCGCCTTGAGATGCGCCGGATCGATCAGGTTGCCACCGCGCTGGTTCATACCTGCAACAAGCGTTTCGAAGTCATTGGCGACGACAAAATCAGCGCCCTTTTCTTTGAATGCCTCCACCGCCGAGGTGGCCCCTTTGCCCAGCCGTTCTTTCAACACACCTGTCCATGTCCCGCCTGTCAGGTCAGGGTTTTGTTCAGAGCCGGAAAGGGCGAACTCTTTTTCGATGATCCTTTGCGTCAGGACGAACCAAGTGTGGTCATGCCCGCGACGGCAAATTTCGTGCAGCGTGCTCATTGTATCGAAGCCGGGCATGCAAGGTGCCGGTAGTCGGTCGCCGGCCGCGTCGAACCACATGGATGACGGTCCCGGCAGGATGCGGATGCCGTGGTGCGGCCAGATCGGATCCCAGTTCTCGACCCCTTCGGTGTAATGCCACATGCGGTCGGTGTTGATCAGCTCGCCACCAGCCTCTTTGAGGATGTCCAGCAGCAGCCCGTCCACATGCTCCGGCACGCCGGATACCATTTTCTCCGGCAGTGGCCCGGACTTAGACGCATCCCAATTGCGCCGCACCAGATCGAAGTTCCCGCCGATCCCGCCGGAGGTGACGATCACCTGATCGGCGCGAATGTCGAATGTGTCGATCACATCGCGATTTGTGGCTGCCCCGCGCCGGGCGTTATCAGGCGCGAGGATATCGCCCCGCACCCCTGCAACACGCCCGTTTGTGATGTCGAACCTGGTGACGCGATGGCGGAACCCGAAGGTGAGCTTGCCAGCCTTCTCGGCCTCCAGCGCGCGGTCCTCGAACGGGCGCAGCACACCCGGCCCGGTGCCCCACGTGACGTGAAAACGAGGGACGGAATTGCCGTGCCCGGCGGCAAAGCTGCCGCCGCGTTCGGCCCAGCCAACGATGGGAAACCAGCGCATGCCCAACCCGTGCAAATAGCTGCGCATCTCTCCGGCGGCGAAATCGAGATAGGCTTTCGCCCATTCCCGCGGCCAGTGATCCTCTGGCCGGTCGAATTGCGCTGATCCCAGCCAGTCTTGCGTGGCCAGCGCATGGCTGTCTTTCACGCGCATCCGCCGTTGTTCCGGCGTGTCGATCATCATCAGACCACCCAGCGACCAGAACGCCTGTCCACCGAGGTTCTGCCGCCCTTCCTGGTCGAGGATCGTGACAGTCTTGCCGCGCGCGGTCAGTTCCGTGGCTGCGACCAATCCGGCTAGGCCGGCCCCGATGATGACGACGTCTGATTGCATGATGATCCCCCCGACCAGCATGATTGCCGGAACGGAGCATTTGTCAAAGGCCTTTCGCTGCCTCCGCTTCGGCCATCGCGCGCAAATCGGCGCGGATGATCTTGCCGGTGGTCGTCATCGGCATGGTGGCAATGAAACGGATTACGCGAGGGTATTCGTAGGCGGCGAGGCGAGATTTGACGTGGGCCGCGATCTCCTTTGCGAGAGTATCGCTGGGACTGAACCCGTCCTTCAACGTCAGATAGGCCGCAACGGCTGACCCCCGCACCGGGTCCGGCGCGCCGACAACCCCGGCAAGCGCTACGGCCGGATGGGTCAGCAGGCAATCCTCCACCTCTCCCGGTCCGATGCGGTAGCCGCCAGAGGAAATGATATCGTCATCGCGCCCGATGTAGCGGATACGGCCAGAGGACATCACGACCCCGCGGTCACCGGTCAAAAGCCAATCATCCCCATTGATGTGGAGGTATTTGGCCGCTGTCGCATTCGGGTTGTTCCAATATCGTAGA
>JBCBOD010000205.1:0-3773 GCA_039821425.1 Pseudomonadota bacterium
GAAGGTGAGCGGTTCATGGAACGCTATGCGCCGAATTACAAAGACCTTGCCCCGCGCGACTACGTCAGCCGCTGCATGACGATGGAAATCCGCGAAGGCCGCGGCGTGGGGGCGAACGGTGACCATATCCACCTGAACCTCAACCACCTGCCACCAGAGGCGCTAGCAGAGCGCTTGCCTGGGATTTCCGAAAGCGCGCGCATCTTCGCTGGCGTCGACGTCACCAAAGAGCCGATCCCGGTGCTGCCAACCGTCCACTACAACATGGGTGGCATCCCCACGAACTACTGGGGTGAAGTGTTAGACCCGACCGATGAAGACCCGAACAAAGTCGTCCCCGGCCTGATGGCCGTGGGTGAAGCGGGCTGTGCGTCTGTGCATGGGGCGAACCGTCTGGGATCGAACAGTCTGATCGACCTCGTGGTCTTCGGCCGTGCCGCCGCGATCCGCGCTGGCAAGGTTGTGGATCGGAACAGCGCCGTGCCGGATACGAATACGGTTGCCGTCGACAAGGCCTTTGAGCGTTTCGACGGTCTGCGCCATGCCAAGGGTGAGATGGCGACCGCCGAACTGCGTCTGGAGATGCAGAAAGCGATGCAGGAAGACGCCGCCGTGTTCCGCACGCAAAAAACCCTCTCTGCCGGTGTGGAAAAGATGACGGCGATCGCTGGCAAGATGGATGACCTCAGCGTCACGGACCGCAGCCTCGTCTGGAACTCTGACCTGATGGAGACGCTGGAGCTGACCAACCTGATGCCTAATGCATTGGCCACGATCTTCGGGGCCGAGGCGCGCAAGGAAAGCCGTGGCGCCCACGCGCATGAGGATCACACCGAACGGGATGATGAAAACTGGCGCGTGCACACCCTGGCGCGGGCGTCCGGAAACAAGGTCGACTCGATCATCATGAACCTCACATACCGTCCGGTCATCACCGAACCGCTGACAACTGCTGCGGAAGGCGGGATTGATGAGGCACGGATCGCCCCGAAGGTGCGGACATTCTGATGCGTTTTTTCGCCCCACTCGCCGCTCTGGCGCTCACCGGTTGCATGCAGGACCTTGGGCCTGCGGGCGACGTGATCGCGCGTGACGCGGCGAAGGGCGTGGTGAACAACGTTGTGCAAACCCGGTTTCCCGGTGTCGATGCGCGGCCAATGACAGATTGCATCATCGATAACGCCAGTGGGTCAGAGATCCTCCAGATCGCGGAAGGGGCTATTGTCGGCGCTGATCAGGCGACGACTGATCTGGTGGTCGATATTGCCGGACGGCCCGAGACGATCCGCTGCTCTGCCAACAGCTTTCTGGGGGTAAACCTGTGACACGCGTCTTCGGATTGCTCGCGCTACTGGGCCTTGCTGCCTGCAGCCCGCCGACACCCGAACAGGCGGCAGACCGCTGCGAAGAGCGCGCACGTGCGGCGCAAGGGCCCGAAGTTGGGGTCACCGTCGGGGCCAACAGCAACGACGGCCCGTTTTTCGGCGGTAGCATCAGCATCAGCGCCGACGCGATCCGGGGACGAGACCCCGCCGCGGTCTATGAAGAATGCGTTTTCAACCTGACGGGCGAGCCACCGGTGCGGTCGGTCAGATTGCGCAGCTAGATAGGATTTGCGGGGCATGGCCCCGGTAGGAAGGATACGGAAATGGTACAACTGACACTTCCCAAGAACTCGCGCATGACGGTGGGCAAGACCTGGCCGAAGCCTGAAGGTGCCACCAACCTGCGCAAGGTGCAGATCTATCGCTGGAACCCGGATGATGGGAAGAACCCGTCGCTGGATACGTATTTCGTCGACATGGATACCTGCGGCCCGATGGTTCTGGACGTGCTGATCAAGATCAAGAACGAGATTGATCCAACCCTGACCTTCCGCCGCTCTTGCCGCGAAGGCATCTGCGGATCTTGTGCGATGAACATCGACGGGATCAACACGCTGGCCTGCATCTACGGAATGGATGAGATCAAGGGCGACATCAAGATCTACCCACTGCCGCATATGCCGGTGATCAAGGACCTGATCCCGGATCTGACCCACTTCTATGCCCAGCATGCCAGCATCATGCCGTGGCTGGAGACCAAGACGAACCGCCCTGCGAAGGAATGGAAGCAATCCATTGAAGACCGCAAGAAGCTCGACGGGCTGTATGAATGCGTGATGTGCGCATCCTGCTCGACCTCCTGCCCGTCGTACTGGTGGAATGGCGACCGGTATCTTGGGCCGGCGGCGCTTTTGCACGCCTATCGCTGGATCATCGATTCCCGGGATGAGGCCACGGGGGAGCGACTGGACCAGTTAGAAGATCCCTTCAAGCTCTATCGCTGCCATACGATCATGAACTGCGCGAAGACCTGCCCGAAGGGTCTGAACCCCGCCAAGGCGATTGCCCACATCAAGGGCATGATGGTTGAACGCGTGGTGTAACCACAAATTTGGTTTGGGGGCTTTGCCCCCGGCCTTTGGCCTCCCCCAAGATATTTTTGGCCCTTAAATTTCTTCGGGGGGAGGCGAAGCCGGGGGTAGACAGCCCCCTCTTGTGCTTCAGGCGAAAGCTGCCGTCAGTGCGATTTCGATCATGTCGCCGAACGTCCGCTCTCTGTCTTCTGATGGCAGCGCCTCATGTGTAATGAGGTGGTCGCTGACGGTGAGAACTGCCAGCGCGCGCCGTCCGTAGCGTGCTGCAAGGGTGTAGAGCTCGGCTGCCTCCATCTCCACCCCGAGGGTGCCGTGTCGGATCATTTGATCGTTCAGGTCAGGGCGTTCGTCGTAGAAGACGTCAGATGAATAGATACCACCCACATGGGTGGTGACGCCCTTGGCCACCGCCGCTGCATGGGCGGCAGCCAAAAGTCCATAGTCGGCGCAGGGAGCGAAGTTCAGTTCTTTGAACATGCCGCGCGATGGGGTGGACAGGGTCGAGCAGGTCATCGCGAGGATCACATCGCGAATCTTCACGGTCTCTTGCATGGCGCCACAGGATCCGATCCGGATCAGGGTTTGTGCATCGTAGTCTTTGATCAGCTCATTGGCATAGATCGACAGGGACGGCATGCCCATGCCCGACCCTTGGATCGTGACAGGGTGGCCCTGCCAGGTGCCCGTGAACCCCAGCATACCGCGCACTTCGTTCACGCAGCGTGCGTCGTCAAGAAACGTCTCGGCCGCCCATCGCGCACGATAAGGATCCCCCGGCATCAGAACTGTGGGGGCGATATCGCCTTTCGCGGCGCCAATATGGACTGTCATGCTGAACCTCTTTGCTTGTCGCGGTTCAGCGTAGTGCATTCTGCTCTGATCGTGAATTCACCGCGTGCAGTTGAAACTGCGGTTGGGGAAGAAGCGGCGGGTCGCGTTCAGAGCATCCTGCGCTGACAGTGAGGGGTCAGATTTCCATCTTGTCCGGGCTTGTGCCTGCGGCGATTGCGGCCTTGAACCACTCTGGCTGCCGCCCTTTTCCCGTCCAGGTTTGTGATGGATCGCTGGGGTTCTTGTATTTCGGGACAGATGCCGTTTTTGGCTTTGGTCCTGGTTTCTTGCGCCCCGGCTTTGCCGCAGCCCCACCCGCCAATTCAGAGAGCAAGAAGCCATGTGCAGCGGCTGCCTTTTCAGCGGCAGCGAGCGCCGCTTTCTTGTCTTTTGCGTCAAGCCGCGCCAGCGCCTTGTCGATATTTGATTTGAGTTTTTCGAGCTCTTTACGGCTCATGGATTTGAGATCAGTCTTCATTGTTCCCTCTTCGAAAACGTTCTGATCCCATATCAATACACCATA
>JBCBOD010000026.1:0-33060 GCA_039821425.1 Pseudomonadota bacterium
AAGGCCCCAACGGCTAGTAGACATCGTTTACGGCGTGGACTACCAGGGTATCTAATCCTGTTTGCTACCCACGCTTTCGCACCTCAGCGTCAATCACTGTCCAGGCAGTCGCCTTCGCCACTGGTGTTCCTCCCGATATCTACGAATTTCACCTCTACACCGGGAATTCCACTGCCCCCTCCAGGATTCAAGTTACGCAGTTTCAGATGCACTTCCGAGGTTGAGCCCCGGGCTTTCACATCTGACTTACGCAACCGCCTACGCGCGCTTTACGCCCAATAATTCCGAACAACGCTTGCACCCTCTGTATTACCGCGGCTGCTGGCACAGAGTTAGCCGGTGCTTCCTCCGTAGGTACCGTCAAGCCCCTTCAATATTACTAAAGGAACCCATCTTCCCTACTGACAGTGCTTTACGACCCGAGGGCCTTCATCGCACACACGGCGTTGCTGCGTCAGGCTTTCGCCCATTGCGCAAGATTCCCCACTGCTGCCTCCCGTAGGAGTCTGGGCCGTGTCTCAGTCCCAGTGTGCCTGATCATCCTCTCAAACCAGGTATGGATCGTCGGCTTGGTAGGCCATTACCCCACCAACTACCTAATCCAACGCGGGCCGATCCCTAGGCGATAAATCTTTGGTCCGAAGACATCATAAGGTATTAGCAGCCGTTTCCAGCTGTTGTCCCTTACCTAAGGGCACGTTCCCACGCGTTACTCACCCGTCCGCCGCTCACCCCGAAGGGCGCGCTCGACTTGCATGTGTTAGGCCTGCCGCCAGCGTTCGTTCTGAGCCAGGATCAAACTCTCAAGTTGAACACCGATTACTCGGTGAACCTTGACGTTCGAACCTCTGCACATCATCCGACCCGGCATGGGTCGGATAGTCATCTGTTTGTTGTGCTTCTGGTTTCATAAGAAACCGGAAACCGTCCAAACAGTGAAGCTGACACTCTATCATCGCCCGAAGGCTAAGAGCGCGATATACAGACGTTGATCCATCGAAATGAACCAAACCGCCCACATATCTCTTCAGATATATCAATTTCAAACAGCGTAGAGACAAAAGAGACTAGATGCGCCCTAAACTTTTCGGCGCGCCCCGCCTCGATAACCTCTGGTTTTTTGTTCCGCCGCGTTGCCGTTTGGCCCGTTTGGCGTCCCGTCGGTGCGTTGGTGTGTGCCTCAGCGCCGCCGGTGAGGGGGGTTCTACGGTTAGTGACCGGGACCCGCAAGCCCTTTTTTCAAGAAAAATGCATTTTTTGCCAGAAACCAGATTTTATCTATGTTTTTAGGAGGTTACGGCAATTTCGAGGCTGGATTTGCAGGATCGAACGCAATTTTATTAGGCGGAAAAGAAACGGAACATACAAGATTTGGGGTTATCCACAGACTAACCCACAAGACTCCCCCGGACTCACGTAGCCTCACATCAGATTCAGGGGTGATTTGCGCCGATTCATCCCGATTCACCCCTGCCCATCGAGTCGCCCACCGCCAAAACGAGTCGTTTAAAACGAAAACGCCCCATTCTGCGGAATAGGGCGACTCACTTTGGCGTTCAGGCAACGGCGCGTTGTCGTCGAACATTCATATAGCGGAGCGCCACCAATCCGACGGCAAGTGCCAGATAGATCAGCGGCTCCCACTGGAACCCCCGTGCAAGCCAGAGGTAGTGCAGCGCCCCAAGGATCGCCGCCGGATAGGTGAGCTTGTGCAACTGGCGCCAGCTGGCCGCGCCCATCTTGCGGACAGATACATTATTAGATGTCACTGCCAGTGGGATCAGCATCAGGAAGGACAGCATGCCGACCGTCACATAGGGCCGCTTCACCGTTTCCGTCCAAACCCGTTCCAAGCTTTGCACATCGAGGATCGCAAAGACCAGAAAGTGGGCCAGTACAAAGAAGAAGGCCGTCACCCCGATGGCGCGGCGAAACTTCAGCAGGTTCACACCCAGCCAATTGCGCAGCGGTGTTACCATCAGACCCACCACCATCAGGATCAGGGCGACCTCACCATAAGCGCGTTCCAGCACGTTGATCGGTTCCACAAGGTAGGGACCGATCTGATTGAGCGCGCGCCAGAACTCCCACACCGCGTAGGCAGCGCCGACTATATATATAGTCCACGGTGGGATGCGGCGCAGGCCGCCGTTGATGGATTGGGTCAGTGCCATATTAGATGTCTACGCTCAGATTCTGGCCTTCATAAAGGCTGGCAACTTCCGGATAGCCGTTGAACATCAGCGTGTCCTGACGCGACGCAAAGAGGCCACCGCCGATCCGGCGCTCCGTCGCCTGGCTCCACCGTGGGTGATCCACGTTGGGGTTCACATTACTATAGAAGCCATATTCGCGGGCGTTGGCCTTGTTCCAGCTGGTGGGCGGCTCATCTGCTTGCAGGGTGATGCGGACAATCGACTTGATCGACTTAAAACCATACTTCCACGGAACGACCAGACGGATCGGCGCGCCGTTTTGTTTATAGATCGGCTCATCATAAATGCCGGTCGCCATGATTGTCAGCGGATGCATCGCCTCATCAAGGCGCAGCCCCTCGACATAAGGAAAGTCCAGCACGCGGCGCTGCACGCCGATCATGTTCTCCGGCTGCACGACCGTCTCAAAGGCGACATAGCGGGCACCGGACTGCACACCGACCTTGTTCAGGATATCGGCAAGCTCAATCCCGTTCCACGGGATGACCATCGACCAGGCCTCGACGCAGCGGAAGCGATACAGGCGATCTTCAACCGACAGACCGGCCAGCAGATCATCCAGCGCGTATTCGCCTGGATTATCGACCATGCCGTCCACCTTGATCGACCAAGGTTCGATCTCAAGCTGATGCGCATTCGCGGCCGGATCACCCTTGCCGGTGCCAAACTCATAGAAGTTGTTGTAGCTCGTGATCTCTTCGAGCGTATTTGGCTCCAGCGGCTGTGCGCCTGCCTGCCCGGCCAGGCCGATGGCGCCAAGGCCAACCGTCCCGGCAAGAATCTGGCGCCGGTTCAGATAGGCGGATTTGGGCGTTACGTCCGCCGTGGTCAGGTCATTGGTCCAGCGATATGCCATGCAGCACTCCATTCGATTCATAGTGTTGGCGATCATATAGGTGAGATCGGCTGAAAGATGTCTCACGTTGCTGCCATAACGCTGAAATGTTTCCGGATTTGGGCAAGGCAATCACGTCCTCTCACGCAGCTGTGACTGGAAACCGAAAATCGGCGCGGCTTAGGTCCTGCGCATTTTCGGTCAAGCGCGATCAGCAAAAAACCCCGCTGATCCGGGGCGGGATCCCGGCGTAGAAACGACGATGCAAGCAAAGCATCGGATCCAAATCTATGGGAGACTACAATGCTACGCAGAACTTTTATGGCAGCCGCCGCCGCAACGACACTGGCAACATCCGCTTTCGCCATGGGCGAAAAGGACATCGTGGATACCGCTGTTGAGGCTGGCACATTCACGACCCTCGTCGCCGCAGCTGAGGCTGCCGGTCTGGTTGACACGCTGAAGGGCGATGGCCCGTTCACTGTCTTCGCACCGACCGATGACGCATTCGCCGCACTGCCTGAGGGCACAGTCGAGGGCCTTCTGGAAGATCCAGAGGCACTGGCCGCGATCCTGACCTACCACGTGGTCCCCGGCAAAGTGATGTCGACCGACCTGTCCAATGAGATGATGGCGACCACCGTGAACGGTGCTGACGTCACGATCATGACCGAAGGTGGCGTGATGGTTGACGGCGCAAACGTCGTGGCTGCCGACATCGAAGCGTCAAATGGTGTGATCCACGTCATCGACGCGGTGATCCTGCCAGCAAGCTAAACGCTTCGTTTCAGGTTTGAAGGAAGCCTCGGTGCGCAAGCGCCGGGGCTTTTTCATGTCGCGACGTAGCGGTCGCGCCGGTGATTGATCGTGATGATCAGGTTCAGCACCACGGCCCCAAGCAAGGAGTAAAGCACAACCCAGGTCGGGAACAGGAACAGCGCCACCCCAAAGACCAAAGCATCAAAAATCAGCTGCACCCAGCCCGCGCGGAACCCCGTCGTATCCTGAATGAGAAGCGCCACAACCCCCATGCCACCAAGGGATCCGTTGTGCCGAAAGAGGGCGAGAAGCCCAAGACCCGTCAGCGCCCCAAAGACCACAGCGCCCAGCGCGGTATCCAGATACTCGAATTGCATGCCCAGCGGCAAAAACTCTGTGATCACCGACAAGAGCGAAACAGAAATCAGCGATTTGATCGTGAACTCCGTCCCTAACCGTCGCCATGCCAGTGCGTAGAACGGCAGGTTCACCAGAAAGAACATCAATCCGAAGGAATACCCTGTCAGGTAAGACAGGATGACAGCAACGCCCGCGGTCTGGCCGGTGATCAGACCGACCGTCGTCAGGATATGCACGCCGATCCCTGCTAAAAGCACCCCCAGCGAGATGCCCTGGATATCGTCGATCAGCGTATGCCCGGTGTCTGCGCGTGGTTCTGCCATGCGCCGCTACATAGGACAGTTTTACTGACCTACAAGCGAAATGCGCTCGCGTGCCGGGAAAAACGAAAGGGGCGCACGTAAGCGCCCCTTTTTTGATCAGTGTACCACCGCATCCTCTGGCGGCGTGCGGTTGGAGGATGAGAGCCTGTCACCAACAAGCAGCCCATCGGCACCCGCGCTGACGGTGATCGTGTCACCATCCATGACGTCTCCGGCGAGGATCATCTCGGCCAGTTGATCCTGCAGTGCGCGCTGGATCACCCGCTTCAATGGCCGTGCCCCAAAGACAGGATCGTAGCCTTCCTCAGCCAGCCATTTCAGCGCGGCCTCGTCCAGATCAAGCGTGATGTTCCGCCCTGACAGGCGCTTTTCCAGACGTTTCAACTGGATCGCGACGATACCCGCCATGTCCTCCCGCGCCAGACGATCGAAGATGATCGTTTCATCCAAACGGTTCAGGAATTCCGGCCGGAAATGCGCACGGACCGCATCCATCACATCGCGCTTTGCCGGTGCCGGGTCGGCTCCATCGGGCAGCTGGCTCAGCGCCTGCGCGCCAAGGTTCGAGGTCAGGATGATCAGCGTCTGTTTAAAGTCGACCGTGCGGCCCTGACCATCGGTCAGCACGCCGTCATCAAGGACCTGCAACAGCACGTTGAAGACATCCGGGTGCGCCTTTTCAACCTCGTCAAACAGCACAACCTGATAGGGCCTGCGCCGCACGGCCTCGGTCAGCACGCCGCCTTCATCATAGCCAACATAGCCCGGAGGCGCGCCAATCAGACGGGCAACCGCGTGTTTCTCCATGAACTCCGACATGTCGATACGGACCATCGCGCTGTCATCGTCAAAGAGGTAGTCGGCCACGGCCTTGGTCAGTTCAGTTTTCCCCACCCCGGTTGGCCCGAGGAACAGGAAAGAGCCCAGCGGGCGGTTTTCGTCGTTCAGGCCAGCACGCGCACGGCGCACGGCATTGGATACTGCGCGAACCGCCGACTTTTGCCCAATCACGCGCTTGCCCAACTGCTCTTCCATCTTGAGCAGCTTGTCACGCTCACCTTCCAGCATCTTTGAGGTTGGAATACCGGTCCAGCGTTCGACCACTTCAGCGATCTGTTCCGGGCGCACAGCCTCTTCGACCATCAGGTCGTCGCCTTCGGCGTCTTCAACTTGCGCAACCAGACGCTCCAACTCCGGGATCACACCATAGGACAGTTCCCCCGCGCGCTGCAGGTTGCCTTCGCGCTTGGCGATGTCGAGCTCTGCCCGCGCACGGTCCAGCTTTTCCTTGGCGTCGCGCGTGCCTTCCAGCTTGTCCCGCTCCGCCTGCCATTTCGCCGTCATCTCTGACGCGCGATCCTGCAAGTCGCCGAGCTCTTTCTCCAGCTTTTCCAGCCGGTCCTTGGATGCTGCATCATCCTCTTTCTTCAGCGCCTCAGCCTCGATCTGCAACTGCAGGATCTGGCGGTCGAGCGCGTCGAGCTCTTCGGGCTTGCTGTCCACTTCCATGCGCAGACGGCTTGCCGCCTCATCCACGAGGTCGATGGCCTTGTCGGGCAGAAAGCGGTCCGTGATGTAGCGATGTGAAAGCGTCGCGGCAGACACCAGCGCGCTGTCGGAAATCCGCACACCATGGTGCAGCTCATACTTTTCCTTGATCCCGCGCAGGATGCTGACCGTATCGGTCACGGTGGGTTCTTCCACCATCAACGGCTGGAACCGACGGGCAAGGGCCGCGTCCTTTTCCACATACTTGCGATATTCATCCAATGTCGTCGCACCCACACAGTGTAGCTCACCCCGTGCCAGCGCAGGCTTGATCAGGTTGGCCGCGTCCATCGCGCCATCGGTCTTCCCTGCACCGACAAGCGTGTGCATTTCATCGATGAACAGGATGATTTCACCAGCTGCGGTTTCGATCTCTTTCAGGACAGCCTTCAGGCGTTCCTCAAACTCGCCCCGATATTTTGCACCGGCAATCAGGGCACCCATATCCAGCGCCATCAGTTTTTTATTGCGCAGGCTTTCGGGAACGTCCCCGTCGATGATGCGCAGGGCGAGGCCCTCTGCAATCGCGGTCTTACCGACGCCAGGTTCACCGATCAGCACCGGGTTGTTCTTGGTGCGGCGCGACAGGACCTGCATTGCGCGGCGAATTTCCTCGTCCCGGCCAATGATCGGGTCGATCTTGCCTTGCTCTGCGGCCTCAGTCAGATCGCGAGCATACTTTGCTAGCGCCTCAAAACTATCCTCTGCCGTCGCGCTATCTGCGGTGCGGCCTTTGCGGATGTCATTGATCGCAGCATTCAGATTCTGCGCGGTGACGCCACCTGCATCCAACGCATCCTTGGCCTTCGATTTGACCAACGCGAGGGCCGTCAGCAGGCGTTCCACGGGAACAAAGCTGTCACCGGCCTTCTTCGCCACAGTCTCGGCCTCCGACAGCACCTTGGCCGTCACGTTGTCCAGATAAACCTGCCCCGCGTCGCCAGTCACTTTCGGCATTTTTGCGATGGCAGCATCAACGGCACTGCGCACGGCTGTGGGGTTTGCACCCGCCTGCGCGATCAAGTTGGCCGCAAGGCCTTCCTCATCATCCATCAATGCCTTCAGCAAATGCTCCGGCGCGAAACGCTGGTGGTTTTCGCGCATCGCGATCGTCTGAGCAGCTTGCACAAAGCCGCGCGACCGCTCGGTGAACTTGTCCAAGTTCATGGCTCTCTCCTTTATCAAGCGCCCGTGTCTTTTGATGCCTGGCTGGGCAGCACATCGGTGTCTGGGCCTCGGGATTGAGATGGGTGGCGACGTGCCCCGATGCAAGATGCGGGTGTGATGTTTTTGCATCTATCAGCGCCCTGCAGGCCGGGTTAGACGGACGTTGCCCAAGCGAAGGAGAGCCTGATGTCAGATGACCGCCTGATCGTTGCGATGGATGTGCCGAACGTGCTCGACGGATTGGAACTGGCCAAGCAATTGGGCGACAGCGTCAGCTTCTACAAGATCGGGCTGGGGATGCTGACAGGCGGCGGGCTGGCGCTGGCAAACGAACTGAAGCAGGAATACGGCAAGCGCATCTTCCTCGACATGAAATTCTTTGACATCGGTGCGACGGTCGAGGCCGCGGTGCGCGGCGTCGGCCAGTTCGACCTCGACTTTCTGACGGTCCACGGCGACCCGCATGTGGTGCGCGCTGCACGCGAGGGGGCTGGCGGGTCTGATATGAAAATCCTCGCAGTGACGATCCTGACATCGCTCGACCGCGATGACCTTGACGCCTCTTGCATCAAGTCCGGCGAGGTCGCCGATCTGGTACAGGAAAGGGCTAGCATTGCGCTATCAAACGGAGCGGATGGCGTCATCGCCTCTCCACAAGAGGCGGCCTTGATCCGGGCGTTACCGGAGGCCGAAGGCAAGCTGATCGTCACGCCCGGCGTGCGCCCGGTGGGGGCGGATCTGGGGGACCAAAAGCGCGTGATGACACCAGCGCAAGCCATCGCGAACGGGGCCGATCACGTGGTCGTTGGGCGGCCCGTCTGGAAAGCCGCTGACCCGCGCAAGGCGGCGCTTGCCATTCAGGCAGAACTCGCCTCCCCCCAAGCAAAAACCCCCAACCACTAGTGTCGGGGGTTTTTGTTTTTGCGTTGGCGTTTGGTGTTTGCTGTTGGCAGTGCCGCAATTCGCTGCCTCTCCCTTCGGTCGAACGCAAATTGCGACACACGATCCTAATCGGCAGCAAACCCCTTAATTATCGTTGACGTCCGTTTCCCAGACTTTCACCTGCCCGGTCTTCAGCGCAAAGAACTTGCGCATCAACAGGTAGGACACGAGCGAGAGCACCGCGAAGATCACGAGCGTCAGGGCAAATCCGCCCGCTGAGACACCGAAGAGCAGAAGAAGCCCCATCATCGCGGCCCCCAGTGCGAACCCAAGGAAGATGTACCCTGGGATCAGCACCTCAAGCGTGGCCAGTACAAGGGCCCCAGACATCCAGACCCACCATTCGGTCCACAGGATCATGAGCTTCGTCCTTTCAGCATCTTGAAGGCATCGGTGAAGGAGTCGATTGCGTTGGCTGGCAACACAACGGTCTGGCTGCCCGTTCCTTCGCCCAGTTTGGTCAAGGCTTCGACCTGTTTCAAGGCAACCTGATACTGCGCGGCCTCAAGCCCGTTTTCGGCAATCGCAACGGCCACCACTTGCGTGGCATAGGCCTCAGCATCCGCAAGGATACGGCGCGCCTTGGCGTCCTGCTCTGCGGCGTAGAGCTCCGCGTCCGACTGCAGCTCAACTGCGCGCTTCTGGCCCTCGGCCTCAGTCACCTGTGCACGGCGGGCACGCTCGGCGTTCAACTGCTGCAACATCGCTTCGCGGGTTGCCTGATCAAGGTTGACGTCGAGGATTTCGGCGCGCGTCACTTCGATGCCCCAGTCATCCACCTGCTGGGCGACCTGTGTGCGCACAGCCTCAATCAGGTTTGAACGGTTCGCCTGCACCTGGTCCAGTTCCATCCGGCCAATCTCGGACCGGACGATACCGGCGACAGTGGTCGAGATCGCACCATCCACGTCACGGATCCGGTAGACGGTCTTTTCCGGTTCGATAATCCGATAGAAGACGGATGTTTCCACCTGCACCAGCACGTTATCGGACGTGATCGCGTCTTGCGTCATCGACGGCAGCTGCCTTTCCAGGATCGACACCCGGTGGCGCACACGGTCCAGAAACGGCACGATGAAGTTAATGCCAGGCCCCAGAACCGAGCGTAGCCGCCCGAGCCGTTCCACAACATATTTTTCAGACTGTGGCACGATGCGAACACCGGCCATGATGCAGACAATGATGAACACCGCCAGCAGAAGATAGAGCACATTCTGCCCCAAAAATTCTGCGATCAGATTCTCCATAAAATATCCCTCTTTCCCTCGTTTCCTGTGAAAGAGAGATAGGCAGAGTTTAGATCGATTTCAATGTATGCTGTGGTATACCGAATGAATTTCGACCCGCGAACCGCGAATGTACCACGCTGGCCACAATGTCCGCTGTGGCGGGCGAAAGTGTCCAGCCAAGGTGACCGTGGCCAGTGTTGTAGAACACCCGTTCGTGCCGACCGGCGCCGACCTTTGGCATCATGTTCGGCATCATCGGACGCAGACCCGCCCAAGGCACGACGCTCTCGGTCGAGACACCGGGAAAGTGATCCTCGCACCACTGGACCAGCGGCTTGATCCGGTCCGCGCGGATATCGCGGTTCTCGCCATTGAACTCCGCTGTACCGGCGATGCGGAACCGGCCCTTGCCAAGGCGCGAGGTGACGATCTTGGCCTTGTCATCTAGCAGCGAGACGGTGGGCGCCGCGGCCTGTGATGCAGCATCGTTCAGGTTCACGGTGATGGAGTAGCCCTTGACCGGGTAAACATTCACCCGATCGCCCAACATCCCTGCAAAATAACGCGATGCGACGCCTGCGCTGACGACAACGGCGTCAAAACGCTCCTCGTTTTTTGCCCGCACGGTCACGCCGTCGGCATCCGCTGACACATCCGTCACAGCATCGCCCATCGCGAATTCCACGCCTTGCGTTTGCAACCAATCGGCCAGCCCAACGGTGAACTTGTGGATGTCCCCCGTACTATCACTTTCGGTCCAGAAACCACCCAGAATGTCGCCATGTAAAGTGGGTTCTTTGGCGCGGGTTGCCTCTGCCGACAGCTCTTGCCGCTGCAGCCCGCCTTGGGCCAACAGACCAGTCACGCGGCGCGCATGATCGAAGTCTTTCTGGGTCTGGTAGAAGTGCAGAATACCCGCCGGGGTGAAGTCAAAATCAATGCCCGCACGGTCGGCCATTTCCGACAGGCCCGCGCGTGCTGTTACGGCCAGACGGGCCGTTTCAATCGTGTTGGCCTTGTAGCGGGGAATATTCGCCAGAAATTCCCCCATCCAGCTGATCTTATGCCAGCTGGGGCGCGGGTTCACGGAAAGGGGGGCATCGGCCTGTAGCATCCACTTGATGCCTTTCAGCACGGTCGACCACTGGTTCCAAACCTCGGCGTTTGACGCGCTCAGCTGTCCGCCATTGGCAAAACTGGTTTCCATCGCGGCATAGCGCTGGCGGTCATAGACCGTCACATCATATCCGCGCTTTGTCAGTGAATAGGCCGTAGTGACCCCTGTGATCCCGGCACCCAGAACAGCAATACGAGGCATGGTAAAACTCCTTTACCATCTGCCCCCGCCGTCTGCTGTGCCTGAGAGATTCGCGCAGACTACGCTTGCTCCTTCGGCGGGCCACATGGGCCTCTCTTCGGCGTGTTGCACCCCCACCGGTCCTTTTGCCTGAGAGTGACCGGGGCGGTTGCTCCTTCGGCGCCAGACGCTGTCCGGTCTCTCCCGGTCGGCGTGTTTCCTATACGAAACTCATGCGCCTTTTCATTCCCGAAATCAACCAAAATCAGCGCGACGTTTCAGGTTCTCACACAAGGGTGCAAAACGTGTGGTCTAGGCCACAAAGCCACCCGTCTCGGCTTGCCATTTGGTCAGCCGGGCGCCGTAGGACGGCACCCGATCCGGCAGTGCCAGAAATGTCGGAAGGTCAAAAAGCGCCCAGCGCTGCCCTTCATCCCCAAAAATGATGTCATCCACCACGGCGGCAGGCAGGCGCGCCACAAAGAACGCCACCCATTTCCCGGGCGCAGAGTTTGCAGGAAAGGCGGATTGCCAATGCACCGCTGCCTCTGGCAGCACCAACCCCAATTCTTCCTGCACTTCGCGCGCCACTGTTTCAAACGGCCCCTCGCCGTGGCCCCGCGCACCGCCAGGCAAGTCCCACAGCCCGGGGTAAGGAATTGTCGGAATATCATCCCGCAGAATGCTGATGATCTGATCACCCAAAAAAAGCGCGACTTTTGCCCCATCATGCGGCGCCGACCAATCAACCTCTTCGCTTATCATCTTGCCCAAAGTACTCCCGCCGGAGGCATCTGCCCTGTCAGCATAGCGCATGTCCCGCAGTTGTGCGCCCGGAATGCCGCCACTATCCTTGTGCCATGCCCGCCCTCTGCCGCGATTGCCTGACGACCTTTGACAGCGACAGCCGTTGTCCAACCTGCCGCAGCCCGCGCATCACACGACACCCCGAGCTTTTCGACCTGAGCATAGCGCATATGGACTGCGATGCCTTCTATGCCTCAGTCGAAAAGCGCGACAATCCCGATCTGGCGGACAAACCGGTGATCATCGGCGGCGGGCGGCGCGGCGTTGTCTCCACCGCCTGCTATGTGGCGCGGATCAAGGGCGTGAAATCCGCCATGCCGATGTTTCAGGCGCTCAAGCTCTGCCCCGAGGCGGTTGTCGTGCGCCCCCGGTTCGACGCCTATGTTGAGGCATCCAAAGCCATCCGCGAAATGATGGATGAACTGACACCTGTGGTCGAACCGCTGTCACTGGACGAGGCGTTCATGGACCTCACTGGCACCGCACGCCTGCACCACGCGCCGCCTGCGGTGATGCTCGCGCAGTTGGTCAAACGCATGAAGGATGAGTTGGGGCTGACAGGCTCCATCGGCCTTTCCCACAACAAGTTCCTCGCCAAGGTCGCCTCGGACCTCGACAAGCCGCGCGGGTTTTCCATCATCGGCAAGGCCGAAACCACAGCATTCCTGCGACCGAAATCCGTGCGCCTGATCTGGGGGATTGGCCCGGCAGCGCAGCAGAGTCTCGCCAGTGCAGGTATCCGCACCTTTGACGATCTCCTGCGCTGGGACAGACGCGATCTGCATGAACGCTTCGGCGGCATGGGCGAGCGGCTCTATTCCCTCGCACGCGGCGAAGACGGGCGGCGCATCTCGCCGCATAGCTCGGTCAAGACGCTCTCCAACGAAACCACTTTCAGCGAGGACACCGCCGATATCGACATCCTCGACGGGCACCTCTGGCGCATGGCAGAGAAAGTCAGCGCGCGGGCCAAGGCCAAGGACAAGGCGGGGCGGGTGGTGACGCTGAAGCTGAAGACGCATGACTTCAAGCTGATCTCCAAACGGCAGAGCCTGCACCACCCAACGCAGATCGCCGACACCGTCTACCGGACCGCGCGCGGGCTTTTCGATCAGGTCAGCGGGCGCGGGCCTTTCCGCCTGCTGGGTGTTGGACTCTCAGAGATCACATCCGACAGCGACGCCGACCGCGAGGGCGACCTACTCGATCCCGGCGCCACCAAACGGGCAGAAGCCGAACGGGCCGCCGACAAGATCCGCGAGAAGTTTGGCAAGGACGCCATCATCAAGGGCCGTGCCCTGCGCTAATCCTGTCTTTCTGCGTCCCATCAAACTTCCGCCGGAGGCATCCGGCGTCAGCAATCCACACAGCACCGCCTGAATGATCACTACCGCGCCGCAAGTAAGGTGGGTCTTGACCCCCCCATCCCCAAAAACCTACGCTCACCCCATCGTCACACGAACCAAGGGAGGGCAAAGGCTGAGCATGCGTATCACGCGCCGACTTCAGCACGGTCCCCGAAATGCCCTGCAGATGCGTTTGCAGGGCAGGTCATAAAGGTCTGCCCCTTCTGCCGTGCCTCGCGCGGCCCTTTTCGTGACAGAGACGATCCATGATCATTCTCAATACCCAAAGCCTTGGCATCACGCTGGGCGATCCGCTTTTCACTGACCTCAACCTCACAATCTCCAAGGGCGACCGCATCGGCCTCGTGGCCGCGAATGGGCGGGGGAAATCCACGCTTCTGGCCTGCCTTGCAGGAACCTTGGAGCCCACGACCGGCGACATCACCCGCGCGCGCGGGCTGCGGATCGGGCATGTGGAACAATACGTCCCGGCAGAGGCTGCTGGCCAAACACTCTACGATCTGGTGCTTGGCGCGCTGCCTGCCGAACAGGCCGAATATGAAAGCTGGCGCGTCGACGTTGTACTGGACGATTTGAAAGTTCCATACGAACTACAGCATACGCCGCTCGACACACTCAGCGGCGGCTGGCAGCGCACCGCGCTCCTCGCTGCGGCCTGGGTGACGGAACCGGATCTTTTGCTGCTGGACGAGCCGACCAACCACCTTGACTTGCAGCGGATCGGTCTGCTGCAAGATTGGCTCTCTGCCCTGCCCCACGACGTCCCGGCGGTGATCACCAGCCATGACCGTGCCTTTCTGGATGCCACAACCAACCGCACGCTCTTTCTGCGGACCGAGGAAAGCCGCATCTTCCCGCTCCCCTACTCCAGGGCGCGCGTAGCACTCGCAGAGGCAGACGCTGCCGATGCCCGTCGCCACGCCAATGATCTCGACAAGGCCAAACAGCTGCGCAAACAGGCGGCGAAGCTGAAGAACATTGGCATTAACTCCGGCTCTGACCTTCTGACCATCAAGACCAAGCAACTGTCAGAGCGGGCCGCCAAGATCGAAGCTGCCGCCAAACCTGCCCATCAGGACCGTAGCGCCGGTGACATCCGGCTGACCAATAGCGGTACGCACGCAAAGGCGCTGATCGGACTTGATGATGTTGCGGTGGAAACACCAGATGGCCGCACGCTCTACCAAACCGGCAAAATCTGGATCAACCAGGGCGACCGGATTGTGCTCTTGGGCAAGAACGGGACCGGCAAGACGCGACTAGTGCGGCTTATCCATCTGGCGATCTTGGGCGACGTTGCGGGGGTGAAGGTCACGCCGACACTGACCCTTGGCTACTCTGACCAGCATCTGACGCAGCTTGATGACGATGACACCCCGATGACGGCCGTCGCAGGCCAGTTTGATGTGGGCGATCAACGTGCGCGTGGGCTGCTCGCTGGCGCAGGTGTGAACATCCAGATGCAGGAAACGCCGATCAAATCCCTCTCCGGCGGGCAGAAAGCACGGCTTGCCATGCTGATCCTGCGCTTGCAGCAACCGAATTTCTATCTACTGGACGAGCCGACGAACCACCTCGACATCGAGGGGCAAGAGGCGCTGGAAGACGAGCTGACGCGCCACGGTGCCACCTGCCTGCTGGTCAGCCATGACCGGCAGTTCCTGCGCAACGTCGGCAACCGGTTTTGTAAGATCAGGGGCAAGAAACTGGTCGAGGTGGACGGGCCAGATGATTTCCTTGCCAGCGCGCTTGGCGGCTAAAGCATTTCGACCTCATCCTTAATCACCTTTCGCTGCCTCTCCGCTTCGCTACGAACGCGAAAGGTGACGCATGATTTTTTAAGTAAAGGGCGAAACGCGCTAAATCTGCAAATACCGATGCCCAAGCGGCAGGCTCGCCGCACCAATGGGGCGGGCATCCTTGCCAACTGTGCCCTGCACGAACTGCGGCACTTCGATCCCGGCAAGCTCCAGCTCTGCAAAGGCGTCCCGCGTGGCTGATACCAGTCGCCCAAGGATGTCGCGCGGCAACCAGCCGTCGATCAGGATGGTCTCAAGATCTAGCAGGGTTTGCACGTTCAGCGATGCGCTGGCCAAGGCATGCGCGCAGTCGCGACACCAGGCATCAACGATATCTGCGGGGAAATCCCACGCATCCGGCGCGGTCCAGAGCCTTTGCGTGTCGACCCCCGCACCGGCCAGTTTCTGTTCCAGGACAGAAAGCGACGCAACTTCGATCAGTGTGCGTGCCTGACCGTCGCGATCCTTGATCGTCAGCGGCCCCAGCCCAGCGGCATTCCCGGTTGTCCCAGCATAGAGCGAGTGGTTCAGCACGAGGCCCCCACCGACGAAAAAGGCGATGTAGAAGGACAGGGCACTTGCACCGTAGCTCTCTTTTCCAAACACCATTTCAGCACTTGCGGCGGCCGTGGCATCATTTTGAAGAAAGACGGGAACATCAAGTGCTTCGGCAATCTCGGCGCGCAGGTCACGATGCTGCCAATTGGCCATGGCGGCGCTATCAACCCCAATACGGGTCGCCCAATTCCACAAATGAAACGGCATCGCCACGCCAAGGCCCGCAACACGCGATTTCAGGTTTTCAGGCAGACGTTCCCTGATCCTCTCTGCCGCAGCGACAGTGAAGGCCAAGACGTCATCGAAATCAGGGTAGCTGTGCAGCACCTGCTCACGGTCGAGGACGGCACCAAGAAAATCGATCGCGATCATCTCGACGCTGCGACGTCCCACTTTCATCCCCAGAAAGATCGCACCCTCGGGGTTGAGTGTCAGTGGGATCGCTGGCTGCCCGATCCGCCCCCGTTGCGGGGTGCCACGCAGAATCAGGCCATCTTCTTCTAGTGCTGCAATCAAACGCGCGACCGTCTGTGCCGAAAGGCCTGTGGTCCGCGAAATCTCGGCCTTTGTAATGCCGGGGCGGCGACGCAAGACGGTCAGAACCACACGCTCATTCCCTTCGCGCATGCCGCCCTGATTGGTGCCGCGGCTATAGTTTTCCGCCTGTGCGGGAGCCCGCTTCGGTGCAGTCGTATCCGTCATGACGCCACAATATTCGCCGATTCATGGGTGCGTCAATTAATAACTCTCTGGAAGTTAGTTATTGACTCACCTTCGCAAAACAGGCACCCCTGTCCGTGTTCGACTGAAAAAATGGATGAATTGGGAGGATCCAAATAATGTTGAAAGCCACGAAAACAGCGCTTTTGGGCAGTGCCGTTGCACTTGCCACAAGCACATCCGCTTTCGCCGCCGGGCACGCGACTTCTGCCTGCCTGATCACGAAAACCGACACGAACCCCTTTTTTGTGAAGATGCGCGAAGGCGCGACTGCGAAGGCTGAAGAGCTTGGGATCGAATTGAATTCCTACGCCGGTCAGATCGACGGTGACCACGAGACACAGGTTGCTGCCATCGAAACCTGTATCGCCAACGGCGCATCCGGCATTCTGCTGACAGCATCAGACACATCATCCATCGTACCAGCGGTTCAGCAGGCGCGTGATGCGGGCATTCTGGTGATCGCGCTGGATACGCCGCTTAGCCCGATTGACGCGGCGGATATGACGTTCGCGACCGACAACTACCTCGCTGGGCAGCTGATCGGCCAGTGGGCCGCGGCCACATTGGGTGACGATGCCGCCAATGCACGGATTGCAACGCTTGACCTTGCGGTCAGCCAGCCGACCGTTGACGTGCTGCGCAACCAGGGCTTCCTTGACGGCTTTGGCATCGACCTTGGCGATCCAAACGTGATCGGCGACGAAACTGATTCCCGGATCGTCGGCTCTGACGTAACGCAAGGCAACGAGGAAGGCGGACGCCGCGCGATGGAAAACTTGTTGGCGCAGGATCCAACCATCAACGTGGTCCACACCATCAACGAACCTGCTGCCGCTGGCGCATACGAGGCACTGCGGGCGATTGGTCGTGAGAATGACGTTCTGATCGTCTCTGTCGACGGTGGCTGCCCCGGCGTACAGAACGTGGCTGACGGCGTGATCGGTGCCACCTCTCAGCAGTACCCACTGCTGATGGCGTCGCTTGGGATCGAGGCCATTGCGCAGTTCGCAGAAGACGGCACGCTGCCAGAGGCGACACCCGGCAAGGACTTCTTTGATACCGGTGTTGCGCTCGTGACAGACATGCCTGCCGACGGGGTGGAAAGCATCTCTGTCTCCGAAGGCACCGATCTGTGCTGGGGCTAAACGCCTACCACGCGTAATCTGACAACGACGGGGGCGGCACGCTTCGCCCCCGCAAGCACCCAAGGGGAGGGGATCATGGCGCAATCAGACTATGAGCAGGCCGCGTCAAGCGCCGCCACAGATGTGGCAAGCTTTGAGGAGCCCAACAAAGGCCTCGTCGGCAAGTTCCACCACGCATTGCACACCACACCTGCCCTTGTGCCGCTGATTGTCCTGCTCGCAGCCATCCTGATCTTCGGGCTCACATTAGGTGACCGCTTCTTTTCGCCCTTCGCGCTGACACTGATCCTGCAACAGGTGCAGATCGTCGGCATCGTGGCCGCCGCACAATCCATCGTGATCCTCACCAAAGGGATCGACCTGAGCGTCGGGGCGATCGCAGTGATCTCTTCCGTGATCATGGGGCAGTTCACTTTCCGCTACGGTTTGCCTGTCGAGCTTGCGATCCTTTGCGGTCTGGCCATGGGCACCGCCATCGGCGCGCTGAACGGCTGGCTTGTCGCCTATATGAAGCTGCCGCCCTTTATCGTGACCCTCGGCATGTGGCAGATCGTGCTGGCTGCAAACTTCCTTTATTCCGCCAATGAAACCATCCGCTCGCAAGAGATTGAGGCGAATGCGCCGCTTCTGCAGTTTCTGGGTGAGCGTTTCACCATTGGTGGCGCTGTGTTTACCTATGGCGTGGTCTTCATGATCGGGCTTGTACTGGTCCTGGCCTATGCCCTGCGCCACACCGCCTGGGGGCGCCATGTCTACGCCGTGGGGGACGACCCAGAGGCGGCTGAGCTTTCCGGCGTCAACGTCAAAGGCACGCTCATCTCCGTCTATGCACTAGCGGGCCTGATCTGCGCCTTCGCTGGCTGGGCGCTCATCGGCAGGATCGGATCGGTTTCACCCACATCGGGCCAGCTTCTGAATATTGAATCCATCACCGCGGTGGTGATCGGGGGGATTTCACTCTTCGGGGGCCGTGGCTCCATCCTTGGCGCGTTCTTTGGGGCATTGATTGTCGGGGTCTTCACGCTGGGCCTGCGTTTGGCAGGGGCCGACGCGCAGTGGACGTTCCTGTTGATCGGCGTCTTGATCATCGCCGCTGTCGCCGTGGACCAGTGGATCAGAAAGGTAGCCGCATGATGACCCCCGCAGGCAGCAAAAGAGGGAGTGACCGGACATGACAGAACCCATCCTGAAAGGGCGCGGCCTCGTCAAACGCTATGGGCGCGTGACCGCACTCGACCACTGTGATTTTGACCTGATGCCCGGCGAAATCCTTGCCGTGATCGGCGACAATGGCGCCGGTAAGTCCTCGCTGATCAAGGCCGTGTCTGGTGCTGTGGTCCCGGATGAAGGCACGGTGGAGCTTGCAGGCAAGACAGTCAGCTTCCGAACACCCATTGAGGCGCGCGAAGCGGGGATCGAAACCGTCTACCAGACCCTTGCCATGTCACCCGCCCTGTCGATCGCCGACAACATGTTCATGGGGCGCGAGTTGCGCAAACCAGGCATTCGCGGATCGCTGTTTCGCCAGCTGGACCGCAAGAAGATGGAAGAGGTCGCGCGCGAAAAGCTGAGCGAGCTTGGCCTGATGACGATCCAGAACATCAATCAGGCCGTCGAAACCCTCTCAGGTGGGCAACGTCAGGGCGTTGCCGTAGCGCGGGCCGCGGCCTTCGGCTCAAAGGTGATCATCCTTGACGAGCCCACGGCGGCACTTGGCGTCAAGGAAAGCCGCAAGGTGCTAGAGCTGATCCAGGACGTCAAATCGCGCGGTATCCCGATCATCCTGATCAGCCACAACATGCCCCATGTGTTTGAGGTGGCAGACCGCATCCACATTCACCGGCTGGGCAAGCGGCTCTGTATCGTGAACCCGAAAGACATCTCTATGTCCGATGCCGTCGCACTCATGACAGGGGCCATGACCCCGAAAGACGCAGGCGTCGCCGCATGACATCTTCACTGGAACGCGACACCAGACGTGTCTGCGATCTGGTGACCCAATGTCGCAGCGTGCCGGGGCGCATGATCATCGGCATCGCCGGACCGCCAGCATCCGGCAAATCCACCTTGGCAGAGGCCGTGGTCGAGCAATTGAACGCGGGCGCCACCGGGTCACCGCAGGCGGCCCTTCTACCAATGGACGGCTACCACCTTGATAATCCTGTCCTGCGCGCGCGGGGGCTGCTGCAGCGCAAAGGGGCACCGGAAACCTTCAACGTACGGGCTTTCTGTGAAGAGGTACGGCGACTACGGGACACCACAGAAGAGCGCATCTTTCCACGATTTGATCGGACGCTGGACATCGCCATAGCCAACGCGCTGCCGATCAGCCCGGAAACACCCATCGTGATTGTCGAGGGCAATTACCTGCTGCTGAATGAGGCCCCCTGGAACAGCCTGACCGGCACATTCACGGCAACGGTCTTCGTTAGCCCGCCCCTCGCGACACTGCGCACCCGTCTGATCACACGCTGGCGCGACCATGGTCTGGATGACGCCGCCGCGACAAAGCGGGCACAGGAAAACGACCTGCCAAATGCGGAACGCGTCCTGACCAACAGCCGTGAGGCGGACCTGATGCTGACTCAGGCCGACGACGACATGCGCGACGCTTCCTGAAGAGAGCAGTTACAAGGCGCCTGGCCCCACATCATCCAATCAAAAGTCGGCCAAGGCACCGGTAAGGTGGGTCTCGACCCACCCTATTCGGCGGCGACCTGCTGTCCTGCCGGGCGGCCGATATCGGCGATCTCTGCGATCACACCATTCAAGAGTGTCTTGAAATCGTCGAAGTCCTTGCTTGGCTCCAGCGTCCGCTCATCCATGTAGAGCGCGCGGTCGATCTCGATCTGGATCGCGTGTTGCTGGCGCGACGGGCGGCCATAGTGCTGCGTGATGAACGCCCCGGCAAAGGGCATGTTCCGCGCCACGCGCAGCCCGGCGCCGGCAAAGGCGGCTTCGACCTGTTCCATCACAGAACCCGCTGCTGTGGCGCCAAACCGGTCGCCCAGCACGATATCAGGGCGCGCACTGTCGGGATGACCCACATTTTCCAGCGCCTCATGCGGCATCGAATGGCAGTCGACCAGGATCGCCTCGCCAAAGGTGTTGTTGCTTTCATCCAGCAGCGTCTGCAGCTGATCGTGATAGGGGCGCCAATAATGCGCGATGCGATGATGCGCTTCGGCCAGCGTCAGCTTGCCCCGATAGATGTGGCGGCCATTTGCGACGACGCGCGGGATCACCCCAAGCCCGCTGGCGATCCGCGGATTGTGGGCCGTGCGCCGCACGCCTTCGATCAGTGCCGAATCCAGTTCATCCGGGCCACGGTTGAGGTCAAGAAAAGCACGCGGCGCCGCTGCCGTCAGCAATGGCGCCCCATGCAAAGGGGCGTCTGCAAACAGAAGATCGACAAAAGCGTCTTCGGACGATCTGACCTCTTGTGCATCCAGAACGGCACGCCGCAAAAACGCGTCGGGATAGGCCCGCCCGCTGTGGGGTGAGGCAAAGACGACGCTCGTTGTGCGTCGCTCTGGTCGCTCCAGATGAAACGGGTCTTTGGACAATCGGCGCTCCTTTGCATCAAAACATAGCGCAGATTGGCGAATGACCAAAAGCCCTTGATCCCCCCTTCGACTCCTTTTATAGCGCCCCTGACTGACGCGGGCGGCCCGCGTCCTATTTCTTTGTAGGACGGGCATCTCGCAGACGGCATGGACGATTAGCTCAGCGGTAGAGCACTTCGTTGACATCGAAGGGGTCACTGGTTCAATCCCAGTATCGTCCACCAGTATTCACCGGGCCCTCAGGGCCCAGACCGTAACCCAAGGCGCACCCGCCGCGCCGCGACGACAAAGGAAGAGCACCATGAAGGTTCGCAACTCCCTCCGCTCGCTCAAGCAGCGCCACCGCGATTGCCGCATCGTGCGCCGTAAGGGCCGCGTCTACGTGATCAACAAGACGCAGCGCAAGTTCAAGGCCCGCCAAGGCTAAGCGACTTCGCAATGAGACAAAGAAGGCCGCACCCCTAGGGGGCGGCTTTTTTTGTTGCCGCCTTCCAGCCTGAAACACCGGAAAGGTCAGGTTTCCCATAGGGTGCCCGAACGAGGCCTAGCAATTGCCACAAAGGGCGCGTTAGCCTGACGATCAGATGATCATGTGCAACCACAAAGGAACCTGCCCCATGACCCGCCCTTCCCTTTCGACCACAGCGCTTGCCGCTGGACTTCTTGCATTTGCGTCCCCAGCACTGGCGCAAAACAACTTCTGCGGCGGCTTTGGCGACAGCGGCATCTGGATCGGCGGCGACGCCGACAACTCTGACATCTCGATCGCGGACAACTACCGCGAACAAATGGCGCTGGTGTTGGGGGGCAATGACTATGTGTCGCTCTTCACGCTGACGTCGCCAACGTCCATCAGGGTCGAGGCCGAAGGGCGCGGGTCCGGCGACCCTGTCATTGACCTGCTGGACGCCTCCGGCGGCATCATTCTATCGGACGATGATTCCGGTGGTAACGCGGCGTCACGGGCAGAAACCTTCCTTGAGCCCGGCACCTACTGCATGTCCATGCGCAGCTATGACGGTGGCCCAATGACAGCCTTTGTCCGCATCGGTCGGGAAGAACATGAACCGCTGACCGATGGCCTGTCTGCACCAACAGGGACCGCAAGCGGCAGCTGCGCCGAAGCGACACCATTTGGCGCCTTGGGCGGCACCATGGTCGCCTCTGCGAACGAGACACCTTATTGGCAATTTACCCTCGACGCGCCAACACCCATCAGCATCACCGCGCAAAATGAAAATGCCGACCCGGTCGTCACGCTCTATGACGCGAACGAGTCTTATATCACTGAAAACGATGACTATGATGGCCTCAACTCGCGGATCGACATGATTGAACCGCTGGCCGCCGGGACCTACTGCATGGAAATCACGGCGCTGAGCGATGACACCGCCCCCATTACCATCAGCGTCAGCGAATACGACCCGGAAGAGGCCCTTCTCAGCCTCTATGCCCGTGGCGAAGCGGCCCCGCCACTTGATGGGACCGTGCCAGTTACCGACCTTGGCACACTCGAATCCCGTTTGCGGCAGGATGTGCAGGCCACCAATGATGTTTCGTGGTTTACGGTCGATTTCCCCGATAGCGGCCTACTGGTGGTCGAAGCCATCGGTGGGGGCAGCAGCGACCCATGGCTTGTCGTCTACGATGATCTGGGGCGTGAGATCGGCCAGAATGACGACTATGGCACAGGCTTCGACAGCCTCGTCATGGCGCGTGTGCAGGCCGGGACCTACATTCTGGGCGTGCGCCAGTACGACGATGAACAGGGGCTGATCCGTCTGCTGGCCGAACGCTACGTGCGCGCGCAGTAAGCGAGACCCGCTCAAAGTATCAGGCCGCGCCTTCGCTCAAGGCGCGGCCTTTTTCGTTACCGCCCAAAGGTATCTGCCAGTAGCCGGGCGAGCGTCGCCTGATCCAGATAACCTGTCGCAGGCAGGTTGCCCCGGGTCTGATAGCGCGCGATGGCACTGCGGGTGTCACGATCAAATTGGCCATCAACTTGGCCGGGGTTGAACCCAAGCTGGTTCAGCCGCCCTTCGATCAGGCGTCGTAACACCGGGTTGATGTCGAGCGCCTCTTCGCGGGCCTGCGCTTCGGCAATTTGCTGATTGCTGGCCTGATTGCGGGCGTCATCAATCTCGGCCAGTGCAGCGCGCGCCTGATCTGCGTAGATGCCCTCTGGATAGCGGGTCACATAGGCGCGCAGGCCGGCCTCGGACCCATCGGCACCGGTTTCCTCCCAGTACTCCCGATCAAGGCGCAGCGCCTCTTCGCGGGCGCGTTCTTCCTCGGCTTCGATCTCGGCCGCGCGGCGGCTGGCTTGCGCATCCAAGCGGTTGATCTGCTCAGGCGTCAGGAACGATGTCTGCGCATAGCCGTTCTGCTGCTGCCAGTTGCGGATCGCGCCGCGCGATCCGGAGCCAAAGATGCCATCAACGCCGCGGGTATCAAACTCCAAGAGCGTCAGGTTACGCTGGATTTCACGGCGTTCGTTGCGCGACAGGTTCAGCCCGGCCTCGGCAAGCTCGGCCAGTCTGATTGGATCGCTTTCAATCTCATCCAACCGGCGGCGCGCCTCTTCCACGAAAGGGCTGCGCGGATAGTCGAAGATGAAGCTTCGGTAGCTATCGGCGGTATTCGCTTCCTGCGCATCGTTCCACGCGCGCAAGCTCGGATCGATTTGCGGCAGGTCTGGCGCTGGAGTGGCATCAGCGGGCTGCATGATCAGGCTGCGCGGCTGATAGCCCTGGGCATTCAGGCGGCCATTGCCGCGGACAAAATCGATGACGTCGGCTCCGGGCACCGCGATGGCCTCGGTCAGCACGGCATCAACGCGATTTGGCTCACCTTGGATAACTGTCACCCCCTGCGGGATGTTCAGGGTGCCCACCCCTTCGCGCAGGTAGCGGCCAAAGCCCGCAAACCGGCCCTGCTCATATCCCAGCACCAGCACGGCCTGCCCGGGCGCGCGCGACAAAACATCGAGCATCGTGTCGACCGAAATCGCATCCTCGAGTCCAAAGGGCGAAGGCGTATAGGCGTCCTCGGCCAAATACCAGGTCCGGGTGCCATCGGTCGCAAAGCGGCCCGACAGCGCCACCACCAGCCGATCCGCATCCAGCGCATCATCGGCAAAATCCTCCGCCAGACGGCGCATGTCCCGTGCCGCCCCATTGGCCAGTGTTGCCACCTCGTACCCGGCGTCACGCAACGCCTTGGCCCCGGCCAACACCTCCGTCCCACCGGAAACGCGGCGCAGATCATCATAGCGCGACACGCCCATCAACAGGGCGCGGTCTTCGGCAAAGGCGGGCACGGCCAGCCCGCAGAGGGCTGCCATCAGGGGTATTATGCGCATGGGCGCGTCTCCTTCATTTGATCTTTCGCGCAGCATGTGGGGCGCTGCGACGTTGCCAAAAACTAGGCGCGCAGAGGCACGCTATTCAATAGCGCGCCCTAAACGAAGGTGGGAAGCGGGCCTACTCCGCCGCGACGGCTTTGTTTGCATTTTCCACGCGGACGGCGGCGAACTTGAACTCGGGGATCTTGCCGTAGGGATCAACCGATGGGTTGGTCAGGATGTTCGCCGCAGCCTCCACATAGGCGAAGGGGACGAACACCATATCCGGCGACACCGCCCGATCCGCCCGAGCCATGATCGTGATGCTGCCGCGACGGGTTGTGAGGCGCACCAAACCGCCCGGTTCTACGCCCAGCTTGCGCAAGGTCGATGGATGCAAAGAACAGTTCGCCTCAGGCTCTACCGCATCAAGCACTTTCGACCGGCGGGTCATCGACCCTGTGTGCCAATGTTCCAATTGCCGTCCGGTGGTCAGCACCATCGGGTATTCGGTATCCGGCGTTTCATCCGGTGCGATGATGGAGGCTGGCGTGAACCGCGCGCGCCCATTGGCACGGGGGAAGCCATCGCCAAACACAATCGGCTGGCCTGGGTCGTCAGCGGACAGTGATGGGTAGGTCACCGCATTCTGCGCCTCCAGCCGGTCCCATGTGATGTTCGACAGCGATTTCATCGACAGCGCCATTTCTGCGAAGACATCAGATGGATGCGTGTAGGTCCAGCCCAGCCCGATGCGCTTTGCCAGTTCCACCGTGATCCACCAATCCTCTTTCGCGTCACCCGGCGGCGGCACTGCAGGGCGGCCCATCTGGACCTGCCGGTTGGTGTTGGTCACCGTGCCGGATTTCTCGGCAAAGGCGCTGGCGGGCAGGATCACGTCGGCAAAGTTCGCCGTTTCGGTGATGAAGATATCCTGCACCACCAGATGCTTCAGCTTGGCCAGCGCATCACGCGCGTGCTCCACATCCGGGTCGGACATGGCGGGGTTTTCGCCAAGGATGTACATGCCCTCAATGTCGCCCGCATGTACAGCGTCAAGGACTTCCGTCACCGTCAGACCCTTGTTCGGGTCGATCTCGCCCTCTTGCCAGATCTCCTGAAACACGGATCGGACGCCATCATCACCCACGGGCTGATAATCCGGCAGGAACATCGGGATCAGCCCCGCGTCAGAGGCCCCTTGCACGTTGTTCTGTCCCCGCAGTGGGTGAAGGCCCGCTCCCGGGCGCCCCACCTGCCCCGTCATCAGCGCAAGGCTGATCAGGCAGCGCGAGTTGTCAGTGCCATGGATATGCTGGCTGACACCCATCCCCCAGAAGATCATCGCGGATTTCGCACCGGCAAACGTGCGGGCGACATCGCGCAGCACCTCGGCCTCAATCCCACAGATCCCTGCCATCTTTTCGGGTGAGAAATCGGCCAGATGCGCCTTCTCCGCCTCCCAGTTTTCGGTGTAGGCGGCGATGTATTGCTGATCGTAAAGCTCTTCCTCCACGATCACATGCATGATCGCATTCAGCATCGACACATCCGCGCCGGGGCGGAACTGCAGCATGTGCGAAGCAAAGCGCTTCAACGCCTGCCCGCGCGGATCCATGACGATGAGCTTGCCACCGCGTTTGGTGAACTGTTTGAAATAGGTCGCGGCAACCGGGTGGTTTTCAATCGGATTGGCGCCAATGACGATGGCGACGTCAGCATTCTCAATCTCATTGAACGTGGCGGTCACAGCGCCCGAGCCCACATTTTCCATCAACGCTGCAACGGACGACGCGTGGCAGAGCCGCGTGCAGTGATCCACGTTGTTGTGGCCAAACCCCTGCCGGATGAATTTCTGGAAGAGATAGGCTTCTTCATTCGTGCATTTGGCAGAGCCGAAGCCTGCCACACCCTTGCCGCCGATATCCTTCAGACCCCTCGCCGCCACATCCAGCGCCTCGTCCCAGGTCGCCTCGCGGAAGAATTCCTGCCAGTTACCCGGATCGACATTCAGCCCTTTCGCAGGGGCATCCTCACGCCGGATGAGCGGCTTCGTCAGGCGGTGCTCGTGGTGGATATAGTCAAACCCAAAGCGCCCTTTGACGCACAGCCGCCCTTCGTTCGCGGGGCCGTTGATCCCCTCGACGTATTTGACCTTGTCGTCCTTGATCTTGAGGCTGACCTGACAGCCCACACCGCAGAAAGGGCAAACGCTTTCAACCTCGCGGTCGTAATCCTTGCTGTCACCCTGCTGGTATTCGTCCGTGACCGTCGCGGGCAGCAGCGCGCCTGTCGGGCAGGCCTGCACGCATTCGCCGCAAGCCACGCAGGATGACGCCCCCATCGGATCATCGAAATCAAACACCGGATATGCGGTGGCCCCGCGCCCGGCCATGCCGATCACGTCATTGACCTGCACCTCACGACAGGCCCGCACGCAGAGGCCGCATTGGATGCAGGCATCCAGGTTCACGGACATCGCCACATGGCTGTCGTCGAGCAGCGGGATGTGATCGGCCTTGGCCGCAAAACGGCTCTCCGCCACATCTTGCTTGTCCGCCATGTCCCAAAGATGGGCGGACTTATCATGTGCGATGTCCTGAGCAGGCTGGTCCGCGACAAGCAGTTCCATCACCATCTTGCGGGCCTGCACCTCGCGCGGTTGATCGGTGGTCACCACCATCCCCTGCTCAGGTTCACGAATACAGGACGCAGCGAGTGTCCGCTCTCCCTCAATCGCGACCATGCAGGCGCGGCAGTTGCCATCAGATCGGTATCCAGGCGTAGGCTTGTGACAAAGATGCGGGATCACGAGGCCCCGGCCGTTGGCAACCTCCCAGATCGTTTCACCGGGTTGGGCAGTGACAGTCTTGCCGTCCAGCGTGAATGTGATCGTGTCCGACATCAGGATTCTCCGCACGTTTCCCTGCAGACTACACCATTCTGCCGCCACCCCCGAAAGGCCATGCGCGACGGTGGGCTGCGTGTTTGCGCCATTGCGGATTTCCGATGCGTGGCGGCGGTTTCGGTTGCGCGGCGTCAGCCGGTGATTTCGCGGGTTACGGTGGCGAGGTTGGCGCGCACCTCCGGCACGTCAGGGCCCAGCCGTCTGGCCTGCTGAAGGGCGCTTTGCGCACCGCGCAGATCACCCCGCGCGTAGCGCGCATTCCCCAGCCCAAACGGCCAAAGCCAGTTCTCGGGCCACCGAGCGGCCCCCGTTTGATAGAGCGCTTCTGCGGCCGCGTACTGCCCGACCCGCTCCAGAGCCGCCCCGGCGCGCAGGACCTCAGCCTCTGCCACTGAGGCAGGCAACCTGTCCGGCGGCAACACGACCAGCCCCCAATTCTCTCCGCGCGCCCAAGTCCGGGCAAATGCAGGCAGGTCCATCACCATCTGATCCAGCTGGCCCGAGTTCAGATAGACCTCTTCAACTCCCAGATCGTAACCGGTGACCACGCCATAATGCCAGACCGGGAAGACACCGACCCCGAGGTTCTGGAACACGATAACCGGATGACCAGCGTCCACCTCGGCCAACAGTTGATCGAAACCGTCAATCGTGACGGCCAACTGGCCCAAGCGGCGGCTCGCCCCAAGCATATCGGCGAGATACGTGCCCTCTGCCCCCGGGTTGAATGACAAGGCAGCGACATCCGCCTGCGTCACCTCAGCCCCGGCCCACTGCATGACCATCGCGATAGACGCCGGGCCGCAGTAGAAATCCGCCTGCTGGATCAGTGGCACGCCCGCCACTTGCGATCGCGCAGGCACGTCGACCGTCAGGTCCTCGGGGTCAAACGGAGCAGCGCAGGCGGCCAGAAACGTGGCCGCTGCGAGGCAAAACGCCCTTAGCGCACGCACCGGGTAAAGTTGAAGAAGCGCGTGAAGCACAGAAGATCTGTCACCAGCAGGATCACGAAAATCGTAAAGAGCGTGCCAAGGATATCGGCGCCGGCGCTGTCCGCTTCCATCTGTGTCAGGATACTGGCGACCTCGGCATCGGAAAGCGCATTGAGACGCGCCGCCGCCTCTGCCGGATCGACACCCATCGCGATCATTTCTGCCTGAATATCGCTGCGCTGCAGCTCATCCATCAGTACGGTACGGTTCGACAGGGCGGCGTATTTGTTGATTGCCGCTTCCGTGCCCAGCATCTCCGCCTCGGCCATTGTGACGGCCTGCGTGGCCAGCACCAACTGCGCCGACAGTACGACGGCCATGCCTTTCTTGCTGATGTTCATCAGTCCCATGTCAAAATCCTTTCATGCCCCTTTCGGACCAGTCTTTGGGATTTCCACGCAGGACGCAAGCCAATGATCTGGCAGGCATGGCCGTTTGGCGAAAACCGGATCAGACGAACGCGCCGAGATTGTTGATCAGGAAAATCCGGAGGATTTCGATACCGACGAGCACGACGATCGGTGACAGATCGATCCCACCAAGATCCGGCATGAAGCGGCGCACGCGGCTGTAGATCGGCTGCAGCATCCGTTCCAGCCCATACCAGACCTGGCCCACGAATTCCTGCCGGACGTTCAGAACTTCAAAACGGATCAGCCAGCTCATGATGAAGTGGGCAATCACGAAAAAACGGATCACGCTCAGGATCAAAAGCAGCGCTTGCAGGATGGTCAGCATCGGTCGGGCCCTTTGTTGCAGTCAGGCTGAGGTAAGCCTTTGCACCGTCGGCGACAAGGCCAAGTTGCCGCAAGGTCAAAGTTGACGTGAACGTCAACCAACTACATCTCTCATTTGCGACAGGAAAGGCGGGCCAGATGTATCCGATTGTGCGTGTGATCAAGGAATACCTGCGGGCGCGGCGGATGCCGCCGCTCGAACCGCTCGGCACACATGTTTCCTACCACCGGTGCTGGCCGCAGGACATCGACAACTTTCTGGAAATGAACAACGGCCGCATCCTGTCGATCCTCGATATCGGGCGGACAGGGCTCGCCGCGCGTGTGGGGCTGATCGCGGCACTGGCGCGCAACCGCTGGGCGCTGACCATCGCAGGCAGTTCGGCCCGCTACCGCCGCCGGATCAGGCCCTTTGCGAAGTTCCGCATCGTCAGCCGCGCGGTGGGCTGGGACCACCGCTTCTTTTATATCGAACAGACGATCTGGCTCGGCGCTGAATGTGCTGTGCAAGTGCTCTATCGCTCCGCCGTCACCGACAAGAACGGGATCGTCGCCCCGGAACGGGTGTTTGCCGATGTCGGGTTTGACGGCACACCGCCCGTCCTGCCTGCCTGGGCGCAGAACTGGATTGATGCCGATAACACGCGGCTCTGGCCACCAGAGCACGACGGCACGTCCTGACAAAGTTTTCTTGCCAGTCCAGCGCTAATCTGTGTCTTATCTGCCCTAAGGGGAGAGCAGGGAAGACCACATGGCCGTATCCAAGAAACGCATCTGGGGATGGATGGCCTTCGATTGGGCAAGCCAACCCTTCTACACGCTCGGCCTGACGTTCATCTTTGGCCCCTATTTCGCGGTCGTCGCGACGGAGTATTTCTTCGCCAACGGGATGGAAAAAGAGGCCGCCGACGCGCAGGCGCAATGGGTCTGGTCCCTGGGGCAGACAGTTGCAGGGCTGCTGATTGCGTTCAGTGCGCCATTTCTTGGGGCCTTCGCCGACAACTCTGGCCGGAAATTGCCCTGGATCGCGTTCTTCTCGGTCGTTTATGTCGTCGCGACTTTCGCGCTGTGGGGGCTCACGCCGGATGGGTCTGCTCTGATCCTGATGCTGGTGATCTTCTATGTCGGGTTCTTTGCAGCCGAGAGCGCGCTGAATTTCGTCAACGCGATCCTGCCATCTTTGGGCAATGATGAAGAGGTCGGGCGCATCTCGGGTTCTGGTGCCGCCTTTGGGTACTGGGGCGGCGTTGTTTCACTGTTCATCATGCTGCTGCTTCTGGCCGAGAACGATGAAGGCGTGACCCTATTGGGCAATGCCCCGCTGTTCGGGCTAGACCCTGACATGCGCGAAGGGACACGGTCGGTCGGTCCCTTCATCGCGATCTGGTACGTCATCTTTATCATCCCGTTCTTTCTCTACGTTCGCGATGACCCGAATGCGGAAAAGAAATCGACGAAGATCAGTGCGGTCTGGGGAGAGCTTCTGGAAACACTGAAGAGCGTCCTGCATCGCAAGAGCCTGCTGAACTTTCTCGTCGGCTCCATGTTTTACCGTGATGCACTGAATGCGCTTTACGCCTTTGGCGGCGTCTACGCGGCGCTGGTGCTTGACTGGCAGACGATCCAGATCGGTGTGTTTGGTATCATCGCCGCAATTGCGGCGGCCATCACCACGTGGCTGTCCGGGCTTGCCGATGCGCGCTTTGGCCCCAAACCGGTGATCCGGGTGGCGGTCTGGGTACTGATCGGGGTGTCTATCATCATTGTCGGCATGTCGCGAGAGGCCATTTTTGGCATTCCACTGGCAGAAGGGTCAGCCCTGCCCGACATCGTCTTCTACATCTGCGGGGTCTGCATCGGCGGGGCGGGAGGTGCTGTCTATGCGTCCTCCCGGTCCATGATGGTGCGCCACACCCATCCCGAACGCCCGGCAGAGGCGTTTGGCCTCTTCGCGCTGACCGGCAAGGCGACGGCATTCCTGGCCCCCGGCCTGATCACAATCTTCACCGTGATGACCGGCAATAATCAACTTGGCTTCCTGCCCGTAATCTTCCTTTTCCTGATCGGGCTTTTGTTGCTACGCTGGGTGAATAAAGACGGAGATCGCGCAGAATGGTCCGCTTCATCGCAGCAGTATGCATCACCCTGACACTCGCCTCCTGCCAGACGGAACCGGCAGCCGAGCTTGTCAGCCAGAACGCCAATGACACACGGGTCGCCAAGACGCTTTTTGGCGCGGCGCCAGTTGGGTCTGCGCAACGGCCAGAGGCGATTGGCGGCTATGCGCGGGGCTGCCAGGCAGGCGCGCAGCAACTGCCAGAAACCGGCCCCACCTGGCAAGCGATGCGTCTGTCACGCAACCGCAACTGGGGCCAGCCTGTCCTGATCGACTACATTCGCGATCTCTCGGCCTTTGCCGCGACACAGGATGGGTGGGAAGGGCTCTATGTCGGCGATATGAGCCAGCCGCGCGGTGGCCCCATGCTGACCGGACACCGCAGCCATCAAAACGGGCTGGATGCAGATTTCTGGATGCTGCCTGCCGACCGTCTAAACCTGACCGTCGCCGAGCGTGAAAGCATTTCATCCATCTCCATGCGGCGCAGCGCCGGGGCCTTTACCAACAGCAGCTGGACACCCCAGCACGAGGCGATCTTGCGCGCCGCCGCATCCGACCCGCGCACGGCACGCATCTTTGTGTTTCCCGGCGCGAAGGTCGCAATGTGCAACTCTGAAACCGGGGACCGCAGCTATCTGAACAAGATCCGCCCTTGGTGGGGACATCATTACCATTTCCACGTGCGGCTGAACTGTCCGGCCGGTGACAGCGGCTGCGTCGCGCAGGCGCCACCGCCGCCCGGTGATGGCTGTGCCGAGGCCGAAGGCTGGGTCGACCGGATCCTGAACCCGCCGCCACCCGATCCTGATGCGCCCGCGCCAACGCCGCGCGCCGAATTGACGATGGCGAACCTGCCGGGCCAATGCCTGTCTGTTCTGAACGCCGAGTAAGTGCGCACGCGCCTTTTGGCCCTCGCCCTGATGTGGGCGCTGCCCGCACAGGCAGAGCCACAATTGCTTGGCGCCTACAACTGGCAAGTTGACGACGACAGGTTCGGCGGCTTTTCCGCAATTGAGGTGCTGGATGGCGGGGCAGGCTTTATTGCGCTCAGCGACCGCGCGCACCTGCTACGCGGCACATTTCAACGCCAGGACGGCGTGATCACCGGAATGACTGTCGACCGGATTGAGCGGCTGCGTGGCGCATTTGGCGTCCCGCTCGACCGGGCAAACAGCGACAGTGAGGGGCTGGCTATCGGCCCAGATGGCACGATCCACCTCTCATTCGAGTGGCGGCACGGGCTGCGCAGCCTGCCAGCGGGTAAGATGCCGGTGACTGACTTGATCCCAGCGCCCGATTTCGCCGACCTGCAAACCAATGCGTCTTTCGAGGCACTCGCCATTGGCCCTGATGGCGCGCTTTATACGATCCCTGAACGCTCTGGTCGGGCCACGCGCCCGTTTCCGGTCTATCGCTACATGGACGGGCGATGGGACCAGCCTTTCAGCATCCCGCGGCGCGGGCCGTTTCTGGTTGCCGGTGCCGACATCGGGCCGGAAGGGCGGCTCTACGTGCTGGAGCGCGACTTCGTGGGCATCGGTTTCCGCAGCCGTATCCGCCGCTTTGCACTGGATGGCACCGGCGAGGAAACCCTGCTGACGACGGGCCCCCGCGTGCACGACAACCTCGAAGGGATCAGCGTCTGGGCGGATAACATGGGCCTGCGCATGACCCTGATCTCTGATGATAACTTTCGTGCCTTTCAGCGGACGGAAGTGGTGGAATACCGGTTGACGGACTAAGGGCCTGCGGTTAGGTCGCGCTGTCCCCAAAAACCGGGGGCCAAGTGCCGCAACCTTGTCAAAACGGATCAGACCCATGACACGTATTCTTCCCGGCGTCATCGCCATGGCGACCATTGTCGTCGCTTCCAATATCCTTGTGCAATTCCTGCTGCTTGACGGTCTTTTGACCTGGGGCGCATTTACCTATCCGCTCGCCTTTCTTGTCACGGATGTGATGAACCGGGTCTACGGGGTCAGCGCCGCGCGCAAGGTCGTGTTCGCTGGTCTGATTGTGGGGATCATCTGCTCGCTCATCGGCAGCCAGATCATGCTGCAAGGCGATGGGTTCACATATCCGGCCGTGGCGCTGCGTGTCGCCATTGGCTCTGCCACCGCGTTCCTTGTGGCGCAGCTTCTGGACATCGCCGTATCCACAGTTGAGCCCACAAGCGTGCTGCCCAGCGGTGCTTTCCACCATGATCCATCACGCAGGCGATTGAAAACAGCGATGTCCAGAAGCTGCGCCACAAGGAACGCGGTGGCAGAGCCAATGGCGACACGCAGCGCCACGGCCGGATATGTGAACCCATCGCCTT
>JBCBOD010000155.1:0-7548 GCA_039821425.1 Pseudomonadota bacterium
GAGGTCTCACCGCCGAAGGTCGCGCCCTTTGCGGGCTCAGACCGCCACAGGAACTCCGGCACACCCTTTTCTTTCACCTTCTTCAGCTCAGAAGGGACACCAGCCTTGCGGAAATACTTCTGCGCGATGACGTCGGATGCGACCTGGCTCCACCCCCCGGGAATCTCGCAATCGTCCAGTTTGAAAACGATCGTGCCGTCAGGGTTGCGGATTTCGGATGTCGTTGTCTTGAATTCGAGCGCCGCGTACGCGTCCTGCCCGGCCTTCGTAAAATTGCGTTCAATCTTCATTGGACTGCCCCATCGCTGTGCCGTCTTTGCGGCTTTTCGTTCAACCAATCGACGCCTTTTGGCGCATACTCACGTGGGGGTCACTTTGCTTGCGGCAAAACGATACCGTTGCCGGCAAACCGGTTTTCCTGATCTGGCACCTGTGGTGTGCGCCTGCGAAGCTATCCCCATACCGGCACTACATCTTGTGGTGTCTGTCCCGGTCCACACAAAGTGGCGCAACTACCCCTAGTGGGTCAACGCGTTTTTTGCACAAAATACAGATTTCTTTTGTTGACTGCGCGCCAGATTCAGCACCTCTACCGACGGCGATGATTCACGCACAGATTTGTCCACATCAGGCGAGCGACAGGCGAACAAAAGGAAAGCAAGGCGCATCATCGACTTAGACGAATTAATTGACACAAAACGTCAAGCAGCACCGCAACTACGTTAAGACGTATGACCAAGAGGTTAGCGTGTGTTTTCGTTGCGAGTGGGCCACGATGCGCTGCCTTCTTGGGCATCGCCCCTCGCCAAACAGCGGTGATTCACGTTAATTCCCGCCTACGCGGTTGACGTCGGGCATCGGATGCCCTCTGATTACGGCAGCCGAGTTATCGGTCCACAAGTCCAAATGAAGGTGAAGGTTCATGAAAAAATTCTTTATTGTACTCGGGATGTTCGTCCTGGCCGGTGCTGCCTACGCTGGTGGCCTGTCCGATGCGATCACCGAGACAGTGCCAATGGCGCCAATGGATGATGCCGTGGCATCTGAAGGCGGCAGCCTGCCATCCTGGGTGATTCCAGCCGCGATCGTCGCGATCCTGATTGGTGTGGCTGTGTCGTCCGGTGACGACGACGATGACAGCACGGCGCCAGCCTAAGATATAAGTCACGCGTAAGATCTTTGACTTACAGTGGTGGATCAGGGGCTGATGTGAAAACGCATCGGCCCCTTTTTCTTGCCGTGGGCATTTGTACAAGAGGCCGCAAGGCGCAACTTCGCCACCTCCTTCATGCCCTGGCGCAACAATCGTTTCCAGATATTGCGAGTTACTGCCTGATCATCATTGACAACAATGATGCGCCAACGGTGACGCAGGCCGATCTTGGCCCAATGACCGCATACCCCTGGCACATCGTCCACCAACCCACTCCCGGCCTTGTATCAGCGCGCAACACGCTGCTGGAGAAGGCCGAAGAAATTGACGTTGATTGGCAGATCGGGCTTGATGATGACGTCGTGTTGGAAGCGGACTGGCTTGCGAATTTCGTAGCGCTTCTGAGTGAGACAACAGCCGACATCATCGTCGGGGCCACGCGCTACACATACCCGCCCGAGGCGCACCCGATCGCCAGTGGCAACCGCGTTAAGCCGCCCGTGATGGGCCAACCCCCAAAACGAAAAACGACATGCAACTATGCCATGGCGCGTCATGTGTTCGACAAAGATACCGGGCTTGGCCTGCGCTTTGACCCCTATTTCAATGAAATGGGTGGCGAAGACGTAGACCTGATGGTGCGCGCAAAGCGCATCCATGATCTTGATGTTATCGGCGACCCCAGACCGGCCGTGTCAGAACCACAAACCGGAAAACGGGCCACGCTGCGCCATCGCTTGCACCTGTCTGCCGAGGCGCAGGTGACGACGTTCCGGATCAAGCAACGTCACAAGGAAATCGGAATTGGCGCCAACCGTTTGCCGATGTGGGCGAACGTCTTGCTGCGCACAAACCGCGATTTTGTCTATGGATTGGGTGACGTGGCCTATGGCCTCTGCAACCTGCCCTTTCGTCGCGACCTCGGCTGGCGTCATACCGGCCTGGGCCTGTTGCAACTGGCACGATGCGTCGGTTCATTCCAATATCTGAAAGGGCACATACCAAAGCTCTACGGCCAGTAGCGTCATTCAGGTATCGAATATTTCTTGACGTGGTCGGGGCGGAGAGATTCGAACTCCCGACCCTCTGTTCCCAAAACAGATGCGCTACCAGGCTGCGCTACGCCCCGGACCGAGGCTGTCTTTAGCCCCCCTTTCCTGATTTGAAAACCCCTAACCGTCGCTGTTTTCGCCACAAGGCAAAATTGCGTCAGCTCCAAAGCTAGGATGCTGCATTGCATCGCCTTCGGCAATGCCAAGGCGCGCTGAAAGCCCGCCATTGATCTCCAACACCATCTGCACGCCGTCACCGCCGGGAATCGGGGTCAGGTCCCCTGGCACCGCGTTTTCATGGATCCGCAGAATCTCCCCCTGAGGACTGACAAAAATCATATCGAGCGGAATGAGCGTGTTCTTCATCCAGAAACTCACGCTCTGCGGGCGCTCATAGATAAAGAGCATGCCTGACATCAGCGGCATCTCTTCGACGAACATCAGACCGCGCGCGCGTTCTTCAAAGTCATCGGCGATATCGATCTGGAATGTGGCCTGCCCGAAGTCACCGGCAATGGTAAGTCTGTCATCGGCACACACAGCCAGCGCAGGGCCAGCTGTCAGCCAAATGGCAAATGCAAGCCACGCCGGCTTCACTTTGCTGCGACCTCCCAGCCGACAACCTCGATCGCCATGCGCCCACGGTCACCGTCAACCATCCGCAGCCCGATCGCCTCGCCTGATTGCAGATCGGACAATCCGGACCGGCGCAGAATCTCCACATGGATAAAGACGTCATCATCGCTACCAAACACGTTGGCAAACCCAAAGCCTTTTGCCTTGTCGAACCATTTCACCCGCGCAGGCTCAATCGGGCGTTCCGCAATATCCGCGGCCGAATAATCCGCCATGTCGCGCAGGGGAACGGCATCACTAGGTTCAGGCGGTGTGATGTCGATCACTTCGGTTGCCTGCAACCCGCGTTGCGTGTCCTGCACCATAATCGCAATGGTGGAGCCATCGACAACAGACCCCTGCCCAAAGTTGCGCAGCACATTCGCATGCAAAAGTATGTCCGGCCCACCAGTATTGGAGACAACGAAGCCAAAACCCTTCGTCGGATCAAACCATTTCACCTGACCATCAACGCGTCTTTGTGCGTTGGTATCCGCTGACTGCATTCTATTCCCTCTCGCGCGGTCGAGTGTCACCGCACATTCAGAATTTTCCTTAGGCCGCCCTCACTGGCCGATTCTTACCAAAAACACGCAACATTACTGGATACTACGGTGACAGACGCGTGATCTGCCAGTCATGACTGGCATCTTTTCTCTCCCAGCGAAAGCGATCATGAAGCCGAAAAGCCCCATCAGCCCAAAATTCCATCTCGCGGGGTCGGATGCGAAAACCACCCCAATACGGTGGACGATCAGGGTTTGTCCCCTTCTTTGCTGTGACCTTGGCCACCTCTGCCATCAGGGTCGCGCGCGACTCCAATGGCTGCGATTGGCGAGAGGCCCAAGCGCCCAACCGGCTCTTGAGTGAACGTGACGTGTAGTAGTCATCGGCCTTGGGCCCGTCTTCCTTGCTGACGTCGCCGCGCACCCTGATCTGGCGCCCGAGCGATTTCCAATGCACGACAAAAGCAGCCTTGCCCGACTGATCCAACTCCTGTGCCTTGCGGCTTTCATAGTTGGTGTAGAAAACGAAGGCGTCATCTTCGATCTCTTTCAGCAACACCATACGCACATTCGGCAGCCCGTCAGAATCGACCGTCGACAGCGCAATGGCGTTCGGGTCGTTCGGCTCTGACGCCGTTGCTTCTTCCATCCAGCTCTTCGCGATGAAAAAGGGGTTGGAGCCCGCAAAAATGCCGTCACGGTCAGACATACCCGATCCTTAACTTGGCCCCCAATCTCAGGACTAAGGCCAAACGGCGACAGTCGCAACCGTTTTGGATCATTGTTCATACTCTTGCCCGCAATGTTGCAATTCCCTAAAGGTCATGCCAGCCAGAGGCAACGCGTCAAAGGACAGGTGCAATGACTTCAAATCTGATGCAAGGGCAACGCGGCCTGATCATGGGGCTGGCCAACGACAAATCCATCGCATGGGGCATCGCGAAAGCCTGCGCCGATGCGGGTGCAGAGCTTGCGTTTTCATATCAGGGCGAAGCGCTGAAAAAGCGTGTGGATCCGCTCGCCGCCTCCGTCGGCTCCGATATCGTGCTGCCCTGCGATGTGGGCGACGAGGCCTCGATCGATGCCCTTTTTGCTGAACTGGAAGCGCGCTGGGGCAAGTTGGATTTCATCGTGCACGCCATCGGCTTCTCCGACAAAGGGGAGCTGCGGGGCCGTTATGTGGACACCAGCCGCGGCAACTTCCTGACCTCGATGGATATTTCGGTTTATTCTTTCACCGCTGTCGTGCAGCGCGCTGAAAAGCTGATGAAAGATAGTGGGTCTTGCCTGACGCTGACGTATTATGGCGCGGAAAAGGTCATGCCGCACTACAATGTCATGGGCGTGGCGAAGGCAGCGCTTGAGGCCTCCGTCCGTTACCTGGCTGAGGATTTGGGCAAGGACAACATCCGCGTCAATGCGATCAGTGCAGGCACGATCAAAACCCTCGCCGCCTCTGGGATTGGTGATTTCCGCCTGATCATGAAGTGGAACGAATACAACTCCCCCCTGCGCCGCACTGTAACGCAAGAAGAGGTGGGCAAATCGGCTCTCTACTTGTTGTCGGATCTCGGCAGCGCCGTGACGGGGGAAGTGCTGCATGTGGATGCAGGCTACCACGTTGTCGGAATGAAGGCGGTCGACGCGCCCGACATCACGAAGGAGTAATGCCATGACGGACCGCCTGCCCCACGAAAAAGGCTTTCACATCTCTTGGGACCAGATCCATCGTGACAGCCGCGCGCTGGCATGGCGGCTTGACGGGCATGGCCCCGATGATGGCGCGTGGCGCGCGGTGGTAGCCATCACCCGCGGCGGCATGGCGCCCGCGATGATTGCCGCGCGAGAGCTGGACATCCGCACCGTCGACACGATCAGCGTCAAAAGCTACGACCATCAAGAACAGTCCGAGGCGAAAGTGCTGAAGGCCCCCGATGCGGAGCTGATGGGGGACGGCACCGGCATCCTGATCATTGATGATCTGGTCGACAGCGGCAAAACCCTTGAATTGGTGCGCCAGATGTACCCCAAGGCGCATTTCGCGACCGTCTACGCCAAACCCAAAGGCCGCCCGCAGGTCGACACCTTCATCACAGAGGTCAGCCAGGACACCTGGATTTTCTTCCCGTGGGACATGGCGCTGCAATATGTGGAACCTTACCGCGGCAAGGACTAACCTCCTTCTTTTGTTCAAAAATACCGCCGCCGGAGGCGTCTGCCCCAACCCCCAGCACAACCTTTCGATCAGGTCGCCCATGACAGCCACACGCACCGCAGCCACCTTCGCCCCGCCCGTGATGGAGGCGCGCCGCTGGCTGGAAGGTGTGACGCATCCCGCTGACCGCCCGCTTCTGAACGTCAGCCAAGCTGCGCCAGTTGACCCGCCACCTGAACCTTTGCGTGCCGCGATGGCCCAGATGGTGATGGAGGATGCAGAGGCGCATCTTTACGGCCCCGTGCTCGGCCTGCCGGCGCTTCGCGACGAGGTCGCCCGGCAATGGACGGAAAGCTATGGCGGCGCCGTCGCCCCCGATCAGGTTGCCATTACATCCGGTTGTAATCAGGCCTTTGCTGCCGCCATCGCTACGCTTTGCACTGAAGGGGATGAGGTGATCATCCCCGTCCCCTATTATTTCAACCACCGCATGTGGCTGGATATGTCGGGCGTAAAAACCATTCCCCTGCTCGCCCGCGACGGCATGGTGCCAGATGCGGCGGATCTTGCGGCGCTGATCACGCCCCGCACCCGCGCCATCGCACTCGTCAGCCCGAACAACCCTTGCGGCGTCGAATACTCCGCCGCAACGCTGCGCGCCTTCTTTGACGCGGCCCGCGCCCATGGGATCGCGCTGATCGTGGATGAGACCTATCGCGATTTCGACAGCCGAGAGGGTGCGCCGCATGATTTGTTCACGGCCCCTGACTGGGACGACACGCTGATCCAGCTCTATTCCTTTTCCAAGGCTTACCGCCTGACCGGCCACCGTGTTGGGGCCGTGGTTGCCAGTTCTGCGAGGCTCGCCGAGATCGAAAAATTCCTTGATACGGTCACGATCTGCCCGAACCAGCTTGGGCAACGCGCGGCGCTCTGGGGGATGCAGCACCTTGGCGACTGGCTGGCGGGTGAGCGGCAGGAGATCCTGAACCGGCGCGCCGCGATCGAGGACAACTTTCCGGCACTTGCCGCCAAAGGTTGGACCCTGTTGGGCTGCGGCGCCTACTTTGCCTACGTCAAGCACCCCTTCGCGATGTCATCCGCCGACCTCGCCCCGCGGCTGGTGGCAGAGGCAGGCGTTCTTTTGCTGCCGGGCACCATGTTCATGCCCGACGATATCCCCGGCGGCGAGACACAGTTGCGCATCGCCTTCGCCAACATCGACGGCGCCGGGATCAAGGTCCTTTTTGACAGGCTGGCGTCGCTCGCGCTCTGACACTTGCACCCCCCGGGCTGCCCCCTTATGCAGTTGCGAAACAGTGGTGGAGCGGTCCTTCAGATGGCGAAGAAGAACAAACCTCGTTACGGCGCGTGGATCATCGTGGGCATAATTTTGCTGGGTCTGGCCGGGTTTGGGACAGGCGGGCTGAGCGGGAATATCCGCAGCATTGGCACCGTCGGTGACCAGGAGGTGACGGTCAACGACTACCAGCGCGCGCTGAACCAGCAGATCCGCGCGCTTTCCGCCCAGTTCGGCCAACCGATCTCTTTCCAGCAGGCGCAGGCCTTTGGCATTGATCAGGTTGCGCTTGGGCAGGTCGTGCTGGAGGCGACGCTGGACAACGAAGCCGATCAGCTTGGGATCTCCGTGGGTGATGAGCGGGTCTTTGAACGCCTGCAGTCGATCCCCGATTTTCAGGGTGCTGGCGGGTTCAACCGCGAAACCTACCGCATGGCGCTGCAGCAACAGGGCCAGAGCGCGGCAGAGTTTGAGGATGGCCTGCGCGCCGAAACCGCCCGCACGCTGCTGCAAGGCGCCGTTGTCAGCGGCATCCCTGCCCCCACCGCCTATGCCGACGTGCTGGTGCAATACATCAGTGAAGCCCGCGACATCACGTGGGCCGTCGTAGACGCCGATATGCTGACCGCGCCCACCGCAGGCGCGACAGAGGCCGATCAGCAAGCCTATTACGAGGCGAACCCAGCCGAGTTCACCCTGCCCGAGACCCGCAACATCACCTATGCTTGGCTGACCCCGTCGATGATCCAGGACCAGATGGAGGTGCC
>JBCBOD010000044.1:0-26928 GCA_039821425.1 Pseudomonadota bacterium
CCTGCTGATCGAGCATGACCGGCTTTTCGTGCGCAAGGCGGGGGCAGAGCGGTTCTTGCAAACATGCGACTACGTTGTGACACAAAATTCCGGCGTGGGGCTTTTGGCCTATTTCTTTGCCAAGCCAGTTATCCTTTTCGCGAAGTCAGATTTCCACCACATCGCGCTGAATGTCGCTGACATCGGCGCCGTGCATGCGTTCGACCAGGCGCAGGGCCATGATCCGAACTATGCGGCCTACCTGCATTGGTTTCTGCAGGAACAGGCGATCAACGCGGGCAGGCCAGAGGCGAAAGCGCGGATTGCCGAGGTCCTGCGCGGGCACGGCTGGCCGATTTGAACGAAAAAGGCGCCCGCGATAGGGCGCCTTTCAATCAGCTTAGGTCGGGATCAGATCGAGTCTTCGATCCAGCCCTGAATGGCGGCCTTGGGTGCCGCGCCCGCCTTGTTGGAGACGACTTCACCATCCTTGAAAACAAAGAGTGCCGGGATGCCGCGCACGCCCATCTGGGCAGGCGAGTTGGGGTTTTCGTCAACGTTCACTTTGACGATCTTCACCTTGCCTTCCATTTCGGACGACAGCTCTTCCAGTGCGGGGCCGATCTGCTTGCAGGGGCCACACCACTCTGCCCAGAAATCCACGACGACAGGAATGTCGGACTGACGCACTTCGGCGTCAAAGGTTGCATCTGTTACTGCGACGGTTGCCATCAGGTTCTCTCCTTGGCGAAAAACATTGGATGCGGAACGTATGGAGCCTGCCCCGTTTGGTCAAGGGACTGAAAGACGCCTCAGGGCTTCGTGAAGTTGGGCATCGGGCAAGGGCATGAGCGTCGCGGTTTCCGTCCAGAGGATTGCTGCGGCAATCGGCATGTCGGGGTAAATCTTTGCGACCGCTGCATGGTAGATGGCAAGCTGATTGACGATGCCTTCGGGGATGGCGTCTGCGCTGGGCGGAACCACCCGGTTCGACTTGTAGTCGATGATGGTGATGATCTCATCTGTGATAAGGAGCCGGTCAATGGCCCCGTGGATACGGCCGATGCCGGCTACGTCGGCTGTCACCGCCACCTCGGTCAGCGCGTCTGGCCCCCAGAGGTGAGAAAGGTGATCCGTTTCGAGCAGCGCGATCGTCTGTTGAACAAGGTCGTCTTGCGCATCGCCGACGATGCGGGCCCCAAGGGCCAGCCGCTGATCGGCCGGAACCTGCGGAAGATGTTCCAACAGGCTGTGGATCAGGACACCGCGCGCCTTCGCATCCTCTTCGCTCAGCGCATCAGTCTCGCCTGCCAACGCTTTGGGACCCGGAAATTCCGATGGCGAGAGCGTGACATGCCGCGTGGCCTCAGGCAGGGGATCAAGTCGTGGCGGCAGGACAGACGGTGTTTCTGCCGGGGCGACCGTTTTCATTGGCGCCGCATTCCAGTCATGTGTCTCAACCCGCCGGACCGTCAGTGGCCCATGGGTTGCCGCGACATCGCCACGCGCCGCCATTGCCTCGGCCATCTGATTGTACCAGCTTTCGCCCGGTTTCCCCAAATCACCGGAGGCCGCAACGATCAGCCAGTTTTCCGCCCGCGTCATTGCGACGTAGAGCAGGCGGTCCCGCTCTTCCGCCCGTTTTGCTTTGATGCCGTCGATGAGGTTAGCGACCACGGGCGGTATGTCTGCCGCCGCCGCTTTCCAGATCACCTGATCGCCATCTGCCAAGACCTCATCCCGCAAGGTTTCCTGACGTTTGGCCGTATCAGGCAGAATCACAATGGGCGCCTCCAACCCTTTCGCCCCGTGCACTGTCATCACGCGGATCTGGTCGCCCTGATTGTCCATCTGGCGCTTGATCTCCAGCTCATCGGCATCCATCCAGGCCAGAAAGCCCGTCAGGCTCGGCACTTCGGCGGTTTCATATTGCAGGGCTTGGGTGAGTAGCGCGTCGATCCCATCTTCCGCTTCTGGCCCCAGCCGCGCGAGCAGTTTGCGCCGCCCGTCGTGGCGCGTCAGGATACGGGCGATCAGATCGTAAGGGCGAAAGAAGTCGGCCTGCTGGCGCAGGTCATTCAAGACTGTGAGAGTCTCTGTGTGATCTGACCCACGTAGTGCGGTCCAGAGGTATTCTTTCTCGCCACGATGATGCGCAAGCGTGAAAAGATCCTGCTCCGACCAGCCAAAGAGCGGTGATCGCAGGGCGGCGGCGAGTGAAAGGTCATCCTCGGGCAGCGCGACAAAGCGCAGAAGGGCGGCAAGGTCTTTCACCGCGAGTTCGGCCCCAACGCGCAAACGGTCCGCCCCGGCGATCTCTAAACCTGCAGCCTTACAGGCGCGGATGATTTCGGCAAAGAGCGCAGAGCGGCGCTGCACAAGGATCAGGAAATCGCCCGGCGTGACGGCGCGGCGCACGAAGGTTTTGCTGTCCTTGTCCCAGACCGTGAGCGTGTCATGGGCGACCATATGCTGGATCTGATCGGCGATCTGGCGCGCCAGTAGCACGGTATGATCTGCAGGGCTGGGGCTGTCGACGGGTGCGAACCAGGGTAGGTCATCACCGGGCGCGTCTGCCTCTATCGGCTCCCACAAATCGACGCGACCCGGCATCGCGTCGTGAAAGGCGATATGTGACGGGCTGATGTCTGGCACTGATTTCTGCCCCAGGACCGCATCGACGACCGACAGGACCGCTTGCGACGACCGAAAAGAGTGATCGAGCGTCGTGACCTGCAATGGCTTGCCAATCGCGCGCTGGGCGTCATCGAAATGCGCTTGCATCCGGTCAAACTCTGCGGGGTCGGCGCCCTGAAACGAGTAGATCGACTGCTTCTTGTCGCCCACGACAAAGACCGTGCGCAGCCGGTCCGCACGCGCACCCTCGCCGCTTGCAAAATCCTGCGTCAGCTGTTCGATGACGGCCCATTGGCCGGGGCTGGTATCCTGTGCTTCGTCAATCAGCACATGGTCGATCCCGCCATCAAGACGAAAGAGCACCCATTGCGCGACCGTTGGGTCGGTCAGCAATGCGCGGGCCTTTTCGATAAGATCGTCGAAATCCAACACACCCATGGCCTGCTTGCGCGCCTCATAGGCCGGGGTGAAAGCGGTGCCGAAGTGATAAAGCGCCTGCGTGCGATCAAAGGCCAGTTGGCCAAGGCGCAGTGGCCGGATATCCTCGACCCGTCCCATCAAGACATCAAGATCCGCCATGAGGTCTGGCGCCTGCGCGCGCGTCCCTTTGGTGGGGAGCTTGCCGATCTTTGCAGTGAAGGGTGCGTTGCCGGATTTTGTCAGGAACAGCCCCTCAAGTGTTTCCAAAACCTCTGACGGTGATGGGTTGGCTCGCAGTAGCTTGGCCAGCGCATCGGCCAGTTTCGCATCCGTGCTGGTTCCGGACCGGCAGAGCGTCGCGAGCTGTGTCAGCAAGGCCCGGTCAAAGACCTCTTCCTGCAGCTTTGCCAGATCAAGGTCAGCGGGGATATGCAGATAGTCCCGTAATTTGGCGGCATCGAATGGTGCAAAGAAATGCTGCCGCTGCCGCACGACTTCCGCGGTGAGGGAGGCCAGATCGGCCCCGGTGAAATATGCCAGCAGATCGTGCACCGCACCGGCATCTGGCCCCATAAGCATCTGATCCACCACGTCGGCGCGCAGGCGGGTTGCCTCGCGATCCTCGATCTCGCGGAATTGCGGGCTGACCTTTGCCTCGAGTGGAAAGCGGCGCAGGATACCGGCGCAGAACGCGTGGATTGTCTGGATTTTGAGACCCCCGGGTGTCTCAATTGCGCGGGCAAAGAGGGTCCGGGCCTGCCGAAGCTTTGCCGCGTTAAGCGTTGCGTCGATACCAAGCTCAGCCAGTTCCTTTCGCAGATCGCCATCGCCCATCATCGCCCAGGCACCCAGCCGTTTGAACAGGCGGTTCTGCATCTCTGCGGCGGCGGCCTTGGTGTAGGTCAGGCAGAGGATGTTCTGCGGTGCGACCTCTTCCAGTAGAAGCCGCGCCACACGGTCGGTCAGCACCCGCGTCTTGCCGGACCCCGCGTTGGCCGACAGCCAGGTGGACAGGTTCGGGTTTGCCGCATCGACCTGCCGTTGGGTGGCGGCGTCGCGCATCATGTCAGCACCTCTGGCACTGCGGTCATGCTGTCGTCCCATTCGCCGTAGCGCGACAGGTTGTCATAGTCGCTTTGATCGGATTTGAGAAAATAGGCGCGGCGGGCGATGTAGCCTTGTGTGGGGTCCTGCCATGCGGACATTAGCGTGCCGAGTTCATCCCAGACCTGATCTGCTGGTACTTCATCCAGGGGCGCGGGCACATCACGCATTTGCGTGTTGACGGCCACAAATATCGCATCAGCCACCTTGCGATGCCCAAGCTGTGCAAACCCGCCGCGCTCGACCATCGCGGCTTCCAAGAGCAATTGTTTGTCGAACTGCTTTTGCTGTTTCGTGCTGGGGATCGTCCCGGTTTTATAGTCATAGATCAGCGCGGCGCCATTGGGGGTGAGGTCAATCCGGTCGGCCTTGCAGACGAGTTTCACATCCGCAGGAGCAAGGGTGACCGCGCCATTCAGTTCAACCCGGGGATCCGTCGCTTTGGCCTGCCGTGCGGCCTCGCCCGTCAGGAACGCATCGACGATCCGGGTAAAGCCCGCCATCCATTGCGCACGCACCGTAGGCCAGGGGCAGTGGGCGGTGAAATCTTCGGCGGCCATGGCGAGTAAGGCATCCCTGTCATCCGGGCCGTGGCCTGCGCGGATGAAACGCTCCAACGTGCCATGCACGATTGTTCCACGTAGGGCGGCGTCCGCCGTCGGCGTCAGGGGGTCGAGCGGTTTCAGACGCAGCACCTTTTGCGCGAAGATCGCATAGGGGTCGCGCACCAGTGTCTTAATCTGCGTGACGGACAGGGTTTTCGGACGCGCGACAACCGGTGGGCAAGGTGCGGGGCGCTGGGCCGGGGCAACCCGTGCTTTGGGCGCCGTCAGCAGTGCCGCTTGTGCCAGCCATTTCTCCCCCCGTGCGCGCATCGCGGTGAGCGCAGCCTTCCCGCCTTGATCTGGCAGCCCTTCCAGAAGGTTGGTCAGCCGGTTGATCCACCGCGACGGCACGGTTTCCGCATCCGCTGACCGCTTCGCGCGGGTGATCCAGACAGTCCGCCCGGCGACGGCTTGTTGATAGTCATGGGCTGACAGCCCAATCCGCCGCTCGGGCAACAAGAGCTCCGCCTTCAACCGCATCGCGCGATTCAGCCAAGGGTCGGGTGCCGGGCTTTCGGGCCAGACGCCATCGTTCATGTTGCCGAGGATCGTGACATCAACGCCCTGCACTCGTGCCTCGAGCGTGCCCCAGATCAGGATACGGGGATCGCCCGCGTCGCGATCCCTGACCACCCCATCGGCGATGACGCCGGAAAAGAGGGCGCGGTAGTCGTAGGCATTCATGGCGCCACCCGAGGGTGCAGCCTCCTGCAAAGCCGTGCAAACGCGCAAGGCCTCACGCCCCGCCGCTTCTTCCCATAGTGCGCCGCTGCCGGTTGCATCCGGTCCGGCGCAAAAAGCTGCGGCGATCTCCAGATGGCGCGTGATCCGGTCGCTCAGGGTGTCGGACGGGTCACGCATGACGTTGTCGATCAGCCCGCCTAACCATGTGGCCCACCCTTCGCGTCCTTTGCCTTTCTTGGCCCAGACGGCCAGGTCTGCCCCTGTTGGAAACGGCGGGCCGTGGCGGCGCAAGTCTAGCTCCAGCTCCCGTGCGTGGCGCAGGTGTTCGCCGCGGTCATCGCGGCCGGAATGGCACAGCGGGTGTTTGAGGAGCGTCAGCAGTGCCTCACCCGTCATCTGTGTGCCCAGCCGATCCGCAATATGGCGCAGGAACCGCCCCGGTGGTGACAGGGCGAGGGGAACGCCAGCACTGTCATCGGGCGTAATCCCCCAACGGTCGAGCGCGGCCGTCACTTGCCTGGTCAGCACACGGTCAGGCGAAATCAGCGCGGCAGTCTGCCCTTCGGCGGCTGCTTGCCGCAAGCGTAGTGCAATCGCCTCTGCCTCCGCCCGCGGTGATTCCGCTTCGACCAGTGTCAGCCCCTCGGTTGCTGCGGCGATGTCCTGCAGCTTTGGTCCTTCTTCCAGCCATTGATCTGTCACCGGTGCTGGGCGCAATGAAAGCGAGATCAGCGCGTTCCGCGCAGGTGCAGCGGGCGATTGGCTCGACCAGGCAGATACGTCGCCATGCCCAAATCCCAGTGTGTCCATCAACCGCCGGAACCGGAATTGCGGATGATCCTCTGCCGTTTGCGCGTCATCCATGCTGCGCCAAACTTCGGCGGGCAGGTCGAAATCAAAGCCCGGCAGGATGATCGCGCCTTGCGGCAGCTTTGCGACCGCCTGCATGAAGAGAAGCGTTGATCCGCGCGACCCGGTGGAGCCTGCGATGATCACCGGGTCTTTTGGTGGGGTGGCGGCCCATCGCTCTGCCAGTGCCGCGATCACCAGACGCTGGCGCGCTTCGGGGTCTGGCGGGGCTTCATCCTGATCAAAATAAGGGGTGATGATCTGCAGGAATTCCAGCGCGCGGGCCCAGTGTCCGGACTGGTCACTGACATCAAGGGCTGCAATCTCGGCAGGGGTGACACCCTCGCCCTGCATTTCATCCATCAGCTTCGCAAGACTGTCTGCCAGCGCATAAAGCGAGGTGCGCGGTGCCAGGTCTGGCTGGGCTGCGATCAGGCGGCTGACAAACTGTGCCAATTCCAACCGGCGCTGCAGGGGCGAAACGGCGTTTGGTAATTCGCCCACAACCGGATCGCTGGCCAGATCGGTAATCAGACGGATTTGAGGGAGGAGTCGCGCCGGACCCTGATCAAAGACCTCTCTGATCCGGCGCTGCATCCGGGCGGTGTTCACGTAGATTGTTGTGCGAGCAAGTGCGGCGGGCGACAATCCGGCGCTGCGTTGGGTCAGTCCGTCGACCAGAGACTGTGCAAAATCAACGCCGGGCGCAGTGCCAAAGACCCTTGGGGTGGGCTGTGGTTCAAACATCGTACATCGCCTCGGCCAGTGGGATGCTTTCTGGCTGACCTACATCGCACCACATGCCGTCATAGACAGCGCCAAAAAGTTGGCCTTCTGCCGCAGCGATGTCCCAGGCCCGATTGAGAGAAAAAACGTCATCTGTGATGTCGCTCAGCAGTGACGGGTCGATAATCTGCGCGCCGGTGTAGATCATGCCAGGGCCCCGGGTCAGTTGCCCGTCAGCGGCAAGGTGAAAATCACCCCGGCCTTTGTGCCCAATCGCGTTATCGACGGGCACCAGCAGCAGCAGCGCCTTGATCCCACCCTGCCAGGCATTGGCAAGCGTATCGAGCGGGTTTGGCCCGCGCCAAACGGCATCCGTGTTCATGGTCATCACAGGCCCATCACCCAACAGCGGCCACGCTGCGCGCAGGCCACCGCCCGTATCCAGAAGTTGGTCGGTCTCATCGGCAAACCGGATATCCCGCCCGCGCAGGTGATCGCGCAACATCTCTGCCTTGTAGTGCAGGTTCACCACCTGCGGGCCAAAGCGCGGATTGTCGGCAAACCCCATGGCATGGTTGATCAACGGTTTGCCGGCGACATTGATGAGTGGCTTGGGGCGGTCCTGCGTCAGGGCACCCATGCGGGTGCCAAGGCCTGCGGCAAAGAACATGATTGGCCAGCTCATCCGTGTGCCTCTGGTGCAGGCAGCGTGGCAAGGACGGCGTCTTTCAGTGGCCTGAGGGCGGGATCAGAGAGATCATCGAGGATGTGCCGCCAGACCCGGGGGAGGAATGCCAGGTAGCGGCGTTTGCCATCTTGCGCTGCCAGCCGCGCGAAGATGCCGAGGATACGCAGGTTTCGCTGGACCCCAAGCACCGCAAGGCGCGTTTGAAAGGTTGCATCTGCGCCAGTTGCTTCGGCGTATCGTGCGAGAACGGCCTGCCGCGTGGTCTTGGAGACATCGCGCCGCGCATCCCGCAAGAGCGAGGCAAGATCATAGCCATCCGGGGCGATGAAAGCGTCTTGAAAATCCAGCAGTCCGACGCGGGTGAGACCTTTTGCCTGCGGCTGCCAGATCAGATTCTCTGCATGGAAATCGCGCAAGGCGACCCGGTCCGGATTGGGCGCGTAAGTTTGCATGGCTGTGCGGACCGCATCGTTTAGTACAGTCAGATCCGTGTTCGGTGCGTAGTGCGCCAGCATCATGACCATGTCCGCGCCTATCTCTGGCGTCATTCTGGTCAGACCGTCAGGTGGCACTTGCCGTGACAGATGGATCAATACGTCAGTCGCGGCGAGATAGCGTTCCCGCTCCAGCTGTGCGTTTCCCGCCTGCAGCTCTTGCGCAAAATGCACTGGCCCCAGATCAGAAAGCAGCATCAGGCCCAGAGCCGGGTCATGGGCATGGATCACTGGCGGGGCGAGGCCCTGTTTTGCAAGCCATCCTGCAATGCGCACAAAAGGTTCGGTTGGGCCTGCAGTTCCCGGAGGGGCATCCATCAGGATGACGCTGTCTTCGCCGTTGACCAAACGCAGGTAGCGCCGGGCAGAGGCATCACCGGTCATCGGCTGCTGCTGCCAGTCGGCCCAATGCGTTCTGGCGAGAAAGGCGGTGATCTCTTCTGCCCTGTCAGACATGCAGCCCGTCCAGACGTGCCGCCCAGGCAGGCCCACCTTTCACTGTCACCTCATGCGCGTCCGGACCGGCTGCAAACGTCAGGGAAAGTGCACCTGCAGGCAGATCATGGCCCAGCCGATCAGGCCACTCGATGAGGCAGATCGCGGTTTCAAACGCTTCTGCCAGCCCCAATTCCCAAGCCTCGTCCGGGTGGCCAAGGCGGTAGAGATCACAGTGCCAGATATCGCCTTCCGGGTCTTCATAGGTCTGGACAAGGGTGAAAGTAGGGGAAGGGACATCCTCCATCCGGCCCAGTCGGTGGCGGATCACCGCCCGGGCAAAGGCTGACTTGCCAGCCCCGACAGGCCCCGACAGCAAGAGGGTATCACCGACCGCCAGCCCAGCTGCGATCTTGCCTGCAAAATGGTGGGTGTCGTCTTCGGTGGGCAGCTTTGCCCTCAGCAGCGGTTCGGCCATGGCGCGACACTAGTTTCTGGTCACACCGTTGTCACGCGGCCTTAGCCCTGCCCGGCCGAGATCACGCGTGGTGCTGATGCCAGGTCTTTGATCCTGGGGCGCAGTGGCGGTACGATGACAAACCGCACAAGAAGCATGCCACCCGCAAGCGGGGTCGCCTGACACCGCAGGTTCCGCCCGTCAAGCAGCAAGGCTGTATCCGACCAGGGCTTGCGCTGGCCAAATTGGCCCACGACATCGCGCATCCGGGACCATATGGGCGTTGGCACGCATTGGTCTTGCCAGATGTTCATCTCTGTCCGCATTTCGCGATGCTGGAATGTCAGGTCTTCGTCCGTGGACCAAAGCCGCGCATAGGCGAGGTTTGATATCACAAGTGTCCCGGCACTTGAAAAAACCGCGATCCCGTCGGGCAGCGTGTCGAGCACAGCCTGGCTTGTTTCTATGTCAGAACGGAAGCGGCGGGTCAGCGAAACCTCAGCGCTGATATCCTCGAACAACAGTGCAAAAGCCCCGTTGGGGTGCGGCCTGCCCGTGACCCGATAGGTCCTGTCATGTGTCAGCGCCCAGTTCTTGCAGTAGGTTCCGGCCTTGGCGCCATCCTCCACCGCTGTGAACTGCTCCCGCCAAGAGGCATAGTCTGACGGCTCTGGCATGATCTGCAACTCGCGCAGCCGGTCGAGCATGGTATCAATCCGGGGTCGGTTGCTGAGGAATTCGGGTGGGATTGTCGTCAGTTCGACCAACGCCGGATTGAACACGATCAATCGCCGGTTACGATCAAAGATCGCAAGGCCAATCGAGAGCTCTGCGAATGTCTTGGCAAGCGTTTCCACGAATTCGCGCCTGTTGGCGTCAACGCGCATCAGCTCTGTCGCTTCCTTTGCATAGCACAGGCGACCCGCGCCATGAGAGGCAGTCGTGATGTCAAACCACATCGGTTCACCTTGCAGATCCGCTTGCAGGCGGTGGCGTGTCTGACCATCCTTGTCTTGCGCGTGGCCATTGGCCACCAGTTCATCCGCTGCGGTGCGGTTGCAATCGTCAAACCGGGCAAACGCAGGGTTCGACCAGATTTTCTGACCCTGAGCGTCCGTTTGCCAGATCAGCATCGGCGATTGTTCGGCGACCTCGCGCAACAGGGACAGTTCGCGCCCCTGAACGTCTGACAACAACGAGGCTGTTAGTGAAGTTGGCTGTTCAGCAGGTGCACCACGTAACGACAGACGCAGCGTATTGTGGTGGGGCTCAATGTCGATCCAGGCCGCTGGCCCCTTTTCGCAATCGACCCGTAGCTGCCGCTGCGGCGGATTGGCCAACGCGTCCGTGAGTTTGGGGAACATGGGCTGAAGGACGTCAATCATCCCTTCGTAATCCGTCTTGTCCTGGGGCGATTGGGCCAGCAATGACAGCGCATCTGCATTGGCATCCACAAGCGTTTTTCCTTCGAAGAGAAAGACCGGCCCGGTACGCGTGGCGTCTGGTTTGCCAGTCTTCGCCCCGGCAAAGACGGGGTCACGCCCGGCGATCAGCAACAGGATGACCGTTGCGCCGAAAAGGGCGGCCGCAGCAATCGCAGCTATGTCTGAAACGGAGGTCCACATCGGCCGGGAATCCTGTTTGGGATTTGGGCAGCATGGGTCACGAAAGTTAATGGGGTCTTAATTGGCGGAGAAACTTTAACCGTATGTTTGGAAAGGTTGGTTTTCCCCTAATGCCTGATGGTTGCGATGAGGCTCTTGTTGCAGCGCTGTGCGTGGCCACCGCACGTTGACGATGGCGCCACCAGTTGCTTGCCCGGACCAGCTGGCGTGCCCGTGACGGCGGGCGTTGGAAAAGTCCACGCTCGCACCTGAGCGCTCCAACAGGGTTTTTGCGATGAAAAGACCAAGGCCCATCCCCTCGTATCCGGGGCGGTTGGTGCTGTCTTCAGCCAAACGCCGCCTGCGCACATAGGGTTCCCCGATGCGGCCCAGCACGGATTGCGGGAACCCTTTGCCGTCGTCGGAAATGCGGACGGCGATATCGTCATCCGACCATGACAGGTGCACCCGCACCTCTGATCGCGCGAAATCCACCGCGTTCTGGATCAGGTTGCGGAGCCCGTGTACGATCTCGGGCCGTCGCGCGATGATGGGTTGGGCGAGTTCGGCATTGTCATCCGGTGCAATGGTAAAGGCGACTGCCTTGCCCCTTGCCATATGCGGCTCTGCAGCTTCTCGTGCGACGGTTTCTAGCGGGGCCTGCCGCAGGTGCAGGTCGTCTTTGCCCGCCCGTCCCATGGAGCGCAGAATATCGCGACACCGGTCTGCCTGATCGCGGATCAACGCGGCATCTTCCTTTAGCTCTGGCAAGTCATCCAGTTCTTCCATCAATTCGCTGCTGACCAGTTTGATGGTGGCCAGCGGTGTACCAAGCTCATGTGCGGCCGCGGCCACCACGCCGCCGAGGTCGGTCAATTTCTGCTCGCGGGCCAGGGCCATCTGGGTTGCAACCAGCGCTTCACCCATGGCCTGCATTTCTGTTGTGACCTGCCGGGCATAGAGGGCGATGAACACAAGACCGATCAGAACGGCAAGCCAGAAGCCGAATTGAAACAGCACCGGCAGGGTGAGGATGACGCCCTCCGCCGTGATGATCGGCAGGTTGTAGCGGCTGATCACCGTGATCAGTGAAATGGCGATTGCACCGAGAAGGATGGTGTTTCCGATATGCAGCACGGTGGCCGCGATGGTGACAGGGGCCAAAACGAGCATCGCAAACGGGTTGTTCAGACCACCCGTCAGGTAGAGCAACATGCAAAGCTGTATGATGTCGAAGACAAGCCAGAGCGTCGCCTCGGTCTCGTTCAGTCGCTTGTTTTCAGGATAGATGAGGTTGCAGATCAAGTTCGCCATGACGGCGGAGAGGATGACAAAGGCGGCAAGCCCAACCTCCATCGTCAGGTCATAGAACCGCACAGCCACAAAGATCGCGGTGGCCTGGCCCAAGACGGCAAACCAGCGCAGCGTGACAAGTGTCCGCAGACGAACCCATTGGCTGCGCTGCTGGTCGCGGAAAAGCTGAAATTCAGGTGTTTGCAATCATCTCTGCCCTGTTGCCCTGCGATAGAGGATATCTTGCTTTCGCGGCGGATCAACGTGCGTGGTGACGCGGGGGGTCCTGCGTGCAGTGCAGAGTTGACGGCGGTTTGTGCTGGGCTACCTCAAATTGCGATAAGAATAATGGAAATTAGCGATGAATATCGAAAATCTGGACCTTGGCCCTGATAAGAGCCTGTTGCTGGTGGACGATGATGAAGCCTTTCTGCGTCGTCTTGCGAAAGCAATGGAAAAGCGTGGGTTTGAGGTTGAAACCGCTGGTACGGTGGTGGCCGGCCAAGCGATCGCCAAGGCCCGCCCGCCTGCCTATGCGGTGGTTGATCTGCGGCTTGAAGATGGCAACGGGCTCGACGTGGTGGAAACCTTGCGTGGGTCCCGGCCCGAAAGCCGGATCGTTGTGCTGACCGGTTACGGTGCCATTGCGACGGCGGTGGCCGCAGTGAAGATCGGCGCAACCGACTATCTGGCAAAGCCCGCCGATGCGACGGATACCAACGCCCTGCTGGCGCGCAAGGATGAGCTGCCACCACCACCCGAAAACCCGATGAGCGCGGATCGCGTGCGGTGGGAGCATATCCAGCGCGTCTACGAGCTCTGCGATCGCAACGTATCCGAGACGGCCCGCCGCCTGTCGATGCATCGTCGTACACTGCAACGGATTTTGGCCAAACGCAGCCCGCGCTAAACGGCGGACTTCAACCACCTGATCACGGTTTTGGTCTTCTCGGGCAGCACACCTTTGGGATGCACGATGTAGTACCCCAGGTCTGCTGGCTGTTCCCGCATCAGTGCCACCAGGGTGCCATTGGCAATCTCTTTCTCGATCAATGTGCTGGATACGACCGAAAGATGGGTGCCTGCTCGCAAGGCTGACATGACCATCCCGAAGCTGGGTACCTGTTTGACGGCTGCCGCGTCCAGCGACAGGCCGCTTTCCTGTAGCCACTTCCGCGCCTCGGCCCGCATCGGGTCAAAGAGCCAAGGCAAGTCAGAAAGGTCGGCAAGGCTGTCGATCTTGCGACCGGCGATCAGGTTCGGTGCGCCAACGACGGTATAATCTGCGGCAATCAGCGGCGTCGCGGCGACGCCTGCCCATTGCCCCATGCCGTATCGTATTGCCAGATCGATTCCGTCGCGCCGCAGATCAACCAGATCCATGCTCGGCAGGATCGACAGGTTGAGATCTGGGTGCTTCTGCCAGAAATCTGCGAACCGGGGCATCAACCAGTTTTCCGCAAAGCTTGGGGTGACCGACAGCGCGATGGGCCGGTCATTGGCCGCTGCATTGACGGCTTCCACACCATCGACAATCTGTTGAAACCCGCCATTGAGGGCCGCGGCAAGCTGCGCACCTTGTTCCGTCAAGGCCATGCCCTTGCCAGCGCGCGTTACCAACGATGTCTGCAAGTGATCCTCGACAGTTCGCAAATGTTGGGCGATAGCGGCGTGCGTCACATTCAGTTCGCGCGCCGCAGCGGATAAAGAGCCTTGCCTTGCCACAGCCTCAAAGGCGCGCAGGGCAGGCAGAGAAGAGACATCGCGCCAATTCATATCATAGCTCAGCTTACAGTTCTGAATTCATACTGACTCGGTCAATGTTTCTTTTGAAGGTAAACCGAAGGCATCGAGATATGAAAGGTCAAAGCCATGCTTACAACAATCGCAGATGCCATCATGCGGCATGAACATCGGTCTTACTGGGATGCACCCAGCCATTTCCGGGCGCGCACGGGTCGCGGTGACGCCGCCCAATTGCGCCATGAACGGCAAGAACGTTTGCGCAATATGCGCCATGTGGGTGAGTGGTGATCAGTTGCCCGCTGAAAGGCTGATCACCTGTTCATCGCCATCCGGCGTGACAACGGTCACGGATGTCTGTGTGATGTCCGTGACCTCCCAATTGCCGACGCTTTCACCGACACGGGCGCGGAAAAGCTCTGGCCGGTTCGACAGGCGCAGCAGGGCGACCTGCACGTTGTCACTGTTGATGACCCCAGTGAGGGAAAGCGTGACCACCACGGGTACTGGCGTCGGCGCCGCCGCGATTTCAGGCGGACGCCGTGTGATGTGAAAGAGCGGGCGGTTCAACAGTTCGAGCGCCCCTTTAGATAGCTGCGCGTCTGCTTCAGCGTTCGCCTCTGCGGCGCGGGCAGCTTCTGCCGGCTCTTCAAAGGACGGGGTTTGGTTGATTGGCATCCAGATCAGCCCGGCAAGACCCAGACACAGCAGACCTGCGGCAAGTGGCACCGTTTCCTGAATATGTTTGGAAAATCCGATCATGGTGCTGTGAACCCGCTAAGCTTGAGGCGTACTGCAAGGGGCCGTGTATCCACGTTGCGGTTTGTCGCGCGGGCGCGGCGGAGCGTGATGCTTTCGACAACGATCATCGGCTCATGCCGCGCAAGGGTCGAAAGAAACGCGCCCAGTTGGCTTTCGAAGACAACACCGTTCAACGTCAGCGACATGCGCAAGGCGCCATTGATCGGTTCGATCAGATCTGCGCGGATCACCTCCAGCTGGACCTGGTTTTGCTCTGCCAGGGCCTGCATGTCGGTTTGCATCTGAGAATGGGCCAGCTGCGGTGTTTCAGCCTGATAAAGTGTGTTGGCGGCAACGTCTGTGCCGCCTGTCTCGGCACGATCTGCGCGTGCGATCAAGGAAAGCTGATCATTGATGTCGTCGTAGTTGCCCCGCGCAACGTTCGCAAAGAAGAGCGTCAGCAACACCAGCAGGATACAGGTCCCGACGACAAGGATGGTCCCGAAACGCCTGACCAGCGTGGGGTTATGAAAGGTGAAGGTCTTCAAGACGTTGGGCCGTTCAGCTGCGCGTTGATCCGAAAACGCTCGATGTTTTGTGTGTTGTCGCGGGTGACTGGCGCGCCGAACTCGATATCCGACAGGTTTGGCAATGTGGCGAGCAGCCGGGTCACCTCTGCCGCCGAAGGGGCGAACCCGATCAGCGTCAGATCATTCTCTTCAAGGATGATCTGATCAATCCAGGTGTCATCGGGCAGTGTTTCGGCCAAAGTGCCCATGAGGATGACACGTGCCAATCCCTGATCGCGGCGGTCCTGCAGGCCGCGGGCGACGGCCGCGCTTGCGGCGGCCCGCTGCAGATCCATGCTTGCGACGCTGGCGCGGTCGGACACTGCGCTGTAACGCACGGATTGCGCGACAAACAGGGCGATGATCGAAACCGCAAAAACCGCAAAGCCTGCCAATGGAAAACGCAGGGCGGGGGGCACATTGCGCAGGCGGCCAAACACCCCTGTTGCCTGCGCCAGTCGCGAGCGTTGGTTCTGCCAGTCCGGTGTGACACCGACGCGCAAAGAGCCATCACCCCGATGGCGGCGGGCCAGATTGATCGTCTTGCCGGTGTCCTTCAGCGCCTCTAACACCCAGTCGATTGCAGTTTTCAGAACGATGGCGCCTTCGACCTGCCAATCGCCATTTTCCGTTTCCTGCGCTGTCCAGAACCAGACGCATTGTTCCTTCTGGATGGGGGAACGGTAGGCCAGTTCACTTTCGATCATGGCTTTCAGGTCACCGAATGGCCCGTTTGGAATGACAAAGCTGAGATCAAGCGCGGTGCGCCCTGCAAAGACCAGGTCGATCTCTTTCTCGGGCAGCTCGCGCAGCCGGTTCATCAGCTCTACATGATCGCCAAAGCGGGACACATCATCATCCAGCCTCAGCGTATAGGAGTTATCATTGAAGTAGAGCTCGGGCGGTGGTGCCTTTTTCTGCACTTTCACCGGTTCGTTGAGCACGGTGATGCTGGCAGAGGCGAGGTTCAGCACTTTGGTCAGTGTGTTCACTGACTTACGCCCGGCAGAGGGGCCGGAAGGCTGATCTGGCGTGGACGACATTCCGGGGGCAGGCCTCTAACGAATTGCGCTGAAGGGCAGTTTGCCCCTCAGCGCATGATCTTTCAACCAAATGTGTCGCGGGTTAGGCGATAGGACGGCTAAACAGATTATGGTTCGTGAACTGGTGGTTTGGCAGCACGGTGGCGACCAGGTTCTCAGGCATGTTCATGTGGCGGATCATGATTTCAGCCACGATGTCACGATACTCTGTCACTGTTGGGACAAAGCGTGTCTGGAACAGTTCCTCGCGGGCGAGCGAGGTAATGTCAGGTGCCACACCGCCCATTGTTGGGCCGCCGTAGGCGAACCAGGTGCTGCCTTTGCCATGGTCGGTACCGCGAGATCCGTTTTCGATCACGGTCCGGCCAAACTCTGTCCCGACGAGCACGACGACGTTGTCCATCATCTGGCCCATATCGCGATAGAACGTCAGGAAGTCCGTGGCACCTTCGCGCATGCGCCGGTGGTAGCCGTGCTCTTCGCTTGCGAACTGGCCTTGCAGGTTTTCTGGCAGCTGGTTGCTGTGCGAATCCCAGCCGATGTTCCAGTCGAGTGCTGCAACTTCGAGCGGGACGCCCGCCTTGAGCAACTGCGCAACAAGGCGCAGACCGCGACCAAGACGAGAGTTGGAGTAATCGAGGCCGTCCGCGTCCACTGTCGCGTTCATGCCGGCTGCCTGTACCTCGGCAATCGAATCCAGCATGATCAGCTGGTTGTCGCGAATATCAGTCTCGATCCCCGGCTGGTCGACCTCGTGTGACGAGATTTCCCGCATCATGTCGGTCAACTGGTTGTCGGCGCAGCCGTCACCAGAGCACAGATCGCGGTTTTCAAGCTCAAACCCTTGGCGATCCTGGATCGCAGGAACTGTGATCGAGCCCTTGATGTCTGTGCTGACAGACGTCTTGCCGAGGGTTGCGCCGCGCAGTGGGTGTACGGGGCCTGCAACCTCTTGCATGTAACGGTTCAGGTAGCCGTCGATCAGGTTGTTGCGTGCACCTTTGCCGATCCAGCGCTGGTTGTCGAAGTGAGAACGGCCACCGTCGTCCATCGCAGTCGACGGCGCGACCATCATGCGGCCCGCATCCCAGATTTCCATCAGCGGTTCCAGGTTCGGGTTCATACCGCGGTATGTATCGCCGATATCAATGGCCGAGTGGATGCCGTTACCTGGTGGTTCGATCGCCAGGTTTGGACGGTGGTTGTAGTATTCCGTGTCACCGACGGCGGGGAACAGGTGGAGACCATCAGCGCCACCGCGCATGAAGACCTTCACGAATGTCTTGCCACCGGCCGCCTGGCCAAAGGAAAACTGTGGGGCGCCTGCGATACCTGCCATGCTGGCGGCGGCAACCATCGCGGACGATTTCAGAAATTCTCTACGGTTTTTCAATTTCAGTACCTTTCCTGATCGGATGGGGGCCGATGTTTATTGCAACTGGAAGCTTGGCAGCACGATCAGCAGACCGGCAGCACGGTTGAAAGCGTCGGATTCGTCTTGCGTCCGTGGTTCAAAGATACCGTCTTCACCTTTCAGAACGCTGACCATCTGCTCGAATTCTTCGAGCGTGTAGCGGTCCGCCGTTGCAACAGCCAACATGTAGGCCGCGACTTCTTCAGCTGTTTCAAGACCAGCTTCGGTCACCATTGTGGCCATATCGTAGTTGTAGTTGTTGTCACCGCGTTCCACGACATCCGTGATCCGGCGATACTTGCCGATCATCCCGGCAGAGCTGGTCCAGGCGCTGCCCACTTCGTCCATGCCCGTTGGGACAAGGAACCTGTAAGGGTCGTAGCCGCCGTCAATCGCCGCATCGACGAAGCGGTCGAAGAAATCACCGTTGTTGTCGTCTGCATTCGGTGTCAGGCCAAGGGCCCGGATCACACCAACAGCGTACTCATAAGGTGTCTTACCCTTATTGCGCTGGAATTCGACCGTGGTGATAAACTCTGGCGCTGTCAGGATTGCACGCATGATTTCAGCCATGTCGCCATCGGTGTTCTGCCATGTTGTCCGGCAGAGGTTGACGAAAGTAACAGGTGGCTCATCCGCGACAAACTTCTGGACGATCTTTTCGCACACAAACTGATGTGTCCGGGGATCGTCGGCGAGGATTGCGATCAGCTGTTCGCCTTCTGTCACGCCTGCGGCACCTTCAAGGCCCGGAATTGTCCGGCCAAGGAACGGGATGACCTTGTCGTCCGTGTCATGACGGTCAGCACGGAATTCAAACTCATATGTGTTCGCCTGCTCTTCGGCGCCTTCATTTGTCTGGCGGTAGTCCCAGCCAGTGAAGATACGCGCAATCGCGATGACGTCTTCGGCGTTGTAGCCACCGTCAACACCCACGGTGTGAAGCTCGAGGATTTCACGTGCGTAGTTCTCGTTCAGACTTCCTCTGCGGCTGTTGTCGTTGTCCAGGAACTGCGACATGACGGGGCTGCGTGCGGAATAGAGAAGAAGATCTTCAAAGCTGCCGAATGCGTTTTCACGGTAGAAGGCCCGGTCTTCGATGTTCTGGACGATTACGCCGCTGTCTTTGGTCGTGGCGTGGAAGTGGTTGTGCCAGAAGGCGCCCATCACGTCCTGCAACTGCTTCTCGGTGAAGGCTGATGTTGCCATATCGTGGCGGAAAAGCCGGTCAAGAATGTTGTTGGAGTTCGTGTCGTCCCGGCGCAGCATGCTGTCGAAGCCCATCGCCGCGAAAGCGCTGTCGTTGATTGTGTCGGGGCTCAACTGTTCCGTGATGTAGGCGTCAAAACCCATGGTACGGACACGGGCATAAAGCTCTGGCGTTGCGCCATAGGTGACGCGGGAAAGGGCCTGTGAAATTCCGTCACCTGCAGGTGATGCGGTGAATTCATACATCACAGGGACACTGGTGATTTCGCTGTTTGCGCTGTTTGCGCCAGCGACCGTCACTGTCACTGCGCCATTGGCGATATCTTCGGGGAACAGACGCACAGCAAACTGGCCAGTTGTTGCACCCACGTCGACGGTGAATTCGCGACCTGACTGCGCGACCGTACCGGTCACGATGTCAAACGTCATCGGATCCATCACATCGCCAAAGAGGGTCTGACCGGATGTGCTGACGACACCTGCATCAGATGCACCGCCGATGATCTGGACCGCCTGTGTCAGAGGGATATCGGTCGGTGGGGTCAGTGTGCTGGCCCGCGCCATTGTTGCCGGCATTTCCACAGGCGTCACAGGAGCTGGCGGAACAACAGGTGTTCCTGCCGGTGGTGTGCCTGGAGCGGAAACAGGGGTGCCGCCGGTACCGCCGCCTGCGCTGTCACCCGTACCGCCCGTGCCGCCGCCGATGATATCAACACCGCTTTCAACGCTGCGGCGGAAGACACCACCACCACCGCCGGAGGAGGTTGTCGTCGCCGCGGCCATCTCCGTGGTTGCCATCGTTGATGCCGCAGACTGCGTGGTTGTGCCTGACGTGCTTGGCGCGGCGGTTGCAGCGGATGCAACCGTTTCAACGGCTTCGCTGCCTGTGCGCGCAGACCCGCCACCGATCAGGAATGGCTGACGTACCGCTGCCGCAGCAACTTGAGCCGGCGCTGTGGCCGTTGATGTTGCGCCCGGGAGCATCATAACAGATGCGCGCAGCGTTTGGGCTTGTTCAGTCGTCAGAACCTGTGACGCGTTGGCGAGGCTCGCCGGGGTGCCACCCAGTTCGTAGAGAGAGATCATCGCGACCTGATCCATTGTCAGGTTCTTGCCGTCCACCTCAATCAGGTGCTCGCCTGCTGCAAGGGTCGTAAAGACCTTCAGCGGGGCACCATCTTCAGAAGCAGAACCATCAGAGCTCAGCACAACTTGCCCATCCAGCGTCACATTGACTGCGTTGCTGGCAGGAGTGGCGATCACATAAGTGCCGGGCGTGGTGATCATCACCTTGAGCGGGATCACCAGGTTCTCGGATTGCATTGCCACTTCGGTGACAGCTGCAGGTGCCGTGACAGGATTGGCGTTCGCAACTTCCTGAGCCAGCGCACTTGTGGCCATGGCTGTGATCAAAATAGGGGACGCAGCGAGCAGTCGGGTATCTCTAATTCTCATTCGAAAGCCTCTGGCTATGATTGTGGCTGGCGGAACAACGCGCTAGCGAGTTTGAACGTTGGATTAACAGACTCATGGCGCGGAAAGCAGTCGCAAAGCAATTGCATCATTAAGAAAAACCTAAATCGGCATGAAAGTGCTCACGGTCGTTGCGAAAACAGCAACACTCTGTGCGATTCACTGATTATGATGCCAATGCTGCGTCAATGTCCCAAAGATGCCATATATTTGCGGTGTGTAGGGACGGACCGCATCAAATCAGCTTTGTTTATAGGGTTTTGATGCCAATGATGGTGCAGAGAATCAGGCTGGAAGGGTGACAATCAGTTGGGTGTTGATACGGCGATAAAAGGCAAGATTCCGGCAATCTTCCTCGAAAATGGCACATTGTCTGACACCGACCTCGCTCAGGTGACAGATGCCGCTGCGGCAACGGGTCAGCCTGTGCGCACCGTCCTCGACCGGCTTGGCCTGATTCCCCAGAAGGAATGGGCGCGTGCCGCGGCCGCGCATTTGGACTATCCCCTTCTCAGCATTGATGATCTGCCAGACAGGTTGCCAGACGACCCACGCCTGTCCGAAGACTATCTGCGCCGCTCCGCCATCATCCCCATCGAGATCACCGAGGCCCGTGCTTACTTTGCCGTTGCCGATCCGTTTGATCAGGATGCCCTTGCCGCGCTCGAGATGATCTTTGGCGGCACGCTGACCCTTGCTGTCGCTACGGACCGTGACATTGAAATGGCTGCAGCGCGTCATGCCGCGGCAGTAGCGGCCGATGGTGACGCGGAAGGAACGCTTGTTCTGCCAAAGGACGGAATTGACCTCGATACCGACCGGTTGACGGAACTTGCTAACAACGCGCCAACCGTCCGGTACCTCGACACGCTGTTTGATGCGGCGATTGAGATGCGGGCGACAGATATTCACCTCGAACCATCGCGCAAGGCGGCACGTGTCCGTCTGCGGGTGGATGGTGAGCTGATCGAAGTGCAGGCGCCCGACACATCTATATATGAAGGTGTTGTGTCACGCCTGAAAATCCTTGCTGGCATGGACATTAGTGAACGCCGCCTGCCGCAGGATGGGCGGATTCGTCAGCGTCTTGCCGGGCGCCAGATTGACATGCGTGTGGCCAGCGCCCCGATGATCCATGGCGAAACCATGGTGCTGCGTCTTCTCGACAATCATGAGGGCCTGTCGAAACTCGCTGACCTGAAGTTACCCGCCCATGTGGCCAAACGGTTGGGCGGCGCAATCAAGCACCCCAACGGGCTGATCCTTGTGACAGGCCCGACGGGTAGCGGTAAGACGACAACGCTGCACGCGGCGATGAATGAGCTCAACGATGCGCGCCGCAAGATCGTCACCATCGAAAACCCCGTGGAAATTCAAACGCCTGGCCTGCAGCAGATTGAGGTAAACCCCGATCTGGGCTGGACCTTTGCAGCGGCCCTGCGGACAGTTTTGCGCCACGACCCCGATGTGATCATGGTGGGTGAGATCCGGGACAGCGAAACGGCTGAACTGGCTGTGCGCGCCGCCATGACCGGCCACCTCGTCTTTTCGACATTGCACACCAATAGCGCGCAGGACGCTGCAACTCGTCTGATTGATCTGGGCGTGCCGGAATACCTGATGAACTCTGTCGTCCGCCTCGTGGCGGCGCAACGTCTGGTCCGTAAGGTTTGCCCCGATTGTGCGCAACCTGTTGACCTGGACCGGCGACCCAAGAGCCGCGAGATCCTGAAGAAGCTGGATCAGCGCACGGGCGCACAAACAAACCCTGACGACTGGCGCGTGATGCGCAAGGTTGGTTGCGAGGCCTGCAACCAAACCGGCTATCGCGGACGCGTTGCGGTGTTCGAGGCGCTGGAGCCGGAAGAACTGTCAGCACTGCGCGATGGCAAGCGTATTCCGGGCCTGCGCACCATGGGATCCGAAGGGGTGCGGATGATCGCCGAAGGGCAAACCACGCTCGAAGAGGTCTTGCGTGTTCTGGGCGTGCGGTATTTCTAGGGTCCGATGGCCGAAGATCAGACCCAAAAGACCTTTTTCTACGTTGCCCGCGATGCCAGCGGGGCCAAGCAAAGCGGGGCCATTGATGGTGTGGATGAGGTGGACGCAACGCGTGCCCTGCGTGCCATGGGCCTGTTTCCGATCAGCCTAGATGACGAGGCGACGGCAGATCCATCCCAAACAACCCGCCACAAACGACGCACCGGGCGAGAGCTGACCGCGCGCCAGACGACCGATTTCCTTGTGCGACTGGCCAAACTCTCTGGCCGTCAGATACAGTCAGAGCGTGCCTTGGCCATCATCGGCGACGGCGGTGCGGACCCGATTGCAAAAGCGGCCCTGCGCGTACGGGATAGCCTACGGGAAGGTGCCTCACTTTCCACAGCTTTGCGCGACAAGGCGGGGATCGATGATCCAGTCACGCTGTCGCTCATTGGGGGCGCGGAGGTTTCGGGCGACATGGCAGCCGCACTCGCCACCGCTGCGGACATCCTGCAAAACCGGCTGACAGTGCGGCGGCGAATCCTGACCGGGCTAACATACCCGGCGATCCTGCTCTTCGTGGCGATCCTGTCGGTCGGCCTGATCATGGTCGCAATCATCCCGCAGTTCCGCCCGCTGGTTGAAGACCGGATAGAGCTGGTGCCGACAATGGGGCGGGCTGTGTTTGCCTTTTCCAGTTTTCTGTCGGCGCTCTGGCCTTTGATCGTGATCGCGTTGATCCTTGCCGGTGCGGGCGCCTATGTGGCCGCGCGCCGCGGCCTCCTGTCCCCCATCCTGACGCGCTGGGGCAATCGCTTGCCCGGGATCAAGCGGCTGATCATGCGCAACCAGATGATGTTGCTCTTGCATGTGCTGGGTGCGCTCTTGTCGCGGGAAATCACGCTCAGCGGCGCATTGCGCGTCGTCTCGCGCTCTGCCCCTGGTGGCCCGGTGGGCATCGGAATGGCGCAAGTGACAAAACAGGTGGAGAGTGGTGATGCGCTATCCACTGCCTTTCGCGGGACCAACTTGCTCACGCGTGAGGCGGTAGAGATGATCCGCATTGGCGAAGAAGCCGGTGATCTGGGTGGCATGATCACCCGCACCTCTGCTGATATGCGCGAAGCTGCCGACCGCGACCTTGAACGCTTTCTACTACTATTCCAGCCCGCCCTGATCGTCGGGGTCGGTCTGATGATCGGAGTCAGTCTTTATGCCCTCTTTTCCGCTATCGTATCCGTCAATGCGATTTCCTTCTAAGCGCCGCATCAGGCGCCGCCGCCCCGCTGCCGCTGGCTTCTCACTGGTCGAGATGCTGGTGGTGGTGGCCATTGTTGGCCTGCTGATCGGGCTGGTTGGGACCGGCGCGATCCGCCAGCTACAGAATTCGCGCGTCAGCGCGGCAGAGGCGCAGATCGCGCAGCTGCGCAGTGCACTTGATATCTACCTGATCGAAACGGGGCGTTACCCGACAGAGGCCGAAGGGCTGCGCGCCTTGGTGGCCAATGTTGGTCAGGTTCCGGGGTGGAATGGGCCGTACTTGCGTGACGGCAACCTGCCAGCAGACCCCTGGGGTGGTGCCTATCTCTATATCCTGTCGAACGACGGTCAGCCTCGCATCCGCTCGCTCGGCTCTGACGGGCAGGCCGGTGGCACCGGCAACGCCGCTGATGTGGAAGGCTAGGCCGAATCGCAAACCCGCACGTGGTTTCGCCACGGTAGAGGTGCTGGTCGCCGTGGCGATTGTCGTGCTGATCGGGACGGTGTCGATCTTTGCGCTGGGCCGTACGGACCGCGCACAGGTGCAGAATGACGCCGCAGCCATCGCGCTGATCCTGCAGCAAGCGCGGTTGCAAGCAGCCGAATCCGGCCGCCCGGTGGAAATCCAGTATTCGCAGCGGGATCGTTCCATTGCCACACCGCGCGAGACGCATGTCTTTGGGCGCGGCGTCACAAGCCCGACAGAATCTGCCCGCGTCATCCTGCGTCCGTCGGGTGAGAACGAAGGGCTGGCTTTGATCCTTGTAGCGGGTGATCACAGGCGGGCTGTCACCCTCGATTGGCTGACCGGCCAGATCAGGGTGACACCATGAGACGGCGGCGCGGTGCTCGGGGCTTCACGTTGGTGGAAACCCTTGTGTCGCTGGCCATCGCGACGATTGCTGTCACGGGGTTCTATCAGGCGCTGGCGCAGGGGGCGTTTATGGAGCAGCGCGCCGATGCGCAGGCCGACCAGATGTTTGTCGCCGCACGCATCATGGACCGTGTGGGCGTTGACATTGATCTACGCCCAGGCACACAGGAAAACGGTGTTCTTGATGGGTTTGAATGGCGCGTGGCCGTCACCAACAGCGCGACGGAGGATATGGCGCTTGGCATTGTGACCCCGACAGAGCTGATCTTTGTCTATGTCACGGTTGCAGGTGGCCGCGAAGATGCCCCGCCGCTGGTTTTGCGTGCCATCCGCTATATTGAGACGCCGCTATGATCCGTCGCCCTGCCCGTCGCCGAAGCGCTGCGCGCGGTTTTGTCCTGGCCGAGGCACTTGTGGCGCTCAGCGTTGCGGCCCTCACCCTTGCGCTGATGACAAGCGCAACCTTCGGGTTGCGCCAAACTGCCTTTGATCCGCCTGTGGTGCAGCAAAGTGCAACTGACTGGTTGACGGTACGGCGTGTCCTGCAGGCCTGGGCCGGATCTGCCACGGCCAATGGTGTCGCAGGGTTGCCAAGCCGGTTTTTCGGCGCCCCGGATCAAATGCGTCTGGTGCTCGACGATGGCACAAGCCGCGACAACCGTCCGGTGACTGTCACGTTGGACATCTCGCAAGAGGATGGGCTTTTCACCCTCACCGGCACGCGGCACAGCGGCGTGCGCGATGTGCGGTTGGTTGGCGACCAAGGGCAGACAAGTACGATGATCATTTCGGACAGTCCGTTGATCCTGTCCTATTATGTTGTCGGCCGTGGCAACGCCGCGCAACGCGTCTGGACTTATGAACCACGCCCAGAGCAAGGGCTGCCCGCGGCCATCGCCGTAGAGCAAGGCGATACCCGCATGGTCATCGCGCCGATGCCAGCTACCCGCAGCATGGCCTGCATCGCGCGTCTTGGTGAGCCGGGATTGGGAGAAACAGATTGCGAGTTGCGCTAGGCCATCGGCGCCGCAAGGGCGCACGCGGGTTCATCCTGCTGACGGTGCTGTGGATGGCGCTGGGCCTGTTGCTGGCCGCCTCCAGCTATCTTGCCAGCCAGCGACAGATCGCCCTGTCCACCCGGGCAGAGGTTGAAACGAGCCGCGCTGTCGAACTCGCCCGCTCTGCGCTGAATATCGCGCTTGCCGACCTTGGCCGCATTGACCCTGATCTGCCGCGCACGTTGCGCGACGGCACGCCCGTCACCGTTGCGATGGCCGAAGGAACAGCGACCTATCGCATCTGGGATGAGAGCGGCAAGCTGGACGTCAACCATGCCCCGGTCGAACTGCTTGGCCCGGCCTTGCAGCAATTGGGTGACGGGGAAGGGATTGATGCCTTCGATGCTGTCACCATCGCACAGGTCATCGTGACGCAACGCGGGGACAGTGCAGCTGCTGGCACATTCCGGTCGATCCCGATGCTGCTGTCTGATCTGGGCTTTCCGCAGCAGGCCAGCCTGCGCGCGCGTCAGGTGCTGACCGTTTTCAACGGCACAAATCAGGTGAACCCCGTGACGGCTTCGCCAGAACTTCTGGCGGCAATCCCCGGTGTCGGACCAAGTGACGTGGCAACGATTGTCGACCGGCGGAACGCCGGGCTGTCGATGCCGCGACTTGGCACAGCCTCGGTCTGGCTTCGGGGGACCGAAGGGCCCGTCTACACGGTAGAGGCAGAGGCGGTGCTCGCCGGCGGGATCAATGCCCGCGTGGTGGCTACGGTGGCGGAACGCGGTCTGAGCTTTCGCCGGGGCCGGACGCGGTTTGACATTCTGGGCATGGAAATCCTGCGATGACGGCCGCACTTTCGGGGCCGCTTGGCTGGGGGCTGCTGTGGCTGGTGCTGGCAGTGGCACTTTTGACCGGGCCTCTTGCGCTGACCGTGCGGGGGTGGCTTCGCGTCGGCCTGTCGCCTGCGGATGTCCGGCGGTGGTACCGTCCGGTGACTGTGGGTTTGGTGGCGGGCATGCTGCTGGCGGTAGGCCTGATCACCCTTTTGAATGCGGCGTTGACCCTGGGTTTGTGTCTGCTGTGCCTGCTCTTTCTATTGGCCAGCATCGACTGGCAGTGGCGCTGGCTTCCCCTCGAATGGTCATTTGCGATCATCGCGCTGGGGCTGATTTTCGCGGTTCAATCTGGCGATCCACTGCGCGTTTTGCTGCAGATGGCGGCACCTGCCTTACTGCTTCTTGCACTGCGGCAGACCTTTCTCACCTTCCGTGGAACAGAGGCGCTAGGCCTCGGTGATATCTGGCTGGTGGCGGGGCTGGGGGCCTTTCTGACATTGACGCAAAGCGCCTTTCTTCTTGGAATTGCAGCACTTTCTGGGCTTCTGGAGGTGGGGGTCAGGCGCATCTTTTTCCAACAGCCCCCGCTGAAACGAGGCGTGTCTTATGGAACACACCTATGTATCATTTTCGTCATTATTCGGAATTTCGGGGGTCTTTCCTGAATCTTCGCTGCTAGTTTAATCGCAGATAAACGCGCATCCGGCTCAAGACTGGAGCGCCGCTGATGAGGCAGAGCATGAAGAAATTTATGGTAAGCGCGGCTGCGGCCGCGTTCCTGGTGGCTTGTGAAGATCTTCC
>JBCBOD010000010.1:0-58937 GCA_039821425.1 Pseudomonadota bacterium
GGCCCGGCTGAAATCCTTCACTGCGAAGTCGTTGCTATCAACGATTGCATAGACCGAAGTCCGTAGCAGTTTGCGATCCTTGCGCATGTCCTTGGTCATCTTGCCCGCCGCGCGATGGTCAGCAATGTAAATCTGCCGCGCGGGAAGAAGGAAAAAACCGGCAGCCGCGAGATGCGCCATACTCTCGCTGTCCAATGCATCGTTCAGCGAACGGATCACAATCGCGCGGTCGGGGTCAGACGCGATGAACCTGCCGCGCATGGCCACGGCGGTAGCGGCCGAGATCGGTGGAGCAGGGCAAGTGGAAAACAGCCAGTTGTTGATCTGGACCTGCCGGTCAAGGCGTGCGGCGCGCAACAAAGGGGCCGCAGATTTCAGTAATCCCAGAAGGCCGAGGCGCAACACGGGGTTGCTAGTAAAATGGCGTGTCTCTTCGGCGCCGTAGTCGAGGTAGGCCGCAGACGGGCTGCAAAGATAGCCATTGGGCGGATCACTGCGTGTCACTGGCATGGTCAGGTCGCCGAAGCTTTCAACGCCGACAGTGCAGTTGATATTCGCGATCAGATCCTGCGATGGCACTTGCGCGAAAATCCCGGCAAAGCGTGCCGCAAGCGCCGGGTCGGGCAGGGCAAGCGGGTCCGGCACAGGGCCGACCTAGGCCACGCCCGGCGAATAGATGTACTGGACGGCGATAAAGGCGATGTAGAGCGTGATCATCACCGCGCCATGCCGTTTCGACAGCCGCCCAACCGTCAACATCCATGCCGAGAACAGGATTGCAACACCGACAGTCGCCCAAAGCTCGAACCCCATGAGGACGGGATCGACCGAAAGCGGGGCCACGATGGCCGTCAGCCCGAGAATGGAGAGGACGTTGAATGTGTTCGATCCGATGATGTTGCCAAGGATCAGACCTACCGACTGCTTGCGCGCTGCGGCGATACAGGTGGACAGTTCCGGCAGCGAAGTGCCGAAGGCAACCACGGTCATGCCGATCACCGCCTCTGGCACGCCGAGTGCTGTCCCGGTTTGTACAGCGCCCTGCACCAACAGCTCTGACCCGACAGCAAGCGCCACAAGACCACCCAAAAAAACAAGGAGCGCCTGTGGAATGCTGCTGATCCCCGGGCCTGCGTCATCGTCGTCCTCTTCTTCCAGTGGCAATGAATCCGTTTTGTACTGATAGAAAACGAAGGCCACGAGGGTCGCGAACATCACCAGGCCAACGGTGCGGCTGAAGCTGTCCGTCAGCACCCCAAATGTCAGGACGGCGGTGGCAAAGAGCATCATGCCGAGGTCTTTGGTCAGCCGCTTGGGGTCCGCGGTGACTTTGAACACAAAAGCTGTGGCACCAAGGACAAGCAGGATGTTGGCCACGTTCGACCCAAGCACGTTGCCCAGTGAAATGCCCGGATACCCCGAAAGGTTTGCGTTGATAGAGGTGAAAAGCTCTGGCACCGAGGTGCCGAATGATACGATCGTTGCCCCGATAAACAAGGGCGAAAGGCCGGTGCGCTCGGCCACGAAAACAGCTGCATCAACCGTCCAGTCGCCGCCTTTGATCAGCAAGTAGAGGCCAAAGGCCATGGCGCCTGCCGCAAGGACAAACAGCTCGTACATCGAAAGTTCAAACAATGTTGTCGTCCTTGCGCCCCACTGACCTTCTTGCGCACCTAACCTATTTACTGGCCAAGTGTAATAGCGGTTCGTCCACGCCGCATGGGCGAAGAGATAGGCGTCAATGCCCCTTGTAAAAGGGGCATCCGTCAGATTGTTCTGCAGTGTGGCTTATTCCGCCTGCGCGTCGCCCATTTTTGGCCGGGTGACCTGCGCGATGAAGAAGAGCGCAACCGCCCCGCCGATGCCAATCAGATCCGAGATCCAGCCACCTTCGATCATGAAGAGCGCCACAATCATCAGGGCAATCCGGATCGGCCAGGCCGCGCGGTCGCCCACCCACCAGCCTTGGACGCCCGAGGACAGCAGGAACACGCCAAATACGGCAGTTGCGCCTGCCCGGATGACCTCAAACCAGGTGCCGTCCATCAGGATCGCGCCGTTGTAGAAGAACATGAAGGGCACGATGAAGGCCGAGATACCAATCTTGAAGGACGCGACAGAGGTGGCCATCGGGTTTGAGCCCGATATGCCCGCCGCGGCGTAACTCGCCAACGCCACCGGCGGCGTGATGGCCGAGACGACGGCGAAGTAGAACACGAAGAAGTGTGCCGTCAGCATCGGGATGCCCAATTGGACAAGGCCGGGCGCAACGACGGAGGCCGCGACGGCATAGGCAGCCGTTGTGGGCATGCCCATCCCTAGGAGGATCGCGATGCACATGGCGAAGAACAGCGCGAGAAGCTGATTGGTTTCAGCGATGTTCAACAAGACGGAAGAGAAGCGCGCACCGACACCCGTCAGTGAAATCACCCCAACGATGATCCCCGCGCAGGCGCAGACTGCGATGATCTGGATCGACATGATGCCGGCAAGCTCAAACGCTTTGGTCACGGACCGGATCCCCATGCGATAAGGCGTAAACCAGCTGACGACGGCGGCGGATGCTGTGGCGAGCGTCCCGGCCCGGATCACCGAATACCCCATGAACAGAGCACCGATCAGGATGACGATCGGCAGGAAGAGGAAGACGCGGCGGACCATGTCCTTGAATTTGGGCAGCTCGTCCTCGCGCATCCCGCGCATGCCAAGTTTGGCCGCCTCGAAATCCACCATGAAGTAGATCGACACGAAGTAGAGGATCGCAGGGATGATCGCCGCGATGGCGATATCCGTGTAGGGAATGCCCGTAATCTCGGCCATGATGAAGGCCCCGGCGCCCATGATCGGCGGCATGATCTGGCCACCGGTAGAGGCCGCAGCTTCGACAGCCCCCGATGTGGTTGGGCGATAGCCGACCTTTTTCATCAAGGGAATAGTCAGCGAGCCGGTCGCCACCACGTTGCCCGCCGATGTCCCGTTGATCATGCCCATTAGACCAGAGGCGAAGATCGCCACCTTTGCGGGACCACCACGGGCGCGGCCAGCGGCTGCGAAGGCGAAGTTGACGAAGTAGTCGCCAACCTTTGATGCCTGCAAGAAGGCCGCGAAGATGATGAAGAGGATGATGTAGGTTGAAGACACGGCAGTTGTCGGGCCAAGAATGCCTGCATCTGTATAGACTTGGCTGAAGAAGCGCTGCCACGCGATGTCGGGCGCGTTGAGGAAACCGGGGAGCAGGTCACCGACAAAGACGTAGACGAGGAAGACGCCCGCGATGATAATCAGCGCCATCCCTGCAACGCGGCGGGTGAGTTCCATGATCAGCGCTGTGCCGACGACGGCGGCAAGGCTCATCCCGATCGGGGCAAAGGGCGTCCCGGTCGAGTTGCGCATCAGCGTGCCGAAGATGGTGATCAGATAGATCGCGACGCCAACACCGCAGACGCTCAGCACGATGTCAGCCGGGGCAATCGTGCCGCGCATGCGCGGGCGCAGCCATCCGATGACGATCCCAAGGGCTGTCGCTGCCAACAGGGGATAGCCGTAGTGCAGGGTTTCGGCCGTGCGGATCCCTTCATCAATCCCATTCCACATCACGCCATTCTGGATCTGTACGGCGAAACCAATGGCCGTGAAGCAGGCATATAGGGCAGGGATCAACGCGAGCATAGCCAGAAGATCAAGCGGATGCCGCCCGCCGCTATCCTCATCCGGGAAAGCGCGCGCGGAATAGAGCGTGAAGCCAAGGATCAGCGCACCCGCGATGTGCACGATGCGGAAATTCCAGGTCTCCATCGGGAAGACGGGCAAAAAAGGGATGTCGATGCCCGTCCAACTGCGGATCGACCAGCCGTTTAGCGCCGCCATGTGAAAGAGCGCATAAATGGCAGAAAGCGCCGCAATCGCCAGATAGGTCCTGTCGGTAAAGACACGGCGGTTGCTTTCCACCGGTTCGTCATCAACACCTTCGGCGATGACTTTGCCTTCGGTCTGGTCAGCGGTTTGCGTGTCTGTCGTCATGGTCGGCTCCCCCCGGCACACGTCATCATTACCCGTTCGGGCTTATAGATTGCCTAGAAACTCTAGCGAAAAATTTGAGTGGTGCCGAGGCCGCAGGTGGTGTGCGGCCTCGGGCTGTGATCAAGGCTTAGTTGCCGAAGATCTGGTCGGCTGGGATATCGGCGCTGGCGTTCTCGATGAACCACTCTGCCGCACCTGGGTGCCATGGCAGCACACCTGCGTTCTTGGTGTAGTTTTCAGGCAGGGTGGAGCGCGCCGCACGGTGGATGTTCACCATCCGCTCGTTGTCGGACATAACAACGTCCACGACGGCCTTTACAAAGGACGCGGGCAAGTCGCAATTGGCGATGGCGAAGTTCCACATCGAAACGGAACGCGCGTCGCTTTCCAGCGTAGTGTAGGTGTCAGATGCGATGTCGAACGCGGCGACCGGGAAGGCCTCCATGATCTTCATCTGCTCTTCTTCCGTGAACTCGATGATGTTCACGTCTGTCTGCACTTCCAGCTGGCTGACAGCTGGCACTGGCACACCAGCGGCAAACGCGATCACGTCCAAAAGGCCATCCTGCAGCTGACCGCCAAGGTCGTTCCAGCCACCGTTGCGGCGCTCAAAGTTGACGCCGAGTTCTTCCATCATGCGCGGGAAGTAGGTGTCGGATGTTGAACCCGCAGGGCCAAAACCAATACGTGCGCCATCAGGGATCTCGTCAATTGACATGATACCGGACGAAGACAGCGCGGTGACCGAGAATGGCGTTTGATACATCGGGAACATCGCGCAGGCGTTGGTCATTTCCAGACCAGGTGCGATGGGGTTGGTGCCGGCGATGGATTCGGCTGCCGGACCCATTGTCGTCATGCCGAACTGTGCGTCACCAGTGTGTACCAGCGCCATGTTCTGCATGGGGCCACCGGTGACCTCGCCACCGCCTGTCAGACCCAGTTCCTCGGCGACAAGGTTCGCCCAGCCGGAACCATAGGCGAAGTACGTGCCGCCCTGAGATGCAGTGCCAACTGTAAAGCTTTCTGGCCAGTCAGCGGTGTGGCCGTCCGCGAATGCGGTGGTTGCGGTCAACGCAGTTGTTGCGATGAGTGCTGCGATTTTCATGAGTTTTCCTCCACTCTCATTATTCCGACCTCTCCCAAGATCGGGGTGTGACGTAGTGCACGGTGGTACAGCTAAGTCAGATAGTGGCGACTTCCACAGAATGCCGCGCGTGTGACAAGTGCCCGCCAGAAGTGTTTGCGCTAACCGGTGAAAAAGAACCATGGCATGGGTGGAAAAGGGGACAAAGCCGCTTCGCCGTGTCCCGTAAACGGGACATTTCAGTCAGCAGCGTCCGCGTCTGCCTTGGAAAGCCCGTGCTTTTGCATCTTCTCGTAAAGCGCTTTGCGCGACAGCCCGAGCGTTTCGTAAGTCTTTTTCAGGCTGCCGCCCTGTGCTGTGAGCGCGGCGCGGATCAGTGCCTTCTCATGCTCTGCCATTTGTGCGGAGAGGGTCTGCTCCACTTCGCTGGCTTCTGGCGCGGTCTCAAGATCCAGCCCCAGTACAAAACGATCAGCGGCGTTGCGCAACTCACGTACGTTCCCTTGCCAGCCCCGTGTCGCCAGTTGTGCCAAGATATGTGGCGGGACATCCGGGGCAGGGCGGGAGTAGCGCGCAGCAGCCTGCGCGGTGAGGTTCAGAAACAGTGATGGTATATCGTCGCGCCGATCCGCCAGCGGCGGGACATGCAGCGTCACAACATTCAGACGGTAGAGCAGGTCAGCGCGGAACGTACCATCTGCGACGGCCTGATTTAGGTCCGTTTTCGTCGCCGCAATCACCCGGATGTTCAGATCGACAGGCTCATTCGCCCCCAGACGGGTGATCTGGCGTGCTTGCAGCGCGTGTAACAGCTTGGCCTGCACAGCCATCGGCAGGCTGTCGATCTCGTCGAGAAAAACCGTCCCTTGGCGGGCGAACTCAAACTTGCCAAAGCGCGCGCGCATCGCACCGGGAAAGGCGCCAGCCTCATGCCCGAAAAGCTCTGTCTCCACCAGATCGAGGGGCAGGGCGGCGCAGTTGATATGCACAAAGGGGTGCGGCCCGCGGGCCGACAGATCATGCAAGGCCCGCGCGGTCAGATCTTTACCCGCACCAGTTTCGCCCGTGATCAGTACATCAGCATCCGTCGCCGCAATGGCGCGGACCTGCTTGCGCAGTGTCACCATTGGGTCCGAGCGGCCAATCAGGCGCGCCTCCAGCTTATCCCGATTGCCGACTTCGCGCTTGAGCGCGCGGTTTTCGACTGTCAGGCGGCGCTTGTCGAGTGCGCGGCGGATGGTTTCGACGAGGCGGGACGGGGCGAAGGGTTTCTCGATGAAGTCATAAGCGCCTTCCTGCATTGACCGCACCGCAAGATCGACATCGCCGTGCCCGGTCACAAGGATTACCGGAAACTCCGCATCGATCTCCAGCACCTTGCGCATCAGCCAGAGCCCGTCATGGCCCGGCATCCGGATATCCGTCACGAGCACACCGTCGAAGCTACGGGTGACTTGTGCGAGCGCTTTCTCAGCCCGGTCAAAGACTTGTACGGGCAAATCAGCCAGTTCAAGCGATTGCGCCGTGGCCACGCGCAGCTCTTCCTCGTCATCGACAAAAAGAACCGTTTGGGTCATTGCGCCGCGACCTCTGCCGGGGTGGCGGGCAACAACGTCACAGAGAAGACGGCACCACCGTCTGGATGATTGTTTGCTTTCAGCGTGCCACCAAAATCCCGCACGATGTTGTAAGAGATCGACAGGCCAAGCCCAAGACCAGCGCCGGGCGGTTTGGTGGTAAAGAACGGATCGAAAAGCTGTTCGGCCAGTTCATGTGCGATACCCGGTCCGGTGTCGCGGACGTGCAGGGTGGTGTCCTCAAGTGTTAGCGTCACAACTCGCGCATCTTGTCCCTGCATCGCATCCAACGCGTTGTTGATCAGGTTCACGATGACCTGTTGCAGGCGCACATGGCCGCCGCTGACCCAGATGGGGGCAGGGGGCGGATCAAAGGCAATCTTTCCGCCTTCTGAGGTCAGTCGTACCTCAACCACTGCAATCGCATCCTGCACGACCTTTTGCAGCAAGAGCGGACCAACGGCCTGCTGCGGACGGCGTGCAAAGTTACGCAGATGCGCCGAGATTGCCGCCATCCGGTCCGCCATTTTTGAGATCCGCTCGATATTCTCGCGTGCCAGTTCAGGCTTGTCGCGATCAAGAAAGGCTGCGGCGTTGTCGGCATAGGATTTCACGGCCGCCAACGGCTGATTAAACTCATGACTGAGCGCTGCTGACATCTGGCCAAGGGCAGAAAGCTTGCCCGCTTGAATAAGATCGGTCTGCGTGCGGCGCAGGTCCGTAAGCGCCGTTTCAAGGTCTGCCGTGCGGTCGGCCACAGCGGTTTCCAATCGACGGTTCGCGCGCTGTTCAGCAGCCAACACATCGGCGTGCCGTGCCTGCCGCAGCAGCACCGCCAAAAGCACAGCAAGGGCGAGCAGGGCGGTCAACCCACCGATTGTCATCGCCGCAATTGCATCAAGGGTCGCCTGGCGACGGGATGAGAGAGAGGCCATTGTCCAATCAAGATCAGAGAGGCGCTGAGAGGTAAGTACGTAATCCTCACCTTCAATCGTCACATGTTCCGCATCGGTGGACAGCGGCCTTCGCGTGATGGGCAAAAGATCAATCCGATCAATGGGATACTGCAGGTTCTGCGCAATGATGCGCAAAGTCTCATCGCTGAGCGGCCTGATCGCGCGAAAGTGCCAATCGGGGCGCGACGACATGAACACAAAGTCGTTGCGATTGCTGACCATGATCGCGATGTCCGTCCCGCGCCAGATGCTTTCAAATGCGGAAACGTTGAACTTGATGGCGAGTACACCGACGATCCGCTCACCATCCTCAACTGGGGCCGCGTAGAAATAGCCGCGCTCACCGGTGGTGGTCCCGTAGATTGAGAAACTCGACAAAGCGCCATTCAAGGCCTGCGAAAAGTAGCTCTGATAGCTGAAGTTGCGTCCCAGAAAGCTGCCAGGGTCGCGATAGGTCGCCGCGGCAAGCGTTCTGCCAGAGATGTCCATGAGGTAAACATCAGAGGCCTTTACAGTTGCAGACGTCTGACGCAGGTCCTCATTCACCAGATCGCGCAGTGCGGCATTGTCCGGGTCCAGCAGCAGCTGCCGCAGGATCGGGCGTTCTGCGATGAGGGCAGGGAGCGGCGCATAACGATCAATCGCCGCGCGGAGGCCCTCGACGGCCAACTGCAATGGCACCGCATCCCGTTCCGCCTGCGTCCGCATGAAATGACGCTCTACCGTTGGAAAAAGCATCGCACCGACAAACATCAGCGAAAGCGCAAGCGCAGAGATCAGCTTGAATATGCCGCGGCGGGTTAAGGTCATGCGCAGAGTATGCGGGAGGGATGTGAGAATTCCTAGAGGGGGTCGGGTTGGGCCTTGGATCGACTGGTTCTTCAGTCTCGCTGCATCTGCGCAATAATCGCATAATCAGTATTATGTTAATATCTGGAGTGCTGTTCGGTCTTTGCTCGGCTGATCTCAATCGCAACATGACGGCCCTCTACTGCCATGATCCGAAATGACCCGGCTTTTGCGCCGACATGCCTGTGTAACGCTTCCATCATTCCACGGCCCTTTGCATTCCGCATCCGATAAGCATCGACAACTAAACGACCGTTGTTCTTGGTCTTTTCTGAAAGTTCGTGAAGCAGCTTTTCGGCTGCCGGCCCCGTTCGTGCGCCGTGCAGGATTGAGACGTCAAAGAAGTGATCTTCGATCAACTTCAAAGCATCCATCGGTGTCGACCTGATGATCCGCAGTCGACCTTTCTTGATCTCGCTGCCAAAAGCCATGACCGTTTCAAAACACTGTTGATCCAGAAGTTTCCGCCTTGGATCCAGTGTGATACTTGACAAAGATGCTTCCGAGTTGCGGTAGCCCCAAGGCTCAATCACGTGAAGCGTTTCGACGACCGGTATCGCGAGGATATCCGCGATTAGTCGCCGATCACGGCCACCGATCAAGAGCCAACGCCTGCTGTTCCTCCTCACAATACTCGATAAGAAGACACTTTGGGCTGATCCCCCTGATGTAAAAGTCTTCTTATCTTCAATCGCTTGCGTGACGTTTTTTACCATTTCTTTTGGCAGAACGGGCAATGCATCTTGTGTTTTTTGCGGCGTGCTTGTCGGACCTGTGATTGCGGCCAGGAATTCAGCGCTGGTGGGTGTCTCAAGGGCGTCCATGTTCATGTACCAAGGATACTGCCGAACGACGCGTTTGGCGGCCAATTCCTTTGCCCTGGTTCGCTGCATGGCCTTCAGAAAACTGCGCGGGTCAAAATCCTCGGTTGTGTAGCCTGCGTTGGGGTCGGAATAGACGTTGTCGGTCAACAGACGAAAGCTACCGTGTGTATAGCATTCATTTAACGCTTTGAAAGCAATGGCTTGGGTCGTCTCGTTTATGTTGCGAATGCGTTCCATATGAAAGGAAACGGCGGCTAGGTGGAGGTCTGACAGCTCTTTGTCGGACAGTAATCGATCGCGAAACGCCTCAAGCTTATCCGCACGTTCGGCAAGGTTCGTGTTTTCCTGCAAGTTCCAGCAATGAAGCTGCCAGTAGGCCTGGCCTGTTTCCTCGAGCTTATCGTGGTAGCTCGTCGTGTTCACATCTCCACGCGCGCGTTTCATAAGGTAGGACTCAATAGATCGCACTGCGTAGTGGTTCATTCGCGCAAGTGCGTCACCATACCCCTGCCCCGTTTGCCAAAATGCCCAGCCTTGGTAATTGAAACCGGGCATGGGCCCGCCATCGCCATCAACCCAGCGCAGTTCCTTGGCCCGGTTTGGATAAGGCCGTTTCGGCCGATGCGTAGACGCGATGCGGTAGACGCCATTGTTTCGAAATAACGTCTTCAGGCCGCGAGCCTGATGCGGATAGATCATCTGCGGGTGTGTGCATCGCGTCATCTGCGCGGTGATCAGGTGATCCTGAAACTCCACAATGCCGCTATGGCCAAACAGCAACCAACAGAAGGCAAAAGCGTTGGCCTTGGGGCGCGCGGTAAACAGCGCATCAATGGTGTGGTCACCTACCCTGACATCGAGAAACTCGTCAGCGTCACAGACCATGATCCACTCAGCATCGGAATACTTAGGGTGCGCCATCGCTAGGTCATAGGCCGCTGCCTGCGGCCCTTTTGGCCATGGCCCCGGATTATCAAGATGCGTTGCAATGCCAAGCGCTTCTAGCCGTTTGATGATCGCATCAGTCCCGTCGGAACAGTCGTTGGTTGCGATCAAGAAATGATCGAAGCCCAGTGACTGATAGTGGGCAACCCATTCAAGGATGAAAGGGCCCTCGTCCTTCATGGTAGATACGATCAGGCGCATCGCTTCAGGCCGTCAGCCTTCTTCGCCTTGATCATGTGCGAGCACCTCAATCGCAATCTGCGCACCGACAATCGCCCTGATCCGCAACTGCCGTGGGTACTGGCCCAAAAACTCGTTGATCGCCCGGATGACACCATCGCCCCACCACCCACGGCGATGGTAGTCATCAAATGCCATGATGCCCCCGGCTTTCATTTTTGGAAAGAGCGCAGCAAGATCGGCGCTCACCCCCTCGTACGAGTGGTCACCATCGACATAGGCAAACGAGATGGTACCGTTGTCAAATTTTTGGAGGGCCGGAACAGAAAAGTCCCGGATCAATGCCACCTGACCCTTGTCAATCTGAGGCTTGAACCGTGCGACGACCTTTTCAAAGATGCGATCCATCTTGTCAGTGCCGGTGCGTCCAACGAATGCCTCTGAATGACTGTCGTCAGCAATATGTGCCCAGGGATCAATCAACACGAGCTTTTCCGGGGCAATGTACTCGAGAATTTCGGGCGAGAAATCACCTTGCCAAACGCCGATCTCGACCGCGACACCGCCTTTTGGCAACTTCTGTAAAAACTTGCGCCGGACAACATCTTTGGAGACGCGCCGTTTCTTCTTACCCGATTGTGACGTGGCTGCCCCGGGCAGTTCGCCAACGATATCCTGTGCCATGCTGCGCCTGTGTGATCTCTTTCGCTCGCATAGGGTACCATCACTGGCCTAGGGAAGGAAATGCCCTGCACCAGGAATTCACTATCGCAATGACACTTCAGGCAAAGTAGACCGGCACGAAAGCTGTAGAAAAATCGACGATGCCCAAACCAGAGTACATGATCGCCGCCCTTTGGATTGAGGGGCCGTTGAGTTATCTTGAACAACTTTGCCTCAAGTCTTTTCTCGACGCAGGTCATCATGTGCGACTCTACCATTATGGGCCGGTTCATCGTGTACCCGACGGGATCGAGATGGCTGATGCGAACGAGATTTTGCCGCGGCCAAACACGCTAACCCATGCCCGCACGGGGAGTCCGGCATTGCATTCTGATGTGTTTCGCTACCGGCTCCTCGCGAAAGAGGATCGCGTCATCTGGGCGGATACGGATGCCTATTGCCGGCGACCTTTTGAAACGCCGACGGGACACTTCTTCGGGTGGGAGTCAGAAACAACGATCAACGGTGGCGTGTTAGGGCTGCCGCAGGATAGTGACACGCTCAGCGCCTTGCTGGAACATACGAGCGATGATTACGCCATTCCGCTGTGGTACGGGGACGAATATGCTGCCAAGCTAAAGAAACTGAAGGACATTGGACGTGCAGTGCCTGCAAGCGCCCAGCGTTGGGGCGTATGGGGCCCGCACGCACTGACCTACTTCCTGAAGCAAACAGGCGAAGACAAATACGCATTGCCTCGCCACGTTCTCTATCCTTTCAGCTTTCGCTACCGGCGGCGGATGCTGCGGCCAATCCCCAACACTGGCGACTTTGTGAAGCCGGACTCCCTGTCTATTCATTTCTATGGTCGACGTGTGCGCGAAAACCTTGCGTTGCGTCCGGGTGGATTGCCGGACGAAGGCAGCCTGATGGCAGCACTTCTCGCTAAGCATGGCATTGATCCCACCGAAGCTCCCGTTCCAGCTTACGTCCCGAAAGAACGGCAACGGAAGCCTGAGGGCCCCCGCGCCTCATACGCCAACGAAGACCCGCCGTTTCGTGCCAAGAGGCCAAATCTTTCACAAATCAGCGAGGCACATGGCACGGACAAAGGTGTCGGCGGGCATCGTTATGCTGAGGTGTATCAGCTCATTTTCCAGCACCTTCACAACAGAGTTGCGACTGTCATTCAACTCGGAGCGTTTGACAAAAAGTCCAGTGATCCCGTCCTTGGCTCATCCCGGATGTGGCTTGACTATCTCAAGAAAGCAACGCTGATCCGGTTGGATAATGAAGGCTGTCCCACGTTAGATGACGCGCGGTTCAACACAGCCGAAGTTGATCTCATGGACCCCGAGCTTGTCACCGAAGTAAGCGATACTCTACCCCGCGCCGACATCATCATTGATGAAGCGATGCCAGTCTCTCATCGGCAGCAGGAAAATTTTGTCGCCCTTTTCCCGCGTCTCAAGCCCGGCGGGGTCTACGTCATCGAAGGGCTACGTTGGCAGCCAAGATCACACGAAATTCCGGGCTATCCCAAAACCGCGGGTCTTTTCGAAAACTTCCAGATTAGCCGCCAGTTTGTCCATTCAGAGCCAGAGATGCAGGCGTCTCTCAACACGCTTGGGCCCGAAATCGCGGGGTGTTTCGTGTTTGCAAGCAAATTCAACACCGCGCGGAAGAACCAACTGGCAATCATCCACAAGAAGTAGCGCTAGTCGGTCGTCTTAGGCGAGGACAGCTGCACGACAGACGGCCGAATATCACGATCTTTGGGATGGCAGCGGATCGGCTTCTTTCGGTCGATACGACGGTACAGTTCCGCATAGACCGGATCCTTCAAAAGCTCTTGAACTGTTTGTTTGTGCCATCTGAACCCCCGCCGGTGCAGGCCATAAAGCAATTCATCCGCGCGAAACGCATCGAGAATGGCCTTCGTTTTGGGAGCATAGCGCTTGATCGAGGTATCCCCTTCACCGCCGCGGTTCCATCTGTCCCAATAGGTTGTCGCGATCATCTCGCCAGTATGAGAAGACCGCCCACGAAAGCGTTTCAGAAGGTATGACTGGGCGGATCGAACAGCGTAGTGATTTACCTGGGCTATGTCGTGGCCAAATGGCGCGGGTACATGGTTGCCCTTCTGCGCAGTGGTGCGCTGCAGACCGCCGGGCAATGCCCATGTCAGCTTCCCGTCATCAGCGTCGTCCAACAGCGGGTTGTGAGAGCCAAACCGCTTGTACAAGTCGTTGTTTCGAAAAAGGGATTTGACAAACCTGCGGCCAGCTCCGTCGAGCTCATACGGTGGTTCGGCATCTGTGAACTGTTCAGTCACAAGGCTGTCGCGAAGAATGGCCCGACCATTGTTGGAGAAGATCCGCCAAGGAATCATGATCACGTCAACGTCTGCAGCCCCACTGGCATTGATCAGCGCATCAACGCTGTGGTCACCCGCGTGAATATTCAGAAACTCATCCGCATCGGTGACGTAAATCCAATCGGCAGCCTTAACGACATCCAGCTGGCGGGCGCGCCGCAGGGCTGATCGGTGGACGCCGCCCTTCCCCGGAACATGGGGGCAGTGGGTCACATGGCCTATCTCTTGCAGCCGGCCCAGAATTTCATTGGTGCCATCTGTACAATCATTGGTGTAGACGACGATATGGTCAAATCCGATCGCCAAATGATGCGCCACCCACTCAAGGATATAGGGCGCCTCGTTCTTCATCGTGGCAATAACCAGTTTGCGTTCGGTCATCAGGAGTATTCTTTCAATTTGTGTCTGACATACTGTATTGGTCCTCGCTGGGCCAGATGCTGCATCCCGACAACGGTGTCGGGCAAAGCAAAAAGGCCGGCAAAATCCCTTTTGATCAATGCGTTCATAGTGCTACAGACTGGCCATGACCCGGAAACTGTTGATCCTAAACGGGCCGAACCTGAATTTGCTGGGAACACGCCAGCCTGAGGTTTACGGGCCCACAACGCTCGCCGATATCGAAGCGATGTGCATGGCGCACGCCGAGGCATTGGGGATCACGGTGACGTTTGCGCAAAGCAATCATGAGGGTGTACTGATTGATCATCTGCATGCTGCAAGGGACACCTGTGCGGGTGTGATCCTGAATGCGGGTGCGTTTACCCACACGTCTGTTGCCCTGATGGATGCCATATCCAGCATTCAGGTTCCGGTGATTGAGCTGCACCTTTCGAACATTCACGCGCGAGAGGCGTTCCGCCACAAATCCTACATTGCACCGGTCGCCGTCGGCCAGATTTGCGGCTTCGGTGCGGCTGGCTATCCTTTGGCGATGGACGCCATGATCCGCTATTTGGGGGATGAGACATGACACCGCTTGTCACGCAACTTGCCGCGTTGACCAATGCGCGCACGGTTGAAGAGCTTTGGGATCTTCATGTTAAAGAGATGACACGCTTCGGCTTTGACCGGATCATGTACGGTTTTACCCGGTACCGCACGTCAAGCGGCCTCGGTGACCCGCAAGACTGGGTGCTTTTGTCGACCCAAAGCCCTGAATACATGCGCGCCTTCTTTGATGAGGGTCTTTACTATCATGCCCCGATGCTGCGGTGGGCGCTGGCCAACAACGGGGCCTGCAGCTGGCGCTGGATGATGGACATGAACCGCGTTGACAACCTCACCCCAAGCGAACTCCGGGTGATGGAGTTCAACAAGTCGATGAATGTCACCGCAGGCTACACGATCAGCTTTCGTTCGATCTCTGAACGCACCAAGGGTGCGATCGCGCTGACCGCCAAGGCAGACATGACCCAAGATCAGGTGGAGCAGACATGGGCGCAGCACGGTGACGCGATCATCGTTATGAACAATGTCATGCACCTCAAACTGCTGACCCTGCCCTACTCTGGCGAGCGGCACCTGACGAAGCGCCAGCGCGAAGTGTTGCAATGGGTCGGCGACGGGAAAACGACCCAGGACATTGCCGTCTTGCTGGGCTTGACACCGGCGACGGTTGAAAAGCACCTGCGCCTGGCGCGGGAAGCGCTGGACGTTGAAACAACGGCGCAAGCGGTTCTTAAAGCAGCATTTTACAACCAGATGTTCGTCCTCGACGCCGAGGTCTGACGCAGTCTTGTTGCGTTTGACGCAGGGGCAAACGACAGGTTGCTGCGCGGCTGGTCAGGTTTCCCTGACTTTTCTGACGCTAGGTCAAATGGCAATCTGGCCATGTTCCGTGAGTGGTGGCCTTAGGCCTGGGAACGTGGGGTGATAATCCTTGTGATTTCAAGGCTCTGTGACCTTGTTCCGGGTAACCGGATGCTGGCTGGGGCAGGTTTGCCTGCCTTGGTCAGCGCTATGATCTGATACGGTTCCTCGTCCCGAAAATTGGGCCGTATCAGTGATTGGCGGCACCGCAAGTCTTCCGTGCGCGGTGCCGCACTTTTCTCCCCAGAAAAGACAATGGCCCGCGGTTTTCCGCGGGCCATTCGCTTTGCATCTTTGCTGGCAGATCAGCCGTTCAGCTTGGCCACTTCGGCAGCAAAGTCTTCTTCCGCCTTCTCAATGCCTTCGCCCACGGCCAGACGTGCATAGCCGGTGATTTCGACGCCAGCCTCTTCTGCCGCTTTGGCAACGGTCAGGTCTGGGTTCACGACGAACTGCTGGTTGAGCAGCGTGACTTCGGCCATGTACTTCTTCATGCGGCCCACGATCATCTTTTCGATTACGGCCTCTGGCTTGCCGCTTTCGCGTGCGATGTCCATCTGGACCTGCTTTTCCTTCTCGACCACGGCTGAATCAAGGTCCGCCTCGGACAAGGATGCAGGGTTTGCAGCAGCAATGTGCATGGCGACCTGGCGACCGAAGGCTGCGTTGTCGCCTTTCATGGCGACCAGAACGCCGATGTTGCCCATACCGTCAGCGGCCGCATTGTGCACGTAAGTCACAACCGTATCGCCCGCGATCTTGGACATACGGCGGACAGACATGTTTTCACCGATTACGGCGACGGCATCCGTCACAGTCTGCTCGACAGACTTGCCGTCCATGTCAGTCGCTTTGAGCGCTTCCACATCATCAACGGTCAGCGCAACTTGCGCGATACCTGCCACCATCTTCTGGAAGTCGGCGTTCTTTGCGACGAAGTCGGTTTCAGAGTTCACCTCAACCGCAACGCCAGTGCCACCGTCTACGGCGACGGCGACAAGGCCCTCTGCCGCAGTCCGGCCAGATTTCTTGGCTGCCTTTGCCAGGCCCTTGGTGCGCAGCCAGTCAACGGCAGCTTCCATATCGCCGTTTGATTCTGTCAGTGCCTTCTTGGCGTCCATCATGCCTGCGCCCGTGCTGTCGCGCAGGTCTTTCACCATTGCAGCGGTGATAGCCATCATATGTCTCCTTTGGAGGTCTTCATTCCGGGTGGGGCCTAACGCCCCTACCCGACTGTTTTGTGACGCTTACTGTGCGGGCTCTTCTGCGGGGGCTTCGGCAGATGCTTCTTCTGCAACAACTTCTTCCACCAGCTCTTCCATCTCGCCCATGTCGACACCGGCGGCACCCAGCTGTGCTGTCATGCCATCAAGGGCTGCGCGCGACGCAAGGTCAGTGTAGAGCGCGATGGCGCGGGCGGCGTCGTCATTGCCGGGGATGATGTAATCCACGCCTTCGGGTGAGCAGTTGGTATCAACCACAGCCACAACAGGGATACCCAGCTTGTTGGCTTCGGCAATGGCGAGGTCTTCCTTGTTCACGTCGATCACGAACAGAAGGTCAGGCACGCCGCCCATTTCGCGGATACCGCCGAGGGACGCCTGCAATTTGCCCTGCTCGCGCTCCATGCCCAGACGCTCTTTCTTGGTCAGGCCGCCGAAACCCTGCTCGGCTGCTTCATCGATTGCCTTCAGGCGGTTGATGGACTGTGAAACGGTCTGCCAGTTGGTCAGCGTACCGCCCAGCCAGCGGTGGTTCATGTAGAACTGCGCGGACTTTTCAGCGGCTTCCATGATCGGCTTGGAGGCCTGGCGCTTGGTGCCAACGAACAGGATGCGGCCGCCTTTGGCCACGGTGTCGCGGATAACCTGCAGCGCCTGGTCCAGCATGGGAACTGTCTGTGTGAGGTCCATGATGTGGATGCCGTTGCGCGAACCGTAGATGTATTGATCCATCTTGGGGTTCCAGCGCGCGGTCTGGTGACCGAAGTGAACGCCAGCCTCAAGCAGTTGGCGCATGGTAAACTCGGGAAGAGCCATGTCGTTTTCCTTTTCCGGTTTCAAGCCTCAGCGGGGGATCAGCCTAAGCCAACCGGTGGATGCTTTGGGATGTCTCCCCATCGCACCCGCCCCCGCCTGCGGGATTAAGTGGCCGCGCTATAGCGGGGGTCTGCGCGCGTGGCAAGCCCCGGATGCCTCCGGCGGGAGTATTTCTGGCGAGATGATAAGCGCGGTCAATCAGATGCCGCTGATCGTGCCGTAGCTGCGCTGGATAAACCAATAAAGACCGATTGCTGCCACCACGACCGAAGCGGGTACCGCAACGAACCGACGATAGGCATCAACCGTGTCGCGCAAGAGCACCGAAAAGAGGCACAGAACCGCCATGACGCACATCGACACGCCAAATAGTACCGCAGGCACGTCAAGCACTGCAAGTGGATAGGAAAGCACCGCTGCAACCTCTTGACCAAAGGCCCAGAGCACCCCTGCCCCGGCGACAAAGAACACGGCATAGACCCAAAGTGATTGCACTACTTCGTTCTCACCACGGTCAACGCGCAGCGCCTGCCAGACGAAAAAGAACATCACTGCGATGACGGCAAGCTGACCCAGTTCGACACCCACGTTGAACCCGATGAGCGCGGCCACAAACGTCGCATCCGGCAGCCCGAACTCTGCAAGAACAGAGGCAAATCCAAGTCCGTGCAGCAATCCGAAGATGAAGATGACGAGCGGTCGCCACGGGCTGATCCCCTTCATGAAGATGTTTTCGATTGCAACATAGGCAATCGAGAGTGCGATCAGCGGTTCGACCACGTCAATGAAGGCGACGCCCAAAGTGTCTGCAAACCACATCTCGATCCCGCGGGTGTAACCCAATGCGGCCAGCGCCAGCGTGATCGTATGGGCGACGGTGAAAAGCGAAACCTGGATCAGCAGCGGCCGGAACCGCGCGGCGAGAAAGAAGAGCCCGAGCACAAAGAGGATGTGATCCAAACCCTTGGGCACAATGTGATCGAAGCCTACGGGGATATAATCCAGGAAGGTCTCCACCCCTGACGTCTCCCCACCGCCGGCCAGGGGGAAGGGATCGGTGATGCTACCGTTGTCGAGGAATGCATCAAAGGGGGCGGGAACATCCATCTGGCGCAGCACAAGGGCGCCATACTCGGGCGCCCAGCCAAACTGCAACGTGTGCGCACCCTCTGGCAGCGGGGCGGTGAATTCAAAGAGCGAAAACCGGACCAGTTCAGGGTTGCCGACGGGGTCCACAGACACGGATTGCAAGGTCAGATCAAGATCCGTTTCACCTGCACGCAGTGTGATCCGCTCGGCCATTTCAGGCCAGAACGACGCAAAGCGGACGGACAGCGTTTCGGGCGGGAGCGCGCGCAAAGCATCATAGAGCGCGGCCTGGGCACTTTCGTTCGTGTCGCTGACCCTGCTCAGATCCACACCTGCGACAAAACTCTCAATGCTGGCCCGGACAGAGACCGTGACCGTCCCCTCCTCGGCACGCAGATCGGCAATGGCAGGCATCACCTCATGCGCGCTGGCCACTGACAGGGTTGTGAACCAGATCAGCATCGCGCTTGACAAGGTTTTCAGAAAGAACACCCTTGCCGCAAACAAAGAGGATTGAAACATGCGTCTACTCGCCCTGTTGCTCGGATTGATGGCTGCACCCGCCGCCGCGCATGAGTTCTGGTTGGAACCGCTTGAATATCAAGTGCCGCGCGACGGTACGCTTGAGGCAGACATTGTCAATGGGGAGGAGTTTTCAGGCCCCAAGTTCGCGTATTTGCCGCAGCGCTTTGTCAACTTCATGCTCTTCGCCGGTGAGGAGAGAGAGCGTGTGGATGGCCGCCCCGGCGATATGCCTGCAATGCAGGTAGCACCACTCGCCGAGGGTCTGAACATCGCCGCCTACCAGGCACAAAACCAGACGCTGACCTACGAAGAGTGGGAGAAATTTCAGCGTTTCGTCGATCACAAGGACTTTGGCGATGTGCGCAGCATGCATGAAGCGCGTGGCATCTCGCTCGACGGGTTCCGCGAAGTCTATTCGCGCCACGCCAAGACCTTGATCGGCGTTGGTGACAGCGCAGGGGAAGACCGCCGCGTGGGGCTGGAGGTCGAGATTGTAGCGCTTGCCAACCCCTACACCGATGATCTGGCGAATGGGATGCCTGTGCGGGTTCACTATCGCTATGATTTGCGGACCGATGTGCAAGTCGAGGTGTTTGAAAAGGCCCCGAATGGCCAGGTGGCCATCAACTACTATCGGACAAACGATGAAGGTATCGCGACCTTCCCCGTGCGTCCGGGGTATGAGTACCTTGTCGACTCGGTTGTCCTGCGCGAACCGAATATCGAACTTGCGCGCGAAACCGGGGCGTCTTGGGAAACACTCTGGGCCAGCCTGACCTTTGCGGTGCCTGAATAGGGCTTGCTCTGCCCGGCGCCTTGCGCGACACCGGCCCGATGAAGACACAGCCTGACATCCTCTGCATCGGGTCCGTTCTGTGGGACGTGATCGGGCGCACGGCGAGCCACATGCGCGTCGGGTCCGATGTGCCGGGCCGCATCACCCGTCTGCCAGGTGGCGTAGCCATGAACATCGCGATGACCCTGCGCCGTTTCAATATGACGCCCGCCCTGCTGACGGCGATTGGCCGCGATCCGGAAGGCGAAGAATTGATCGCAGAGGCACAGCGGATGGGCATGATCTGTGATCATATCTACCGCTCAGACGACCTGCCAACAGATGTCTATATGGCTGTTGAAGGTGCAAACGGCCTGATCGCTGCGGTGGCTGATACCCATTCGCTGGAGGCCGCGAATGACAAGATCCTGCGGCCACTCGGCAACGGGGACTTGGGAACCGCAGAAACACCCTTCGCCGGGCCGATCGCGCTCGATGGAAACCTGACCGAAGAGCTTTTGTCGCAAATCGCAACGTTACCCCTCTTTGCCGCGGCTGATTTGCGGGTTGCGCCCGCCTCCCCCGGCAAAGCCGCGCGTCTTCTGACCCTTCTTGGGCACCCTTCCGCCACCCTATATGTCAATCTCGAAGAGGCCGGGTTGATTTGTCAGACCAGTTTTGAAACCGCAGCAGAGGGGGCGAAGGCCCTCATCGTTCGCGGTGCGCATCGCGTGCTGGTCACGAACGGCGGCGAAACCGCTGCGGTAGCCACGCAAACCGGAGTGATCACGCAAACACCCCCGGCTGTGATGGTCACGCGTGTGACTGGCGCCGGGGACACCTTCATGGCAGCCCATATCGCCTCCGAGGCACAAGGTATGGATGCAGAAGCCGCCCTGACCCGTGCATTGAAATCCGCGGCCACCTATGTTTCCGGGGAAACGCCACTGTGATTGACATGAATTTCAGCGCCGAAGTTGCAGCCGCGCGGGACAACGGGCAGCCGATAGTGGCGCTTGAAAGCACGATCATCACCCACGGGATGCCCTACCCCCAGAACGTGGAAACCGCGCGACTGGTCGAGCAGGATGTGCGCGACGCGGGTTCGGTGCCTGCGACCATCGCGGTGATGGAAGGCAAGCTGCACATCGGCCTGTCCGACGAGGGACTGACGGCACTTGGGCAGGCAACAAACGTGGCCAAACTTTCCCGCGCCGACTTCGCAGCCTGCATCGCAACGGGCGGCACAGGCGCCACGACAGTAGCGGCCACCATGATCGCAGCGCATCTGGCGGGGATCCATGTCTTTGCGACAGGCGGGATCGGGGGGGTGCACCGGGGGGCAGAAACCTCTTTTGATATCTCTGCGGACCTGCAGGAACTGGCAGAGACGCCGGTGACAGTTGTCGGTGCGGGGGCAAAGGCGATCCTTGATTTGCCAAAGACGTTCGAGGTGCTCGAAACCCTGGGGGTGCCAGTCATCGCCTACGGGCAAGACGTGCTGCCTGCCTTCTGGTCTGCCACATCAGACATCCCTGCCCCGTTGCGCATGGACAGCGCCGCCGACATCGCCAAAGCGCAGATGACCCGGGGCGCGATGGGGCTTAAAGGCGGGCAACTGGTGGCCAACCCGATCCCGGCGGAGGCGGAAATCTCGGCAGAGGACCTTGCTCCAATCATCGCGCAGGCACTGGATGAGGCTGACGCGCAGGGGGTCAGCGCCAAGGCTGTCACTCCCTTCCTGTTGTCGCGTATCTTTGAGCTCACCGAGGGCCGCTCGCTGACCGCCAATATCGCACTTGTGCGTAATAATGCGCGGCTAGCGGCAGAAATCGCCAGTGAGATGAACAATTTGATCCCGCCGCCGCCAGATCGCTTGTGACCCGCCACATGACCGCATACATCGAAATGGCGTAACGAGAGCGAAGCGGGACGATGCTTGACCCCAATCCTGATGATGGCAAACGGCGAACAAAACCGGGGATGATCGCGCGTTTGCGCAGCAACTTCCTGGCCGGATTGATCATTGTTGCGCCCATCGGGCTCACCCTCTGGCTGATCTGGACAGTGGTAGGCTGGGTCGACAGTTGGGTCTGGCCGTTTATTCCTGACGCCTATCAACCGACGGCGCTGCTCAATCGTGTTCTGGGCCGTGAAGGCGCAGACATGATCCAGGTCAACGTGCGGGGCGTCGGCGTTGTGATCTTCCTGATCTTCACCGTGCTAGTGGGTTGGGTCGGCAAAGGCCTGATCGGCCGGTCATTTCTGGGAATGGGTGAACGGCTCGTTGATCGGACACCGGTTGTCCGGTCGGTCTACAACGCAGCCAAGCAGATCGCGGAAACCGTCTTTTCCCAACGCGATACGTCATTCGATAAGGCCTGCCTTGTTGAATATCCGCGCAAGGGCATCTGGGCGATCGCCTTTGTTTCGATCAACGCCAAGGGTGAGATTGACGCCAAGCTCAGTGATGGGGAACCTGTGGTAACGGTCTTTTTGCCGACGACACCGAACCCGACCTCCGGTTTCCTGCTCTTCCTGCCGCTGAGTGATATCAAGCCGCTGGACATGTCGGTCGAGGATGCCGCTAAGCTGGTGATCTCCGCCGGTCTGGTCTATCCCAACGGCAAGCCCGCAGAAGAACTTCCAGACCCCGCACGTTAACGCATGATCACACCAGCCATCACGGGGTTTGCCACTGGCTCGGCCTTCATCGTCGCCTTTGGTCCACAGAACACATTCCTTTTGCGTCAGGGATTGGCGCAGTCGCATGTGTTCTGGCTCTGCCTTTTCTGCGCAATGTCCGATTTTGTGCTGATCGTCGCGGGCGTGACGGGCTTCGGTGTCATCGTGGAACGTTTTCCATCACTGCCAATGATCATGACGTTGGGCGGTGCGGCATTTCTTGTGGTCTACGGTGCGATGCGTTTTCACGCAGCCTGGCGCAACGAATATGGGGTGGAGCTTGAGGGCAAGCCCGTGGGCCTCTGGGCTGCTCTTGCGACCTGCGCGGCCTTCACTTGGCTGAACCCGCATGTGTATCTCGACACGCTGGTCGTGATGGGCGCGATTTCGACAGAGTTTCTGACTGTTGCGGAAAAAGCCGCATTTGCAGGCGGTGCCAGCGCCGCCTCTTTCCTGTTCTTTTTCGCGCTTGGATATGGCGCGCGCCTACTGGCCCCGGTCATGCAAACCGACCGCGCCTGGCGAACCCTCGATATCGTCATCGGCGTGTTGATGTGGGGGCTGGCCATCAAGCTGGTCAGCTGAACATCTCGGTCAGGTTCACGCTGCTGCGCTTGCCGATATCCTTCTTGTGATCTGATAGAAACGCATCCGCAGCCGCCTCGCCAGCGGCCTTCAACCGCGTGAGGATCACCGGTGAAGGAATTGTTTTCGTGGCAACATTCAGTTCGTTCATCAGCGCATCATCCGCCACCATATGCACCAACACGTCCTTCATCTTGCCGCGTTTCATCGTGCCGTCAGCGATCAGGCGTTTGACAAACTCGATCGCGCGCAATTCGCGCAGTAAAGAGCTGTTAAAGCTGATCTCGTTGATCCGGTTCTGAATCGACTGGCTGTCGATTGGCAGCGCCTCGCGATAGAGCGGGTTGATGTTCACGATCAGGATGTCGTCGGGCAGATGCGGCTCAAACAAGGGAAAGAGCGCCGGGTTACCCGTATACCCACCATCCCAGAAGGCCTCGACCTTGCCAGTCTTCGGATCAGGAAACTCCACCGCCTGGAAGAGTGTGGGTAGACAGGCAGAGGCAAGGATCACGTCAGGAATGATCTCTGCCCCGGAAAACACCCGGATCTTGCCTGACCGGACGTTCGTGGCGCAGATATTCAGCTCTGGCCCCACGTCCGCGCAGACATCATCGTAGTGAAATTCCCGCACGATACGAGACAGCGGGTTTTGCAGGGCGTCACCATAAAAATAGGGCGACATCATCCGGGTTGTCATATCGAGCGCCGCGAAGGCAGGCGAGTATTCCATCGCTTTTGCCCAAAGCCCGGCGGTGGGCGCTGCGGCCTCCATCCAGGGTGCGAACATCGGGTCGGTAATCGCCCCGATTTGGCCCCACAGCCAATCAAGGTTTTCGCGCGCGCCTTCGCGCCCGCCGGTGACCCAACCGGATTTCATTGCCGCCCCGTTCAAAGCACCGGCAGAGGTGCCAGAGATCGCGGCGATCTCGATATCTTCCTCACGCAGCAAACGGCAGAGTACACCCCAGGTAAACGCCCCATGGGCGCCGCCGCCTTGCAGTGCGAGATTGATCCGAATCACAGTGCCGTCCATCCCCCATCAACACTGATCGTCGTGCCGGTGATTTGCGCTGCGGCATCAGAGCAGAGGAAGGCAACAGTGCCGCCCAACTGTTCGGTCGTCGCAAACTCTTTTGACGGTTGGCGTTCCAGCATGACGTTCTTGATCACGTCCTCGCGGGACATGTTGTATTCCTTCATCGTGTCGGGGATCTGCGCCTCCACCAGCGGGGTGAGCACATAGCCCGGGCATACGGCATTGCAGGTGATCGGGTCCTGCGCGGTTTCCAGACCGATGGTTTTCGTCAACCCGACGATCCCGTGCTTGGCTGCGACGTATGCGGATTTGTAAGGCGATGCTGTCAGGCCGTGTGCCGACGCGATATTCACGATGCGCCCATAGCCGCGTTCGCGCATTCCGGTGATGGCCGCTGCCGTTGTATGGAAGGCTGACGACAGGTTAATCGCGATGATCGCATCCCACTTGTCAGCCGGAAAATCCTGCACCGGGGACACATGTTGGATCCCGGCGTTGTTCACGAGAATGTCGCATCCACCCGCAGCCACGATCAGGCGGCGGCAGTCCTCACCCTTCGACATGTCGGCCTGCACGTATTTGGCCTCAACCCCCGTGACATCAGCGATCTCAGCGGCGAGTGCGTGATCCTCTTCGCGGTCCGTGAAGGAGTTCAAAACGACATTCGCCCCGGCCTTTGCCAGCTCGCGCGCGACCCCGAGCCCAATGCCAGAGTTTGACCCCGTGATGACGGCGGTTTTTCCTTCAAGTGACATGATTTAGCTCCTGATTCTGGCTTTGCGACTCAGCATATATGCTGCAGTTGCAAAATCCAGAAGCGTGGTGGAAGCCCAATAAAAAAACGCCCGCACAAGGCGGGCGTAAAGTTATTGAGGCAGGTTTCATACAGGCAAGAAACCTATCGAGCAGTGCCTTTGTTATAAGCAATCCGCCGCCCGGCTCCAAGCTAAAAGTTTGAAATGGCTCAAAACCCTCTCTACGATCTGGACAACAAGAGCGACAAACCGACAGGGGCACCACCAGATGAGCGTTAATTTTGGGTTAATTTTAAGGCGCGCGGCAGCGGCATGCGCCATGACAGCAATTGGCGGATTTGCTCTGGCAGAGCCGCAGCATGGCATCGCTATGTATGGCGACCCTGCCCTGCCACCGGATTTTGTGTCGCTGCCCTACGCGAATCCTGACGCCCCGACGGGCGGTCGAATCGTCACCGCAGAGGTCGGCAGCTTCGACAGCCTCAACCCATTCATCCGAAAAGGGTCCGTGCCCTGGCAGTTGCGGTTCTTCCTCGGGGAGAGCTTCATGGGCCGATCGCTTGATGAGCCGTTCACGCTCTACGGTGTCCTCGCCGAATCGATTGAAACAGGCCCGAACCGGGAATGGGTCGAATTCACCCTCCGCGAAGGTGCGATGTTTTCTGACGGCAGCCAGGTTACGATTGAAGATGTGCTCTGGTCTTACGAAACGCTCGGCACCGTCGGCCACCCCCGATATCTGGGTTTCTGGGGCAAGGTCGAAAGCCTTGAACAGGTCGGTGACCGCACGGTCCGCTTCACCTTCAACGTCGAGGATCGCGAGCTTTCGCTTCTTGCTGGCATGCGCCCGATCTTGAAGAAAGCGCAGTGGGACGGCGTGGATTTCGCCGAAAGCACGACCGAAATTGTGCCCATCACCTCCTCACCCTACGTGATTGACGATTTTGAACCCGGCCGGTTCGTATCGCTCCGCCGCAATCCGGACTATTGGGGAGCCGATGTCCCCTTCCGCCGGGGGACCAACAACATCGACGAAGTTCGTTTGGAGTTCTTTGGCGATGAAACCGCCGCCTTCGAGGCGTTCAAAGTCGGTGAAGTGAACTCCAACCGCGAATTCAACGTGGTCCGCTGGGAAACGCAGTACAACTTCCCAGCGGTGCAGGATGGCGATGTTGTGCTGTCCGTGCTGCCTCACCAGCGCCCCTCCGGTATGACGGGTTTCGTGATGAACACGCGCCGCGATCAGTTTGCCGATTGGCGGGTGCGGGATGCGATGATCCACGCTTTCAATTTCGAGTTCATCAACGAGGCGATGACAGGCTCCGCCCAACCACGGATCACGTCTTACTGGTCAAACTCTCCACTTGCGATGGCTGAGGGCCCAGCAACAGGGCGGGTTCTGGAGTTTCTTGAACCCTTTGCCGCTGACCTGACGCCCGGCACCTTGGAAGGTTATGCGCTGCCGGTTGCCGACGGTTCCGAACGCAACCGGGCTGGCACCGCGAAGGCGCTGGAAATGATGGAGTCCGCAGGCTGGACGGTGCAGGACGGCGTGATGGCCAACGCGGATGGTGCGCCTTTCACTTTCGACATTCTGCTGCGACAGGGCGGATCCGAACTGCAAGCAATCGTCGATATGTACGTGGAATCGCTGGGCCGCATTGGCGTGACGCCCACGGTGACGGTCGTCGATAGCGCACAGTTCAACGAACGGACCGACGCCTATGATTTCGACATGACCTACTATCGGCGGGGCGTGTCACTGTCGCCGGGGAACGAGCAGTACAACTACTACGGCTCTGAGAACGCGGATCAGCCCGGTGGGCGCAACCTGATGGGGGTCCGCTCCCCGGCTGTGGATGCGATGATCGACCGGTTGCTGACCTCCGCGGATCGGACAGATTTTGTCTCAGCCGTGCAGGCGCTGGATCGCACACTGACCGCGGGGCGCTATGTGATCCCGATCTATCAGTGGAACATCAGCCGGGTCGCCCATGCCAAAGAGCTGAACTATCCGGACTACATCCCGATTTGGGGCGACTGGCCCGGTTGGCAGCCAGATGTCTGGTGGTTTGAGGAGTAGGTCGTCACAGAACTGTTACACAGACTGCCTAGGCGGGCAGAGAACGTACAAAAGGCCAAACGATGAATATCCTCGTTCTCTGCACCGGCAACTCTGCCCGCTCCATCCTTCTTGAATCGATCCTCAACAAGCAATCGGGCGGGCGCATTCATGCGTGGTCTGCGGGGTCAAAGCCCGCAGGCAAGGTGCACCCCCAGTCGCTGAAGCTCTTGGCCGAGAAGGGTTATCCAACCGATGGCCTCACCTCGCAAAGCTGGGATGACTTCGCAGCGCCTGACGCGCCTGAAATGGATGCGGTCATCACTGTGTGCGGGTCCGCGGCGGCCGAGGAATGCCCCTATTGGCCCGGTGCACCGCTGCGCGCCCATTGGGGTGTCGAAGATCCGGCAGCGGCCGCACCTGACGATCAGCCTGCCGCCTTTGAAGAGGCCTATGCGCTGCTGGAAGCGAAAGCACAGGCCTTTATGGCCCATGACTTTGAAAACCTAGACAAGGACGCGATGCAAGCCGCGCTGAACGCCAGTGGACACTAAGATGCAAAGACTGCTGGCCGAAGGATTGGGAACCGCCTTTCTGCTGATTGGCGTTGTCGGGTCGGGCATCATGGGCGCGTCGCTTGCTGGCGGCAACATCGCCATCGCCCTGCTGGCCAACGCGATTGCAACCGGTGCGATCCTTTATGCGATCATCACGACGCTCGGCCCGATCTCTGGCGCGCATTTCAACCCCGCCGTCACCCTCGCCTTCCTGATCCGGCGAGAGATTGCCCCGTCAGAGGCGGCACTGTTCGTGATCGTGCAGATTATTGGCGGCATTCTTGGGGTCTGGGCTGCGCATATCATGTTCGATCTGGCGATGCTGCAAAGCTCTACCACCGACCGGACGGGTGTAGCCCAATGGTTTTCCGAAATCATTGCGACCTTTGGCCTGTTGTTTGTGATCTTCGGGGGCATCCGCCACAAACCCGATGCAGTGCCGACGCTCGTTGCTCTCTACATCACGGGGGCCTATTGGTTCACATCCTCGACCAGCTTTGCCAACCCGGCTGTCACCATTGCACGCGGTTTCAGCGACACGTTTGCCGGTATCAACCCTGCGCATATCCCTATGTTCATCCTGATGCAGATCGTCGGCGTAGGTGTCGCCGCAATCGTCCTTCCCCGGCTTTTTCGGAACTAATACCCGTCTTCTCGCGTTGCGTTACTGAGCAACAAAAAGGAGAAGAATATGCAGTGGAAAGACGCCGCACAAAACTGGCCCGAAATCACCCCCCATATCGTATCGCGCTGGCCCGCGCTGGAAGAAAGCGAAGTGCGCGCGATTGATGGCGATCAGGAGCGTTTTTTGAACTACCTCGCCGCCGCCAAAAACAATGACGAAGTGGCCGCACAAATGGAGCTTGCCGACTGGTTGATGACCACGGACGCGATGGATGCTGTCAAAGCTGACAACGCGCAAGTGCCGCCATTGGCAAAGGCAAGTTAAGATGCGTCAGACGAGCGATGTCACCCAAAGAATGGTGGCATCCTCGGCACTGATCGACACAACGTTATGACCCATCGCTGCATCGTAATAAGCGCTGTCGCCACGCTGTAGCTCGAAGGGTTCGTAAAATTCGGTATAGAGCCGAATTTTTCCCGTCAGTACATACAGAAATTCTTCGCCATCATGGCGGACCCAGCCGTCGAAATCCTCCATCCGGCGGGCACGGACCCGTGTGCGGTAGGGCAACATCTTCTTCGTGGTCAGATTTTCCCCAAGCAGCGCGTGTTCATAGGTCGTCGTGACCTTTTCGGTCTCTTCGCCGTTGCGCGTGATTGCCATGCGCCCGTTGACCTGGCTGGTCTTTGATGGCGTGAACAACTGTGGGACAGAGATTTCCAATCCGACAGCGAGTTTCTTTAACGCATCATAGGTGGGCGACATCTGCCCGTTCTCGATCTTGGACAGGGTCGACCGCGCCAGCCCTGCCTGTTGTGCTGCCTGTTCCAAGGTCCAGTCGCGGGCTTTGCGCAACTCTCGCACGCGGGCGCCTAGATCAAGCGGTTGTGCAACGGCGCTGTCGCCATTCTCATGTGCGACGCGGATCAGATCTTTGGGGTCACTTTCTGCCATGACCATCAGATACGCAGCGGTGGGGCGTGTTGCAATACTCCTCGCCCCTGCCGTGTGCGCGCACGCACAGCGCCGCATCCGAATGCAGGGTTTTCGATTGGCCAAGACGTGATAGACGAACGTTAGCGTGAGGGCGCACTGCCACATGGGGAGCATCAGAATGGTCAAACTTGACGTTATCTCAGATCCGATCTGCCCCTGGTGCTACATCGGCAAGACGAACCTTGATAAGGCGCTTGAGGCAGTCCCGGATCACCCTTTCACGATTGAATGGCATCCCTTTCAGCTAAACCCCGATATGCCCGAAGGCGGGATGGACCGGCGCGATTATCTGGAAACGAAGTTCGGCGGCAAGAAAGGCGCGCTGCGCGCCTATGCGCCGGTGGTGGAATACGCCGAGAAAGCAGGCGCCACGATCCACCTCGACAAGATGCAGCGCACGCCAAACACAATCAACGCCCATCGTCTGATCCATTGGGCGGGGATAGAGGGGCGGCAGCTACGGATGGTGGACCTTCTCTTCAAGGCGTATTTCGTCGAAGGGCGCGATATCGGGGATATCGAGGTTCTGGCTGATCTTGCGGACACCGCCGAGATGGACGCGGCAATGGTGTCAAAGCTGCTCGCCTCTGACGCTGACGTTGCGGATATTCGTGCACGTGATGCCCATAGCCGCAAGATGGGCGTGAACTCTGTCCCAACCTATATAGTCGCGGGGCAGCACGCCGTGCCTGGCGCACAGCCACCCGAAATCTGGGCAAAGGTGATTGAAGAGGTCATGTCGCAGATCGCCGAAAATGAGTGATGCTGTGCGATGAAACCCGTCACCAACCCCCTTCCGCAGGGCGAATTCATCGCATTGATGGCGATGGTGGCCGCGACGGTCGCCTTTTCCATCGACGCTATGCTGCCCGCCCTGCCCGACATGGGCGCGGCATTGTCGCCCGATGATCTGAACCGCGCGCAGCTGATCATCACCAGTTTTGTGTTCGGGATGGGGGTTGGCACGCTCTTTACCGGGCCACTGTCTGACGCCTTTGGGCGCAAACCGGTCATGATCGGCGGCGCCGTTGTCTATATTCTCGCCTCTGCCGTCGCGTGGCAGGCGCAGACGATTGAGGTCATGCTGGCCGCCCGCGTGGTACAAGGCCTTGGCGCTGCAGGTCCACGCGTGGTGGCAATGGCGCTGATCAGGGATCTCTACGCTGGGCCTGATATGGCGCGCATCCTGTCTTTCGTGATGATCGTCTTTGCGCTGGTCCCGGCGCTCGCCCCCACGATGGGCCATTACATCATCGTGCTCAGTGACTGGCGCGGGATCTTCGTGGCCTTTATCGTCTTTTCACTGGCGACGACGATGTGGTTGCTGCTGCGCCAGCCCGAAACGCTGACACCGGAAAAGCGACGCCCGCTTAGCCTGTCCGCCGTTTGGTCGGCGGTGGTAGAGATGTTCAGCCACCCCACCGCACGCCTGTCGATCCTGATCCAGACGCTGACGTTCGGGATGCTGTTCAGCGTCCTGTCATCCACACAGCAGGTGTTCGATATCACCTATCGGCAAGGGGAGCATTTCCACCTCTGGTTTGGCGGTATTGCTGTGGTGTCCGCCTCCTCTGGCTTTCTGAATGCCCGCCTTGTGGGGCGTCTTGGGATGCGCGCAATCATCAAGGCGATGTACACGGCCCAAATCGTGATCACGACAGGGCTGATCGCCGTGCTGCTGGCGGGCAGCCCCTTTGGCCTGGGATTTCCCGCCTATCTTTTCTGGGTGACCGCGAATTTCTTTCAGGCCGGGCTGACCATCGGCAACCTCAATGCACTGGGAATGGAGGAAATGGGCCATATCGCGGGGTTGGCTGCTACGGTCATCGCGGCAGTGGCAACCATTGGGGCGGTTCTGCTGGCAGTGCCAATCGCGCTGCAGTTTGATGGCACACCTCTGCCAATGGCAATCGGCGCTTTGATCATGTCGGCATTGGCTCTTTGGCTGACCACCATGATCAAACGACCGGGAGAGGCGTAAGGCCTAGCCTGCGGCCTTTTCCGTCTTCTTGCTCTTCTCTGCCAGCTTCTGCGCCAGATCGCGGGCGATGTTGAAGGCGCCCTGGATTTTGTCGCGCTCTTTCGTCCAGTCGCGCCGCACGACGATCTTGTTGTCCTTGACCTTGGCAAGGCCATTTTGCGCGTGCACGAATTCGACCAGCCCCTCGGGTGAGGCGAATTTGTCGTTGTGAAACTGGATCGTGGCGCCCTTTGGCCCGGCATCCAGCTTGGAAATCCCGGCCCGCTTGCACATCGCCTTGATCCGCACGACCAGCATCAGCGTGTTCACCTCGCGCGGCAGTTTGCCGAAACGGTCGATCAGTTCGGCGGCGAAACCCTCCAACTCCACTTTGGTCGTCAGGTCCGACAGGCGGCGATAAAGACCAAGGCGCACGTCGAGGTCGGGCACATAATCCTCGGGGATCAGGACAGGCACGCCAAGGTTGATTTGCGGCGCCCATTGGCCGTCATCCACAATGCCGTCTGCCGCACCGGATTTGATCGCCGCGATCTGGTCTTCCAGCATCTGCTGGTAGAGCTCATAGCCCACCTCACGCATCTGGCCGGATTGTTCCTCGCCCAATAGGTTCCCCGCCCCGCGAATATCAAGGTCCTGACTGGCCAGCGTGAACCCGGCACCAAGGCTGTCGATGGAACCCAGCACGCGCAGCCGCTTCTGCGCAGTATCGGTCAGTTTCTGGCGCGGTTTCGTGGTCAGATACGCATAGGCGCGGGTCTTGGACCGCCCGACGCGACCCCTGATCTGGTAGAGTTGGCTGAGCCCGAACATATCCGCCCGCCAGACCACCATCGTGTTCGCCGTAGGGATATCAAGGCCGCTTTCCACAATGGTCGTGGCCAGAAGTACGTCATATTTCCCGTCATAGAAGGCGTTCATGCGGTCGTCGAGCTCACCCGCCGCCATCTGCCCTGTCGCAGTGACATATGTCACCTCCGGCACTTGGGTTGTCAGAAACTCCTCCATCTCGGCCATGTCAGAGATACGCGGCACCACAAGGAAAGACTGCCCGCCACGGTAATGCTCGCGCAACAGCGCCTCGCGGATCGTGACCGTGTCGAACTCACTGACATAGGTGCGGATGGCAAGCCGGTCGATGGGCGGTGTGCCGATGATTGAAAGGTCGCGGACACCAGAAAGCGAGAGTTGCAGCGTGCGGGGGATCGGTGTGGCCGTCAGCGTCAGCACATGCACGTCCGAGCGCAATTGCTTCAGCCGCTCCTTATGCTGCACGCCGAATTTCTGTTCCTCATCAATCACAAGCAGGCCGAGGTTCTTGAACTTCACGCCTTTGGCCAAGAGCGCATGGGTGCCAACCACGATATCCACGGTCCCCTTTGTCAGCCCATCCCGCGTCAGGTTCGCGTCCTTGGTTGAGACAAAGCGCGACAGTGGCCGCACGTTGACTGGGAAGCCACGGAAGCGTTCCGCGAAATTTTGATAGTGCTGACGGGCGAGCAGCGTTGTTGGCGCGATGATCGCGACTTGAACGCCGGACAATGCCGCGACGAATGCCGCGCGGATCGCCACCTCTGTCTTGCCAAAGCCCACATCGCCGCAGATCAACCGGTCCATCGGCTTACCGGCGCCAAGGTCCTCCAGCACATCTGCAATGGCCGCCAATTGGTCATCCGTTTCCGCGTAAGGAAAGCGTGCAAGGAACTGATCCCAGAGCCCATCTGGCGGGTCGAGCGCCGGGGCCGTCCGCAGCTCCCGCTCTGCCGCGACACGGATCAGGCGTTCAGCAATCTGGCGGATGCGTTCCTTGAGCTTGGCCTTCTTGGCCTGCCACGCACCGCCGCCAAGCTTGTCGAGCAATCCGGTCTCATGCCCGTATTTGGACAGCAGTTCGATATTCTCCACCGGCAGGTAGAGTTTTGAGTCCTCGGCATACTCCAGAAGCAGGCACTCATGCGCCGCCCCAAGCGCGGTGACAACCTCCATCCCGTTGAACCGCCCGACACCGTGGTCGACATGCACGACCAGATCACCCGGCGACAGGCTGTTCGCCTCTGACAGGAAATTCTCTGCCCGCCGCTTGCGCTTGGTTTGCCGGATCAGGCGGTCACCCAGCACATCTTGCTCTGAAATCACCGTCAGTTCAGGCGTTTCAAACCCGTGATCCAGCGACCAGACCGCCAGATGCAGACCGGTCTTGCCCACGCGAGAGAAGTCACTGACCGGCACAGCCGTTTCCAACCCCTCATCCGCGATCAGCCCTTCCAGACGCTCGCGCGCACCTTCCGAGTAGCTCGCGATCACCACCGGACCGTCGTCCAGTTTCGCCTGCACATGCGTGGCCAAAGCCCCAAAGAGGCTGATGCTTTCCTGCTGGCGTTCGGGTGAGAAGTTGCGCCCGATCCGCCCCCCTGCATCAATCACGCCCGGGCCTGTTGGCTGTGACAGCGCGCTGAACTGCATCACGCGGCGATCAGCAACGGCGGCCAGCCATGCATCATCATCAAGATAGAGTGAGGCTGGCGGCGCGGGCTTATAGACACTGTCCACCCGGTTCTTTTGCCCGAGCGCATGTATGCGGGTTTCGTATTGATCAACGATGCTCATCCAACGGCTTATCCGCATCGGTGTCAGCTGTTCATCCAGTGTGATCGTGGCCTGCGGCAGGTAGTCGAACAGGGTTTCCAGCTGTTCGTGAAAAAACCCCAACCAATGTTCCACACCAGCATGCTTGCGGCCCGCGCTGACCGCTTCGTAGAGCGGGTCGTCGGTTCCTGCCGCACCGAATTCCAGACGATAGTTCTGGCGGAACCGCGTGATTGCTGCCTCGTCCAGGATCACTTCGGACACCGGCGCAAGCTCGACCTCTGTCAGCTTTTCCGTTGTGCGCTGTGTCACCGGATCAAACCGGCGCGCGCCATCAAGCACATCACCGAAGAGATCGAGGCGCACAGGCCCGTCCTGCCCCGGCGGGAAGATATCAATGATGCCGCCACGAATGGCATAATCGCCCGGCTCCATCACCGTCGGGCTTTGGGTGAACCCCATGCGCACAAGGAAGGCGCGCAAAGCCGCCTCATCCATGCGATTGCCGACAGTGGCAGTAAACGCGGCCTCTTTCAAAATGCTTCGCGCTGGCACCTGTTGTGTCGCCGCTGACATGGTCGTCAGCAGGATGAACCGCTCTGGCATGCCGTGGACCAGTGCCGCAAGTGTCGCCATGCGCACGGCAGAGATATCCGTGTTGGGCGATACGCGGTCATAAGGCAGGCAATCCCACGCGGGAAAGGTGAAGACCGGCACGTCAGGGGCAAAAAAAGCAAGCGCCGCCTGCATCGCTGCCAGCCGCTTGTCATCGCGGGCAACATGCAGCACTGGCTGGCCCTTGCCCATCTCGGCAAGGATCAACTGCGCATCATAGCCTTCGCGCGCGCCACTGACGGTCAGGTGTTTGGGATTGGCCATGCGCGTCACGTACCTTGCGGCGGCGGGGTGTCAACTGCTTGCGGCAGGCACCCTTAGAAGAAATTCATCTGCGCGATGTTGAAGTACATCCCGTACATCGCCGTGAAGAAGAGCGAGATTGCGCCAATGACCTGTGTAAAAAGCCGCATCCGGAAAAGATGCCGGACCAGATCACGCCCCTGCAAAGGCGTGCGGCGCAACCGCTGTGCCAGGCGCAGATTGACCAGTCCAACGATCGACAGAGGCGCCAACAGCACAAACGCCCCCTGCGCCATCTCAAACCCGTAGACAAAGCCCATCATGCCGAGGCCGCTGACCACAAACGCGCCAAGTGCAATAGCTAGTGGCCCAACCATATCATCCAGCATCGTGATCCGACGCACCTGCAGATCGACCATACCCTCAAGGTCTTCGATTGCGGGGCTGTTCGCCTTACGCGCCCTGAACAGCATGTCGAACGGCACACCGATCAGCCAGTGGCTCGCCATCGCCCAGGCGACGATCACAACAAGCCAGTACCAGATGCTTGAAAAGGTGCGCAGTTCGATGACGCGCAAGATCGTGTCTGTCCAGTCCAAACCTGTGACTTCTTCTTCCGTTCGTCCCTGAGACGCCCACATAGCGCGCAGGTCTGCGCTTGCCCAGACTTGTGATGGTGCAAAATCCATGCGACCACCATGGCAAGACCAGAAAGGGCCTTTTCATGAAACCCATCGTAGCCCCCTTCCCCGCCGCCCGTTTGCGGCGGATGCGCGCGACACCGGCACTGCGCGCGCTTGCCCGACAGAATATGCTGACAGTGGATGACCTGATCTGGCCCATCTTCGTGATGGACGGCCATGACGATGAAACGCCGGTCACATCAATGCCCGGCGTGACCCGGCGCACCGTCGATCGCGTGGCCATGGCCGCGAAAGAGGCGCAGGATCTTGGCATTCCCGCCATCTGCATCTTTCCCTACACCGGGATGGACGCGCGGACCGAAGACTGCGCCATGGCATGGGACCCGGACAATCTGACCAATCAAGCCATTCGCGCGATCAAGGACGTCGCCCCAGAGATCGCGGTGATGACCGACATCGCGCTCGACCCTTACAACATCAACGGGCACGACGGGTTTGTTGAGAATGGCGAGATCGTTAATGACCGCACGGTGGAGGCTTTGGTCAAGATGGCGCTTGCGCAGGCCGAAGCGGGTGCGGATATCCTCGGGCCGTCTGACATGATGGATGGGCGGATCGGCGCAATGCGGCAGGCGCTGGAGGCCGAAGGGCACCAGAACGTCACGATCCTGAGCTACACGGCGAAATACGCGTCCGCCTTCTATGGCCCGTTTCGCGATGCGGTCGGCGCCTCATCGGCGCTCACCGGTGACAAGAACACCTACCAGATGGACCCGGCCAATAGTGATGAGGCGTTGCGCCTTGTCGCTCGCGACCTCGCAGAGGGTGCGGACATGGTGATGGTCAAACCGGGGATGCCTTACCTCGATATCTGCCGCCGGGTGAAAGACAGCTTTGGCGTGCCGACCTATGCGTACCAGGTCAGCGGTGAGTACGCGATGTTGCAGGCCGCGGCACAGAACGGCTGGCTGGATGGCGACAAGGTGATGATGGAAAGCCTGCTTGCCTTCAAGCGTGCGGGTTGTGACGGGATCCTGACGTATTTCGCGCCCGCCGCGGCGAAGGCGCTGAACGGGTGAGCCAAGACTACACGATTGGCATGCTCTGGATGGAGGGGCCGCTCAGCTATCTTGAGCAGCTATGCATGCAGTCGTTCCTTGATGCGGGACACGCTGTGCGTCTCTATCATTACGGGCCGGTCACCAATGTCCCTGACGGTGTTGAAGTCGCTGACGCTGGGGAAATCCTGCCCGGTGAGCCTTTGCTGAAATACAACGCGATGGACAGCGTTGCCTTGCACGCTGACCTCTTTCGGCTCCGCCTGCTCGACCGCCATGAAGATGTCATTTGGGCGGATACGGATGCCTACTGCATGAAGCCATTTGCGCCAAAGGACGGCTTCTTTTTTGGCATGCAGTCAGAGACGAGCGCGAATACCGCTGTCATGCTCTTGCCTAGGGACAGCGAGACCCTCAAGCGGATCATCGCCTTTACCAATGACGAATATGCGATCCCGACTTGGTACAAGCCACGATATGTGCGGCGGCTGAGCAAGGCGAAAGAGGACGGGAACCCGGTACATGTGAGCGATCAGCCCTGGGGTGTCTGGGGGCCAAGCATTCTGACCCACTTCCTGTCGTTGACCGGTGAAATGAAGCACGCGCTGCCTGTGGATGTGCTCTACCCTTTTTCATTCAACGACCGGCGCAAAATGACGCGTGCCGATCTCGCAAACCTTGATGATTTCATCACCGAGCGCACTGTCTCTATCCACTTCTACGGACGGCGCATGCGCTCGCGCCTTGCAAGTTTTCCTAATGGTATCCCGCCAAAGACAAGCCTTGTCGGGCAACTGATCCGAAAACACGGGATCGACCCGAACAAGGCACCTGTCCCCCGCAAGGCGCCACCGGTTGAAAGTGACAGCGCCTGAACGCCTACTCCACCGTGATCGTGATCACGTCGCTCAAGACGGGTGGGTTATGCGGGACGTGGCTCCAATCACCGAGCAGCAACTGCAACCTGTGCGTCCCGGCTGGCAAATCCTTGGTCACTTGCGTCTGACCGCCGCCAAAATGCACGATCTCATCCGTTGCCGGTAGCCCTTGTTCAAAATCCAGCGTGGCAGGATCGGTATTGATCAACAGGTGATGGTGGCCCGTGTTGTCTTGCTCGACACCCGCAGGGGCCACGCCCATGCCTTCCAGCCCAAAGACGATGGTCACGGGGTTGGAGACTGTGGTGCCATCAGCTGGTGATACAATGTAGGCACGCGCATTCTCAGGTGCCGCGCTGCGGTGGCCGTCGGCCAAGGCGCCTGTAGCCAAGGCGCCCAAAACTGTCGTCAGGATCAGTGATTTGTGCATGGTTTCCTCTCAGAACTGCATCAATCGTGTTTCGAAAGGTAGCGCGGGTGGCCCGATGGGCAAAATCAAGCCCTTGTGCGCGGACGGTTCCTGCGTGACAGCCCTGCGGCATTTGCGTATACTCACGCCAATAAAAGGGCAAAAACGCCCTGAAAACATAGGCGGAGCAGATTATGAACAGTCTTACAAGGCGCGGTTTTGCGCTGGGTACGCTTGCGGCAACCGGGTTGGCGGCCTGCGGCAATGGCATCGGCGGCGCGGGTGCTGCCACGATTGATGCGCGGGTGGATAGCACACTCGACAATATGTTTCAGCAATACCCCGGCACACGTGATCTTGCCGCGCGATCAGCGGGTGTATTGGTCATGCCATTGGTGACGGAAGTAGGCCTTGGCGTTGGCGGATCCTACGGGCGCGGTGCACTGCGCGTTGGTCCATCTACCGTGGACTACTACTCGGCCACATCCGGCAGCGCTGGCCTGCAGATCGGCGCGCAACAGTTCAGCCACGTCCTCTTTTTCATGACGCCTGAAGCGTTGTTGGAGTTCCGGCAGTCCCCTGGTTGGGCTGCGGGTGCAGACGTTGAGTACGCGGTCAGCGATCAGAGCCAGATGTTGCGGGCGGATTCGACCACATCCCTTTCCCCTGTCATCGCCGTGGTCTTTGGACAGACCGGCCTGCGCCTTGGGGCGACACTTGAAGGCACAAAATACACGCGGATCATCCCCTAGGCGCGCAGGCGCTCGCCTTTCAGGTCAAACGGTGGCTCGGCCAGTACGACACCGCGGTGTGGCTGGCCGAGGATCATGACATCGACGGCGGTGCCCGGTGGTGTTTCCTTGAGGTAGCCAAGGGCAAGCGACTTACCGACGCTATAGCCGTAGGTGCCGGACGTAACGCGGCCGACCGGTGTGCCGTCAGTCAGGAAAATCGGCTCACCACCGCTTGCGTCCGCGTCCGTGACATCCTGCACCTCTATCAACGACAGCACTTCACGTGCTGAATTGTCTTTGATCGCCAAGTAATTGGCTTTGTGCAGAAAATCTTTTTCCAACTTGATCAGGCGATCCAGCCCGACTTCTTGCGGCCAATACTCGGGTGAATACTCCCGGCTCCAGCTGCCGTAACCTTTCTCGATCCGCAGCGACATGAGTGCGCGTGATCCGACGGGGCCAGCGCCAACTTCTTTCCCGGCCCCAAGCAGCGCTGCGTAGAGCCTGACCTGATCCGCCGTCGCGCAATGCAGTTCCCACCCCAGATCGCCGGTGAAGGACACCCGCAGGGCGACCACATCGACGCCAGCGACAGTGATCCGCTGCGACCGCATGAAAGGAAATGCTTCTGTCGACAAATCCGCGTTCGTCAAGCGCGCCAGCAGTGACCGCGATTGCGGCCCCGCGACGTTGAACCCGCACATCGCCTCTGTCTTGCTTTCAAACGTCGTCCCCTCCGGTAATGGCACCATCTTCCAGAACCGCTGGTGGTAGCGTTCCGCCGCCCCGCCGCCGATGATCATGAATTCGTCTTCTGCGAGGCGCGTGACGGTGAAATCCCCGGCGATGCCCCCATTCACGCCAATCAGCGGTGTCAGGCAGGACCGACCGACCGCCTTCGGCATGTTGTTTGCAAAAACCGCGTTCAGCCAATCAGCCGCCCCTGGTCCGCGGACCATGTATTTGGCGAAGTTAGAGATGTCGATGATGCCTGCCGCCTCGCGCAGCATTCGCGCCTCGGCCCCCACACGCTCAAACCAATTCTGCCGGGTGAAGCCGTTGGTTTCAACGGTGCCAGGCGCATCCGCAAACCACAGCGGGTGTTCCCAGCCGTAATTTAGCCCAAAGACCGCACCCATCTCGTGCTGCATCTCATAGGCAGGCCGGGTTCGGACAGGGCGGCCTGCCGCACGTTCCTCGTTCGGGAAGTGGATTGCGAATCTGTTGGCGTACTGGTCCCCCACCCGCGCCTTGGTGAAGGCCGCGTCAGCCCATGTGCCGAACCTTGCGACATCCCAGGCGAACATGTCGTAGTCGCTTTCGCCCTTTGTGATCCACTGCGCCGCCATCAGGCCCATGCCGCCGGATTGGCTGAACCCCGGGATGATCCCGTTACAACAGAAATAGTTGGACAGATCAGGGTGCGGACCGAAGAGCACGTTGCTGTCAGGTGACCAGATCATCGGGCCGTTGATGACGCGTTTGATCCCCGCCTCGCCCACCGCGGGCACGCGATCAATTGCGCGCATCATGTTGTCTTCAATTCGTTCAAGGTCATCCGCGAAAAGCTCATGCCCAAACCCCTGCGGCGTGCCATCCTCGGCCCAGAACCGCACGTCCTTCTCGTAGGCCCCGACGAGCAGCCCCTGTCCTTCCTGCCGCAAGTAATATTCACCGTCGCGGTCAGCAACAGAGGGCAAGCGCCGGTCCATCGCAGCAATCTCGCCAATCGTTTCGGTCACAAAATACTGGTGTTCCGTTGGCAAAAGCGGCAGATCAAGACCGGCGAGTTTGGCCACCTCGCGCCCCCAGAGACCCGCAGCATTGATCACCCACTCTGTCTTGATCTCACCCTTCGGCGTTTCCACGATCCAAGTGCCGTCAGGCTGCTGCACCGTCGCCGTGACCGGCGTAAACCGCTGAATCTCCGCCCCTTTCTGGCGCGCGCCAATGGCGTAGGCGTTCGTCACACCAGACGGATCCACGTTGCCGCCATCGGGTTCAAACATGATGCAGCGGATGCCGTCGTAGTTGACAAGCGGGTGCAGGCGCTCTGCCTCGGCCCGGTCAACCTCGTGAAAATTCATGCCATAGAACTTGGCCTTCGCCGCCTGCAGGCGCAGCTGATGCTCGCGCGCTTCGGTCTGCGCGAGGTAGAGCGAGCCTGGCTGGAACACGCCGCAGGACTGGCCCGTTTCCGCCTCCAATTCCTTGTAAAGGTTCATCGTATAGTGCTGGATCCGGCTGATATTCGTGCTGTCGTGCAGCCCGTGAATATTTGCCGCCGCGTGCCATGTGGACCCGCTCGTCAACTCATCCCGTTCCAGCAGAACCACATCCGTCCAACCGAGCTTGGCCAGATGGTAAAGGATCGAGCAGCCAATCACACCACCCCCGATGACAACGGCCTGGGCATGGGTTCGCATTGCTTTCACCTTTCGCTTGCTGGTGGGATCAGCCTCCGCAATGCTGTGCGGCGTGGATTGCCACACCGCGACACCCGATGTCGCAATCAGCACCGCCAACCAGAAATCGCGGACCATAGTGCGGGCAAACGGACAAAGGGATCGTGCAATGAAAACGACAAGCAGGGTGGTGGTGATTGGCGGTGGCGTTGTCGGCTGTTCGGTGCTCTATCACCTGACGAAACTCGGCTGGTCTGACGTGATGCTGTTGGAGCGGTCAGAGCTGACATCAGGATCTACCTGGCATGCGGCGGGCGGGTTTCACACGCTGAACGGCGACACGAACATGGCCGCGCTGCAGGGCTATACGATCAAACTCTACCGTGAGCTGGAAGAGATCACTGGCATGTCCTGCGGGTTGCACCACGTCGGTGGGGTGACTCTCGCCGAAAATCAGGACCGGTTTGATATGCTCGTCGCTGAACGGGCCAAGCATCGGTATATGGGGTTAGAGACAGAAATCGTCGGCCCCGAAGAGATCGCCAAGATCGCCCCGATCACGAACCTCGACGGGATTGTTGGCGGGCTTTATGACCCGCTCGATGGGCACCTTGACCCGTCCGGCACAACGCACGCCTACGCCAAGGCCGCGCGCATGGGCGGGGCGACGATTGAACTGCACACCAAGGTGATCGAGACCAACCCGCGCCACGATGGCACCTGGGATGTCGTCACAAACAAAGGCACCATCCATGCCGAACACGTCGTCAACGCAGCCGGACTTTGGGCACGCGAGGTTGCGGCGATGGCCGGATCATATGCCCCACTGCACCCGATGGAGCATCAGTATATCGTCACGGACGACATGCCAGAGATTTACGAGCGCGACAGCGAGCACCCCCACGTGATGGACCCCGCTGGTGAAAGCTACCTCCGGCAGGAAGGGCGCGGGCTTTGCATCGGGTTCTACGAACAGCCCTGCAAACCTTGGGCCGTCGATGGCACGCCATGGGATTTCGGGCATGAGCTTTTGCCTGATGACCTCGACAAGATCGAGAAGTCCATTGCCTTTGCCTATGACCGTTTTCCTGTCTTGGAACGTGCCGGGGTGAAATCCGTCATTCACGGCCCCTTCACCTTTGCACCGGATGGCAACCCACTGGTTGGCCCGGTGCCTGGCCTGCGCAACTATTGGTCTGCTTGCGGTGTGATGGCCGGGTTCAGCCAGGGCGGCGGTGTCGGCCTGATGCTGGCGCAATGGATGGTCGAGGGCGAATGCGAGCGTGACGTGACCGCAATGGATATCGGGCGATACGGCAAGTGGATCACGCCCGGATACACCCGGCCCAAGGTGATCGAGAATTACCAGCGCCGCTTCTCTGTCAGCTACCCGAACGAAGAACTGCCAGCCGCCCGGCCCCATCGCACGACACCGATGTACGACATCTTTAGCGATCTGGGTGCGGTCTGGGGGCACCAATTCGGTCTGGAAGTGGCCAATTACTTCGCCCAAGGGGATGAGCCGACCTTTGAAACCCCCACCTTCCGCCGGTCGGATGCGTTCGACGCCACGGCGCGCGAGGTCAAAGCGGTACGCAGCGGTGTTGGCATCAACGAGGTGCAGAACTTTGGCAAGTTCAGCATTACAGGGCCGAACGCCCGTAAATGGCTGGATCGGATCATGGCGGGGCGTATCCCGCAGCCCGGGCGCATGTCGCTGACGCCGATGCTATCACCTAAGGGCCGTCTCTGGGGTGACTTCACCGTCTCTTGCCTCAGCGAAGAAGAGTTCCAGATCACCGCCAGCTATGGCGCGCAGGCGATCCATGAACGCTGGTTTGCGCAGAATGCCGCCGAAGGTGTGCACGTCGAAAACATCTCTGACCGGCGCAATGGGTTCCAAATCGCAGGGCCAAAGGCGCGTGATCTGCTGACCGCCTGCACGCAGGATGACGTAGCAACCATGAAATTCATGGACGTACGTCGTATGACCATTGGTCAGGTCGCCTGCATCGTGCAGCGCGTCAGCTACACCGGTGATCTGGGGTATGAAATCTATTGCGATCCGATGGATCAGCGGCAGCTCTGGTGGACGCTTTGGGGTGCTGGCCAGCCTATGGGTATCACCCCGTTCGGAATGCGGGCGATGATGTCGCTGCGGCTCGACAAGTTCTTTGGGTCTTGGCTGTCCGAGTTCTCGCCTGATTACACGGCCGCCGAAACCGGCATGGACCGCTTCATCAGCTTCAAGAAAAACGTCGATTTCATCGGTCGCGCGGCGGCAGAGGCGGAACGCGCCGATCCCCCGGTCCGGATGTCCGTGACATTTGAAGTCGATGCGGATGATGCTGATGTCGTGGCCTACGAACCTGTTTTCATCGACGGCAAGGTGCAGGGATTCTGCACCTCCGGTGGGTTCTCGCATCACGCAGGCAAGTCGATCGCCCTCGCCCTTGTTCCCCGCGCTATGGTGACGGACGAGATGGAGGTGGAGATTGAGATTATGGGCCAGCTCCGCCCGGCTAAGCGGATCATGACACCGCTCTTCGACCCAGATGGTGTGGTGATGCGCGGATGATGCCTATCCTGATCCTCGCGGCGGGCCAATCCAGCCGCATGCGCGGGGCGGACAAGCTCTTGCAGGATGTGGGCGGGCAACCTCTGTTGCGCAAACAGGTGTTGATGGCGCAAGCGTTGAATGGGCCTGTGTTTGTGGCTGTGCAGCCCGGGGCGACGGCGCGAGGACAGGCCATCGCGGACCTGGATGCAACCATTCTGACTGTACCAGAGGCATCGGAGGGTATGTCTGGCACGATGCGCGGGGCCGTTCCGCAATTGCCTGACTCCCCGGCGTTCATGATGCTCCTTGGCGATTTGGTCGCGCTGGAGGTCAACGACCTCAGGGCCGTGCTGGATGCCTATTACACCAATCCGGATCACCTGATCTGGCGCGGCGCAACAAATGATGGCAAACCCGGTCACCCCATCATCTTTGATGCCAGCTTGCGGCCCGCGTTCACCGATTTGACTGGTGACAGCGGGGGTGAATCGCTGGTCAACCCGCTGAAACCGCAGACCTGCCTTGTCCCCTTACCCGGCTATCGCGCCCGGCTGGATCTTGATACGCCAGAGGAATGGGCCGCGTGGCGGGCTGCTATTTCGTGAACAAGAGCTTGGCTTCATGCCGCTTTAGCGTGCGCCGCGCGGCGTTGTAGCCCCGGATCCCTTCCTTGGTCTGAAGTTCCGGGAAAATCTGAAAGATCTCTTCGCGCTGCTGCGCGTCAAAGCCCTTCATCGTGTAGTCGCCCGGCTGAAAGCTCTCACTCCAGGCGCCATCGGCCAACACGATCTCGTGGTGCGCACACATGAAGTGGACGTAGGTCACGTAAGGGGTGCGCGAGACCTCAACCCCGTCCATCGACAGCATGTGTTTGGCGGCAACCAGCACTTCGGTCCTGTCGAAGTAAAGCTGCGCCAGCTCTGACACGATCAGCATACGGTGACTTGGGGACACAACCATGTCCCTTTCTGGCATACCCTCGCCCATCGCACCGGCCTTGATCGTGATCGGGCGCAGCTCGGGAATTTCCTTGAGCTTTTCGTGATCAAGGCGCTTCTTGCCGACCCAGCTGACCTTCTGAATACCGTTGTCGCGGGTCAGAACACGATCACCTTCCTTTAGGTCTTCAACAGCCACCTCACCCGCTGGCGTCGCAATCATGGTGCCGACGGTGAAACAGGGGATGACGCGCTCGATCTCCGAGAAGGTCATCGTGCTGCCATCGTTGAATGTGACAGTGCCTGCCTCTGGATCGCCAGACACGAATGTCACGAAATCGACGTCGGAGCCTGTCAGGTCCAGGACATCGAAATCGCTATCGTCTGGGTCTTCGCCACCGATGACAACGTCATTGGCAGTACCGCCCAAAATAAGGTCGGACCCAAGGCCGCCCGATATCGTATCCGATCCGCCACCGCCGGTGATCGTATCCTGGCCTTCGCCGCCAAAGATCGTGTCGCCACCGCCGCCGCCGTCGATTGTATCATCACCAACCTGACCAAAGATCGTGTCGGCACCGCCGCCACCGGAAATCGTATCGCCATCGCCGCCCGCATCTGAGATGCTGTAGCTGAGGTTCGTGACTGCGCCGCCACCTTCAAGGGTGACTTCAATGCGGAAGACGCCACTGACGTTGATCGCCTGTGTGATGAGCGTGTTGTCGGCACCGGCAGGCACATCAATCTCTGACAAGAGATTGCCGTCTTCGTCATAGAGCCGGATTTCGGTGTTCGTGCCCTGATCAACGAAATCGAGGCTGTTGACAGTAGCGGGTCCGATAAACTCAAAAACGAACGTGCCACCGCTGGCATTGTCGTCCGGGTCAGAACTGTCGCCGTCTTCCGACAGGATCAGGATATTGCCGACACCGGTCAGCCCAAGATCGGCGTCCCCACCCGTCGGGTTGTCGCTGTCGAACACCATGACCTGATTGTCAGGGTTGAAACTCGAAACCCTGACACCGCTCTCGATGTACTGGTTGAGGACGATGTCGCCAGTCGCCAGATCATTGAAATCAAGGACGCCGTCAAAATCCGGGTTGTCACCATAGATGATATCGGCGCCACCTGCGCCGTTGATGATATCGGCGCCTTCGCCGCCAAATACCGTATCTGATCCACCAGCTGAGTTGACTGTGTCATCCCCACCACCGGCAATGACGATGTCATCCTGCGGGCCTTCACCCGGCAGGACTGCATCGTTGTTGTTGATACGGTCGCCATCCGGGTCATCATCATACCCGGTATCGATCGTGTTCGCGCCGCTGTCACCTTCGACATAACCGTCAGGGGCAACAGTGCTGAATTCGATGTCGCTGATCCCAACGGCGCCGGAGTTCGCGATTTGCCCGCCGTCATCATAGATCACCTGCAGGAATACGATCGGCCCCGCGATATTCACACCAACGGTGTCAGCGGCGCCCGTATTTTCCACTCCTTCACTGACATTGCCATCGGTTTCGAGCACGTTTCCATTCACATCGTGATGGAAAGCCAAATCCGTAAACGTCACCGGCACCTGGTTGCCATCAGCATCAAGTGCCACGATGGTCAGGCGGTCATCCCACAGAAAGTTGCCATTCGCATTTGCTTGCAGCTTTGCGTCAACGTCGAAGAGTTCAAACGAGAGGTTCTCCACCGGCTCGTCGAAATTGATGTCGACGACCATCGGGTTGGTGATGCCTTGGCCCGCGAGGCCAATGACGCCACCACCGAAGTTTGCAAGGAACCAAGACTGGCCATTGACGTTCGCCGGTGTGGAAACGGTGTAGTCGGTCGTCTGACCAGAGGCTGACGCCGTGTTCGCGCCATCAATGTTGGTGGCTGACCAATCTAGCGTGAAGCGTGCCATTTTCCGTCAGGTTCCACTTACCAAACGACCAAGTTTCCGTGCCATCTGCGTTAATCATGTACATCAGCGCGGTTTCAAATGTCTTTTCAACCATTGAAAGCTGATGCAAGCGGAAAGCCACGCAGCATAACCATATGGTGATATTACCCAGCGACATTGCCGCCTTTTAGGCCAAGAAACGCCCATATCGTGGCAAAATCAGAGCGGGATACAACCTGTGGTGGTTGGATGTCATCGGGATGGCTGGTGCCGATGGAGAGACTCGAACTCTCACGATGTTGCCATCGGGGGATTTTGAATCCCCTGCGTCTACCATTCCGCCACATCGGCACGTCACCGCGTCCTAAATGCAGCCGTGGCGACCGTCAATCGGATTTCGGCACCAGTTGCATCTTGACCGGGCCTGGCGCGCGTGGCCTAAGCACCGAAAACCCGAGGACCCCATGCTTCGCAGGCTCTACGATTGGACAATCTCACTGGCGCAGTCGCCCCACGCGATGTGGGCGCTGGCGATTGTGGCGTTTGTCGAGTCGTCATTCTTTCCAATCCCGCCGGATGTTCTGATGATCCCGATGATCATCGCGCGGCCCTCTCGCGCCTTTCTGATTGCGGCGGTCGCAACTGTCGCGTCCGTCGCGGGCGGCGTTGCGGGCTACGCCATTGGTGCTTTCCTGATGGACAGTGTTGGCCAGCCGATCCTTGAATTTTACGGCAAGGATGCAAGCTTTGCCGAGATGTCGGCCGTTTTCAACGAATATGGCGCCTGGGCCGTGATCGTGGCTGGTGTGACCTTCCTGCCGTTCAAGGTGATTACAATTGCGTCCGGCGTCACGGGCCTCTCCCTACCTGTCTTCATCGCTTCATCCATCTTTGCCCGCGCGCTGCGCTTTTTCATCGTCGCAGCCCTTCTGTGGAAGTTCGGTGAACCCATTCGTGATTTCATCGAAAAGCGGCTCGGCCTTATGTTTATCTTGTTCTGTGTGCTGCTGGTTGGCGGCTTTGCCTTGATAGGTTTGGTATGACGCGCAACGTAATGGTGTTGCTTTCGGCGGGTGGTTCGGCGGCTTTGCTGGCCGGGGCCTATATCTTTCAGGCCTTGGGGTATCCGCCCTGCGCAATGTGCCTGTGGCAGCGCTGGCCGCATTTCGCGGCGATTGCCCTTGGCGTGATCGCCTGGCGTATCGGCGGGCCAATCTTGCCTGCTTTGGGCGCACTGGCCGCGGCAACGACAGCAGGCATAGGCGTTTATCACACAGGCGTTGAACGGGACTGGTGGGAAGGCCCGACGAGCTGTTCCGGCGGCGGCGGCGGGCTGGAAGGCCTTAGCGGGGCTGACCTACTGGCCGTGGAAGGCCCGCGCGTCGTGATGTGTGATCAGGTCAGTTGGGAGTTCCTGACGCTTTCCATGGCAAGTTGGAACGCGCTCTTCTCGATCATGCTGATGGTCGGCTGGATCATCGCCGTCAGGCTTAGCGTCGGGTCGAAAGCAACAGGTTCGTCTCGGACCGTGTGACGCCGTCCAGCCGTCGGATGGCAAAGAGCACCTGATCGAAGTCTTCCAGCGTCTCTGTTCCGATTTCGGCAATCAGATCCCAGGCACCATTGGTCGAATGCACCGCACGGACTTCCGGCATGCGCCCCAAAGCCTTCATTACTTTCTCGGCCCCGCGCCCGGCAATTTCCAGCATCATCAAACCGCGCACTGCATCAGGCCGTACGTCGGCGCGGGTGAGCACGGTAAACCCTGCAATTTCACCCCCCTGCACCAGCCGGTCGAGGCGAACGCGCACCGTGCTGCGCGTGATCCCAAGGGTAGCGGCCAGATCAGAGAGTGAGGCCCGCCCGTTCCGCTTGAGCGCTGCAATCAGCGCATTGTCCGTTTTGTCCATCCGCATTGCCCGAACTGATCACTTCACACCCTTTTCGCACAATATGTTGGCTTAACCCACCCGTGTTATTGGGCAACACTCCAAACATGACACAGAAACACTGCATCCTGATTGGCGCGCCCGTTGATTGCGGCAAGCGCCGCCGCGGGTGCCTGATGGGGCCTGACGCCTATCGGACCGCGGACATCGCGAAGGCCATCACGGACCTCGGGCATACGGTTGAGGACTTGGGCAACCTTTCCCCCGCCGAGGTCACCGTTCCCACACCGCGCAACCCGCTGGTCTACAAGCTGGCCGAGAATGTGGGCTGGACCCGGACACTGATGAGCGCCGCGCAAGAGGCCGCGCCGCGCGGCATGCCGATCTTTATGGGTGGGGATCACGCGCTCGCGGCCGGCACCGTTGCGGGCATGGCCGCTCATGCGGCGCGTGAGGGGCGTCCCTTCTTCGCCCTCTGGCTCGATGCGCACAGCGACATCCACACGCCCGACACCACCGACAGCGGCAATCTGCACGGCACACCCGTGGGTTACGTCACGGGGCGCGAGGGGTTCGAGGGCTTTCCCGACCTGCCCGCCCCCGTCAGCCCCGCGAACATCTGCATGATTGGCTTGCGTTCCGTCGATGCCGCCGAACGCGCGATCCTTGAGGATGGGGACGTCGACCTCGTCGACATGCGCCGGATTGATGAGGAAGGGATCGGCACACCATTGCGCGCCTTCCTTGACAGGGTAGCGGCAGCAAATGGCATGCTGCATGTTTCGCTCGACGTTGATTTCCTGGACCCTTCCATCGCGCCTGCGGTTGGCACCACCGTTCCCGGCGGCGCCACCGTGCGTGAAGGCCATTTGGTGATGGAAATCCTTTCTGACAGTGGCCTTGTCACCTCGCTCGACCTCGTCGAACTCAACCCCTTCCTTGATGATCGCGGCACCACGGCCAGCCTGATGGTTGATCTCACGGCCTCCCTTCTTGGCCGCCGCATCTTTGACCGACCGACACGGAGTAAAGCCTGATGTTGAAAGCCTCCCCCCTTGCCATGGTGCCGTTCGTGAGCGTCGACAACATGATGCGGCTTGTCCATCACGTCGGGATCGAGAGGTTCCTCGCAGATCTTGCAAAGGCCATCGAAGAAGATTTCGCGCGGTGGGAGCTTTTCGACAAAACACCGCGTGTCGGCAGCCATTCGGACGTCGGCGTGATCGAGTTGATGCCGACATCGGACGGGCAACAATACGGGTTCAAATACGTCAATGGCCACCCCAAAAACATGAAAGAAGGGCTGCAGACCGTCACCGCCTTTGGCGTGCTAGCGGAAGTGGATACAGGCTATCCCGTCCTGTTTTCGGAAATGACGATCCTGACTGCGCTGCGTACCGGGGCGATGTCCGCCGTTGCGACCAAGCATCTGGCCCGCAAGGACGCGCAGACCATGGCCATGATCGGCAATGGCGCGCAGTCGGAATTTCAGTGCCTTGCCATCAAAGCCGTCACAGGGATCAGCGATATCCGTCTCTACGATATCGACAGTGCGGCAACCAAGAAGTGCATGAAGAACCTCACCGGTCTCGGCTTCACCATCACTCCCTGTCACACGCCCGAGGACGCGATTGAGGGTGCGGATGTCATCACGGTGGCCACCGCCGACAAGGACATGCAGACAATCCTGACCGACAATATGGTCGGCGCAGGTGTGCACATCAACGCCATCGGCGGCGACTGCCCCGGCAAGACGGAATTGCACCGCGATATCGTCGCGCGGTCCTCCGTCTTTGTCGAATACCCGCCGCAAACGCGGATCGAAGGCGAAATCCAGCAAATGCCAGAAGATCACCCGGTGACGGAGCTTTGGCAGGTGATCACGGGTGCCAAAACCGGGCGGCAATCAGCCTCTGAGGTCACGCTCTTTGACGGCGTCGGTTTCGCAATCGAGGATTTCAGTGCCCTGCGCTACGTCCATTCGCGCATCAAGGACACGCCGTTCTACATCGACCTGGACCTGATCGCCGACCCTGATGATCCACGCGATCTGTTCGGGATGATCAACCGCGCAGGTTAACGCTGCGTCTCTGGCGTGACACTTGCAAGCATGGGCCAGGCTCCGCTGATTTCACGACAGCGCCTTTTCATTCACCCGATAGCCGCTATTTTGCGCAAAAGACGATGAAAGAGGCCCCCATGAGTAGAGCATTCCTGACACTTGCCCTTCTAACAGTTTTGGCCGCTTGTGCGGGTGGTGGTGCCGATATTCCCTTGATCCCGACGCCACAAGCAGGACAGTTCTAAGGCTCAGTGGTAGGTAAACTCGCCTGTCACATGGCGCCATTCACCGGGGCTGATCATCTTGCGGTGCACGAAGCGGACGGAGTGCAGCGGGCCGTCCAGCTCTTCCTGCCAGAAACTGATGAATTTCAACAGGTTGTCGTGGTCCGGCGCGAGGTCGTAGTCTTGCCAGACGAATGTATTCAGGACATGTGGAAAGTCCGGCATGTGTTAAAACATCTCTGCCGTGGTCAGCCCGTAACCTTTCAGCATCAACTCGGTTTCTGATGGCATATGCGCTCCCTCATTTTTCCTGGCTGAGCCAATTGATGCGCGAAGGGACATTTATGTCAATAAATACAGCGTGCTATCAGCCTTCTCGGATGGCTGCTGATGTCAGAGGGTATCTTTGATTGCACCCTATATCAGGTGTCTGATATGCTTACCGCAACGAGATGTAGAAGACACCCACCAAACAGGCAAATCGCGTGAACGATACCCCAGAAGACCCTGAAAAAGATGGCGAAATGCCGGACCCCGGCCCTGCTTACGCTGGTCCTTCGGTCACCATCGAGGACGAGCTGAAAACCAGCTATCTCGATTACGCGATGAGCGTGATTGTCAGCCGCGCAATCCCTGATCTGCGCGACGGTTTGAAGCCTGTGCATCGCCGCATCCTCTACGGCATGCAGGAATCGGGGAACACCTACGACAAGAGCTATCGCAAATCCGCCCGTCCGGTGGGCGACGTGATGGGGAAATATCACCCGCATGGTGACAGTGCGATTTACGACGCATTGGTGCGGATGGCGCAGGAATTTTCGATGTCTCTGCCCTTGCTGGATGGCCAGGGCAACTTCGGCTCGATGGACGGTGATCGCGCAGCCGCCATGCGCTACACCGAGGTGCGGATGGACAGGCCTGCGGCCTTCCTCTTGGCGGACATCGACAAGGACACGGTCGATTTTCAGGACAACTACGATGGCAAAGACCGCGAACCGACGGTCCTGCCCGCGCGCTTCCCCAACATGCTGGTCAATGGGGCTGGCGGTATTGCTGTCGGCATGGCCACGAACATCCCGCCGCATAACCTCGGCGAAGTTGTCGATGCCACTCTCGCCTTGATCGACAACCCCGATCTGTCGTCAGAAGAGCTGATCGATTACATCCCTGCCCCTGATTTCCCGACCGGTGGGATCATCCTTGGCCGCTCCGGCGCACGAAAGGCCTATCTCGAAGGGCGCGGGTCCGTCATCGTCCGGGCCCGGACCAACGTGGAAGAGATCCGCAAAGACCGCTACGCGATCATCATCGAGGAAATCCCATACCAGGTGAACAAGGCCGCCATGATCGACAAGATCGCCGAAGCCGCCCGCGACAAGAAGATCGAAGGCATCGCCCATGTGCAGGACGAGTCCGACCGTCATGGCGTACGGGTGGTGATCGAGCTGAAGCGCGATGCAACGGCAGAAGTCGTGCTGAACCAGCTCTTCCGGTTCACCCCGATGCAGACGCACTTTGGCTGCAATATGCTGGCGCTGAATGGCGGCAAGCCGGAACAGTTGACGCTGCGCAAGTTCCTGACATCATTTGTCGATTTCCGGGAAGAGGTCGTCGCCCGCCGCACTGCGTTTGAGCTGCGCAAGGCGCGTGAACGCGCTCATATCCTCTGCGGTTTGGCTGTAGCAGTCACCAATATTGATGAGGTCGTGAACACGATCCGCCAGTCGGCTGATGCCGCCACTGCGCGCGAAAAGCTGATGACGCGCCGCTGGCCTGCGGAAAACATCCTCGAATACATCCAGCTGATCGACGATCCGACCCACACGGCGAATGAGGACGGGACCTATAACCTGTCTGAGACACAAGCCCGCGCCATCCTTGAACTGCGCCTGCAACGCCTGACCCAGATCGGCGTGAAGGAAGTCACGGACGAATTGCAGGAGCTTGCAGGCAAGATCCGCGAGTACCTCGAAATTCTATCGTCCCGCGAACGCATCATGCAGATCATCCGCGATGAGCTGCACGAGGTGAAAGAGCTTTTCGCCGTCCCCCGCCGCACCGAGATCACGGAATGGTCCGGCGATATGGAAGACGAAGACCTGATTGAACAGGAAGACATGGTCGTGACGGTCACCGCCGGTGGCTACATCAAACGCACCGCCCTCGCCGATTTCCGCCAGCAACGGCGCGGCGGCAAAGGGCTGTCGTCCATGGCCACGAAGGAAGAGGATGTGGTCACCACCCTCTTCGTGGCCAACACGCATACGCAGCTTTTGTTCTTCACGACCGATGGTATGGTCTACAAGCTGAAAACGTGGCGCCTACCCTTGGGCAACCGGACGGCACGCGGCAAGGCGATCGTGAACATCCTGCCGATCCCGGCGGGTGTCTCCATCGCCGCGATCATGCCCGTCGACCGGCCAGAGGAGGACTGGGACGATCTGCAGGTTGTCTTCGCAACCTCAGCCGGTACCGTTCGTCGCAACAAACTGTCCGATTTCACCAACGTCAAATCCAACGGCAAGATTGCGATGAAGTTCGAGGATGATCATGCGGATACCACGCTGATCAACGCGCGGATCGCCTCAAACGATGATGATGTGATGCTCGTGACGGATTCAGGCCGCGCGATCCGCTTCCCGGCCACGGACGTGCGCGTCTTCAACTCGCGCGCTTCGGTCGGCGTGCGCGGGATCAAGCTGCAAGGCGATGACAAGGTTGTCTCCATGTCGATCATCCGGCATTTTGACGCCGATCCGGCAGAACGTGCCGCCTACCTCAAGATGCGCCGCGCGATGGCGGGGCTGACCGATGACGCCGAGAACGAGGATGAGGACGAAGCGACACCAGGCGCGATCAGCCAGGAACGCTATGCCGAAATGTCGGCGGCTGAAAACCTGATCCTGACAATCACGTCGCAAGGCTCTGGCAAACTGTCGTCGAGCCATGACTACCCCGTGCGCGGGCGCGGCGGGATGGGCGTTGCCGCCATGGATAGGGCCATGCGCGGAGGACCGCTCGTTACGTCCTTCCCGGTTGAAATGTCGGATCAAATCATGCTCGTTACCTCTACAGGGCAGTCGATCCGCGTGCCGATTGAAGGGATTTCCTTCCGTTCGCGGGGTGCTGGTGGGGTCAAGGTATTCGACACAGGCAAAGGGGAAACCGTTGTCAGTGTCGCGTGGATTGCCGACCAGGGCGAGGACGACCCGGGCGAAGGCTGAGCCGCGCTTTCGCACGTAACCGGCTGAGGCAGGCAAGACCAGGCAGGCACCGTGGGGGCGCCTGCGTATCAAACAGGGACAGGAACATGTTCAACAAGGTACTATTGACGTCAGCCCTCGCGCTGACAGCAGCAACCGGGCTGCAGGCGCAGGGTTTTTCCGGCGCCGAGATCGGGATTGATTTCACAGATGCGCCTGATACCGACGATCTGGGCGGGGTCAGCTACTATGGCTCGGGTGAGTTTGCACTGCCCTACAATCTGTCGGTCGCACTGGATGTCAGCGCATTCAACTTCGACGTCGGTATCTCTGACATTTCGAACATCACCGCCCACATCATCTATGGGATCGACCCGAACACAAGCGTCGGTTTCTTCTTTGGGCAGGACTTTGTCGATGATGCCGAAAGCGAGATTCTGGGTGGTGAGATCGCCTATGATTACGGCTTGGGTACTTTTGAAGCCTATCTCGGCAGCGGCAGTGACGGCGCTGATGAAGATGTGACACTCTACGGTTTCGGCGCGAGCTATGCCCTGCAAAGTGCATTTGGCGTTGAAGCAACCATTGATGGATATTCTGGCGAAGGGTTTTCAGCATCAGCGTTTGAAATCGGCGGCTTCTACCAGCTGGATCAGGGCCCCAAGTTTGGTGTGACGCTTGGGCAGGTCAACCTCGATGCTGGCGACGTTGAGGACGATGAATGGTTCTTTGGCTTGCAAGCCAGCATTGCCGTCGGCCCGAACGGTGGCACAACCTTTGGCCGCCGCGGTACTTTCCAGGTCGTCAAAACGGGCGTGGCAGAAACACCGTAACGACGCCCACCTGACCAAAGCCCCGCCAACCGTGCGGGGCTTTTTTCGTTTTGGACCGACTGTGGCGGGCAGGTGACGGTTCAACCGCAGGTTCTGGCAGATTGGCTCGTCGCGCTGTAAAATGGCGGGTGAAGCGCGTATTCTGTAGCCATCGAGCACAAAAGGAATAAATCCATGCTTCTTCGCACTACAGCAATCGCACTGATGACCGTTGCGGCGGTACCGGCAGCAGCGCAATCTCTCTCGGGCTTCACCGCTGATGCGGCCTACGCCACCAACGACAACGATGATCTCACCGGCCTTCAAGGCAGTGGCGAGTTTCAGATTACTCCGCAATTCGGGGTTGGCGGCAGCCTTGGCTTCTACTCATCCGACGACCTTGACTTCACCAACGTGACGGCACGTGGTCTGTACTATTTGTCTCCCGGCACGGCCATTGGCTTGTTTTATGCAATCGACGATGCCGACGGGGGTAGCACTGATAGCTACGGGCTGGAATTCGGTTACGGTGGTGGATTCGGCAGCCTTGAGGCCTTCTTCGGCGTGGCTGAATCGGACAACTTGAGCGACGACTTCGATGAAAGCATCGGTGGTGTCTTGGTCGAATTCAGCGTGAGCCCTAACATCTTCGTTTCACTTGGCTCCGAAGCCTATGATGTCGACAGCAGCACAATTGATACGCTGTCGAGCAACACAAGCATTGGTGCACGCTACGCCTTTGCGGGTGGTACGTCGGTGTTTGCGGAATACGGAACGGTTTCTGTCCGTCAGACGTCCGGCGGAACAGAGATCTCGGACGAGTCGGAAGAATATATCGCTATTGGCGCACAATTCGATTTTGGCCCGACCAATGGTTCAGTCATGAGCAATCGTTCCACAGTTCGCGCAGTCGGCTTCTGAACCCAAAGAGACTAAACAAAGGCCCCGCTGCGTCACAGCGGGGCCTTTTCTTTTGTGAGGTCGGGCAGTATCTCAGCCTCATGCAGAAGACATTGAACATCATTGGCGGCGGCATGGCCGGGTCAGAGGCAGCATGGCAGGCAGCAGAGGCAGGCTTGCAGGTCGTTATTCACGAGATGCGCCCAAAGGTGAAAACCTTTGCCCATCGCACCGGCAATCTGGGGGAAATGGTCTGTTCCAACTCTTTCCGTTCGGATGACCACGAACAGAACGCGGTTGGCCTTTTGCATTGGGAAATGATGCAGGCCGGCGGTCTGATCATGAAAACAGCCTATCAGCATCGCCTGCCCGCCGGTGGCGCCTTGGCGGTGGACCGTGACCCCTTTGCGGAAAGCGTCACGGCCGCTCTGCAGGCACATCCCAACATCTCGATCTCCTACGAAGAAATCACCGCCCTGCCCGATGATGGACATTGGATTATCGCCACAGGCCCGCTGACATCCGGCGCGCTGGCAGAGGCAATCCAGAACGAAACCGGCGCAGAGGCGCTCGCCTTCTTCGACGCCATCGCGCCCATTGTTTATGCAGACAGCATCAACATGGATGTGGCCTGGATGCAGTCCCGCTATGACAAGGGCGAGACGGAGGAAGAGAGGACAGCCTACCTCAACTGCCCCATGTCACGCGACCAGTATGAGGCGTTCATCGACGCGCTGATCGCGGCGGACAAAACCGAGTTCAAGGAAGGCGAGACGGCTGGCTATTTCGACGGCTGCTTGCCGATCGAGGTGATGGCTGAACGCGGACGCGAGACACTGCGCTTTGGCCCGATGAAGCCTGTCGGGCTGACCAATGCCCATGATCCGGCCACCAAACCCTATGCCGTCGTCCAGTTGCGCCGTGACAACGCGCTTGGCACGCTCTTCAATATTGTCGGTTTCCAAACCAAGATGAAGTACGGGGCCCAGAAGGCTGTTTTCAAAATGATTCCGGGCCTGGAAGAAGCAGAGTTTGCGCGCCTTGGTGGCATCCACCGCAACACCTTCATCAACTCGCCAACGCTGCTCGATGACCAGATGCGGCTGCGCAGCCGCCCGCACATTCGCTTTGCCGGTCAGATCACGGGGGTTGAGGGCTACGTGGAAAGTGCCGCGATGGGGCTGCTCGCCGGGCGGCTCGCCGTTGCTGAAATGACGGGTCAAATGCTCCCGCCTGTGCCAGCCACCACAGCGATGGGCGCGCTTGTGACCCACATCAGCGGCGGGGCCGAGGCAAAGACCTTCCAGCCAATGAACGTGAACTTCGGCCTCTTCCCCCCGATCGACGGCGTCAAAGGGGGACGGCGCGGGCGCAAGGATCGCTACAAAGCCTATACTGACCGGGCAAAGGCCGACTGGCAGGCGTGGTTGGGCCAAATGGTGCTGGACGCCGCATAATCCACGGCGCTAGGCTCTGCCCATGGCAGAGAAATCGAACGTGTTGAAACCCTCGCTCTGGACCCCACGCCCGGTGGAGGAAACGATCGCCGTCTATGCGGATTGGGCCGAGACCTATGATGCCGAAGTCCAGGCGCGCGGCTATCGCACCCCGGAACGCCTTGCCACTGCCCTAACACAGCACGCTGATGCTGGCGCAACGATCCTTGATTTTGGCTGCGGCACTGGCATTGGCGGCATGGCGCTGTCAAAGGCTGGTTTCACGACGATGGACGGCACGGATGTCACGGCAGAGATGCTGGCAAGGGCCGCTGACCTCGGGATCTACCGAAAGACCTGGCTGTCAGAGCCCGGCGTGCTGAGCTTCGCGCCCGGCGCTTATGACGTCATCGTCGCGGTTGGGGTGATCAGCCTTGGGGCCGCCCCGGCCGAGACGTTACGCATGGTGATGGATCAACTGGTTTCCGGCGGTCTGCTGGCCCTGTCATTCAACGACCCGACATTGGCCGACAACAGCTATGGCGATGCTTTGCAGGCCGAGGTGGATCAGGGCCGGGCCGCAATCATATTCCGCGAACATGGACCACATCTCGACGATGTTGGCATGGGGTCCGACGTCATTATCCTACGCCGCCTGTGATCACACGTTTCGCGCCGTCACCCACCGGGCCATTGCACCTTGGGCATGCCTATTCGGCGCTGACCGTCTGGCAGGTGGCCGCAGACATGGGCGGCACCGCGCTCTTGCGGATTGAGGACACCGACAGCACGCGTGTGCGCCCAGAATGGGAAGAAGGCATCTATACGGATCTTGCGTGGCTGGGGCTGGACTGGCCCAAACCCGTGCGACGGCAGTCCGACCACTCTGACGACTATCAGGCTGCTCTCGATCAGCTCGCCGCCAAGGGCTTGCTCTATCCCTGCAACTGCACGCGGCGGCAGGTGGTGGAGGCCGGGGGAATCCCCGGCACAGATGGGATGGTCTATCCCGGCACCTGCCGCAACCGTCCAATGGCGGACGCCACGCCAGACGACGCCCTGCGCCTGGATCTAGAAAAGGCGGCCACCTTTGTGACCAACCCGCTTCCCCATAGCGAGATCGGTGAAGGTGCAGGCGGACGTGCGGCAGTTGTTGCCACACTCATCGAAACCACCGGCGACCCAGTCTTACGGCGCAAGGACACGGGCGATCCGGCCTATCACCTCGCCTGTGTTGTCGATGACGCGCTGCAAGAGGTCAGCCATGTGGTCCGCGGGACGGACCTGCAGCCGCTGACCCCGTTGCATGTTCTGCTGCAACAACTGCTGGACCTGCCGACGCCAGTCTATCACCATCACGGCCTGATCACTGATGCCAACGGCAAACGCCTGGCCAAGATCGACCGGTCGAAAGCATTGTCAAAATTCCGCGATGAAGGGGCAACGCCAGACGACATCAAGCGAATGATCAACTGGCCTGCATCGGGTCCATCAGGCTGACCTCTTTGCCATCCTGCACGCTAGTGTAAAAGCATGTCCGGCGGCCGGTGTGACAGGCCGGGCCTGACTGACTGACTATCACAAGCAGGCAGTCCCGGTCACAATCCACCCGGAAATCAACGAGTTCCTGCGTGTTTCCGCTGGTAGCGCCCTTAACCCAGAATTCCTGCCGGGACCGGGACCAATAGGTAACCTGGCGCGTCTCAAGCGTTTTCTGCACCGCCTCTGCATTCATCCAGGCCATCATCAGAACCTCACCCGATGTCGCATCTTGCGCGATGGCTGGGATCAGCCCTGCGTCATTGTACGTCAGCGTGGCGGGATCGAATGTCATGAGGCTAGACCTTTGCAAGCGGTGGCGCGCGGTCTATCTAGAAGGGACCACGAAGAAGAGCAACGCCATGTCCGCCGAAACCGACCTGATCAAGCTGTACTCTGCCCGCATCCTTGCTTTGGCGGCTGATATGCCACGCACGGCGCGACTGGACGCACCCACTGCAACCGCCCGGAAACGCGCGCCGCTTTGTGGATCGACGGTGACAGTGGATGTGACCGTAGCGGATGGGGTGATCACCGACTATGGCCAAGACGTGAAGGCCTGCGCACTGGGTCAGGCGGCAGCGGCGATTGTTGGCGCCAATATCGTTGGAATGCGCCCGGAGCATGTTCAGATCGCGCGAGATCAGCTCTTTGCAATGCTGAAATCGGACGGCGCCGTGCCGGATGCTCCCTTTGATGGTCTGGAAGTTCTGCAGCCCGCCAAGGACTACAAGAACCGTCACGCCTCCATCATGCTGGCCTTCGACGCCACGCTCGACGCGCTGCAATCACACCAGGCCACCGCATAAAAAAACCGCCGCGCATCCCGGGCAGGATGGCGGCGGCAGGAAAACGATCAGCGCTGGCCCAATGTCAAAAGGGGGAGGCAAAAACCCCGCGTGAGACAAGAC
>JBCBOD010000106.1:0-14274 GCA_039821425.1 Pseudomonadota bacterium
CCGAGGGCGGCGACGGGGTGCGCATTTTTATCGGCTCAGAGAATAAATTGTTCTCACTTTCGGGTTCATCTCTGGTCGTTTCCCCTTATATGAACGCCGACCGCAAAATCATTGGCGCGGTTGGTGTCATTGGACCCACCCGCCTGAACTACGGCCGCATCGTGCCGATCGTGAATTACACAGCGCAGCTTGTCGGCAAGATGATCGCCGACCGCTCTTGAAGGAAATTTTATGTCTGACAAAGACGAACCACTGCAAACCCTCGATGAACTCGCAGCCGAAGGTGATGAGATGGAGGCCACTGAAGGCGCCGACCAGCCAGAGGGCGATGTGTCCGAAGAAATCGAGGCCCTGATCGCAGAGCGTGACAGCTATCGCGACAAGTTCATGCGCGCGCTGGCAGATGCCGAAAACACGCGCAAGCGGGCTGACCGCGACCGACGTGAGGCCGAGAACTATGGCGGCTCTCGCCTCGCCCGTGATCTTTTGCCCGTCTACGACAACCTTGATCGTGCCCTGAAAGCCGCGAACGAGGGTGAAGACAAAGTACCTGAAAGCCTGATGGAAGGCGTAGAGCTCACGATGCGCGAGCTGATCAACGTCTTCAAGAAGCACGGGATTGAACCGATCACACCCGAAGTAGGCGACAAATTCGACCCCAAGATGCACGAAGCGATGTTCGAAGCTCCCCTGCCCGGAACCAAGGCGGGTGAGATCATTCAGGTCTCTGCCACAGGTTTCATGCTGCACGACCGCTTGCTGCGCCCAGCGCAAGTCGGTGTGTCGTCAATGCCGGCGTCGTAGGGGGCCAGCCCCCGTCCCGTTCCGGGACTCCCCCGCAGTATTTCTGAACGTAAGAAGGGCTGGCCTTAGTCCTTCGGAGAGAGCTCTTTCAACTCGTAGATCAAGCCAAGCGCCTCTTTTGGCGTAAGGTCATCCGGCAAGATGTCCCTGAGCCGGTCTTCAACCTCTGATTTTTGCGGTTTCGCAGCCTGCGGTGAAGGCGTGGCGGCAAAAAGCGGCAAGTCATCTATCACCGCCTGACGTGATGCGCCGCCTTCCCGTTCCCCCTTCTCCAGGGCTTCCAGCACGACGCGCGCCCGTTCCACGACGACAGGCGGCAGTCCGGCGAGCCGCGCGACCTGCACCCCGTAACTCCGATCCGCCGTCCCCTGCCGCACTTCATGCAGAAAAATCACATCGCCGTCCCACTCCTTCACCGCGGCGGTCGCATTTTCCACCCCGTCGAGCTTGCCCGCCAGGGCGGCCATCTCGTGATAATGCGTCGCAAAGAGCGCGCGGCACCGGTTCACATCATGCAGATGTTCCAGCGTCGCCCAGGCAATCGACAGCCCGTCATAGGTCGCCGTGCCGCGCCCGATCTCATCTAGGATCACCAGCGCCCGGTCGTCCGCCTGATTGAGGATCGCGGCGGTTTCCACCATTTCGACCATGAAGGTGGACCGCCCGCGCGCGAGGTCGTCTGACGCCCCCACCCGGCTGAAAATCTGGCTGACGACACCGATATGCGCTTCTTTGGCGGGTACGTAACTGCCCATCTGCGCGAGGATTGCCAGCAGCGCGTTCTGGCGTAGAAACGTCGATTTACCAGCCATGTTCGGCCCGGTCAGCAACCAGATATGCGCATCCGACAGGGTGCAATCATTGGCCACAAAGGGCGTGCCGTCCTTCTGCAGCGCGGCTTCGACCACCGGATGCCGCCCGCCGGTGATCGCGAATGCGCGGCTGTCATCCACGATGGGACGGACCCAGTTTTCGGTCACGGCCAGATGAGCGAGCGCCGCCGTCAGGTCAATCTCGGCCAGCGCCCGCGCCAATGCGCCCAACGGTGCGGCTTCTGCAATGATCGCTTGCCGCAAGTCTTCGAAAACCTGCTTTTCGATCTCCAGCGCGCGACCACCGGCGTTGAGGATGCGCGTCTCAATCTCCGACAATTCCACCGTCGTGAAACGCACCTGATTGGCTGTCGTTTGCCGATGGATAAAGGTCTCCGAAAGCGGCGGCGCCATCATCTTTTCCGCATGGGTCGCGGTGGTTTCGATGAAATAGCCCAGCACGTTGTTGTGCTTGATCTTCAGAGATGCGACGCCGGATGTCTCCACATACTCCGCCTGCATGCCCGCGATGACAGACCGCCCTTCATCCCGCAGCTTGCGAACTTCATCCAGCTCATCGTGATAGCCGGGGGCGACAAAACCGCCATCACGAGATAGCAAGGGAGGCTCTGCAACAAGCGCCTGATCGAGAAGGTCCAGCAGTTCCTCATGGCCTGTCAAATCCTGCAGGGCTTCTGCCAGAACCGCTGGCATCTTGCCGCCAAGCAATTGCGCCAATTGCCCCGCATGCCCAATCGTATTCCGGATCGCCGCCATATCCCGCGGCCCGCCCCGGTCCAGCGCCAGCCGCGACAGCGCGCGATCCAGATCATGCACCCCGCGCAGCGCATCCCGCACATCCGCCCCCAACCGCATGTCATCGGCAAAAAACGCCAGCGCATCCTGCCGCGCCGCGATCACCGCCACATCGCAGGCAGGCGACGCCAGCCGCCGCTCCAACAACCGCGCGCCCGCCGCCGTCACTGTCCGGTCGATCGTGGCAAGCAGCGATCCGGCGCGCCCACCGCCCATGGCATGTGTCAGTTCCAGTGACCGGCGGGTCGCCGCATCAATCTGCATCGCCGCACGCACGCGTTCGACAACCGGCGGGCGCAACAGCGGCAAGTTCCCGCGCTGCGTGATCTCCAAATACTCGGCCACGGCAGCCATCGCGCCCACTTGCGCGCGGTCGAACGTGCCGAACCCATCCAGCGATCCAACCTTGTAGAGCGCTGAAAGCCGCTTTTCCCCCGCCGTACTGTCGAACGCAGCCGCACCAAGGGTCGTCAAAGTTGCGCCAGCCTTTTCGATAACAGGTGCCCAATCACCCTCTGCCCCGTCCACAACAATCACCTCGCGCGGGGTGAGCCGGGCCAGTTCCGGCCCCAGTTGCGCCGGCTGGCAGGCCATCACGTGAAACGCCCCCGTCGAAATATCGACCCAAGCCAGCGCTGCATCCTCGCGCACCCGATGAAAAGCGGCGAGGTAGTTGTGACGGCGAGCGTCCAGCAGGGAGTCTTCGGTCAGCGTACCCGGCGTGACCAATCGCACGACCTCGCGTTTCACAACGGCCTTGTATCCGCGTTTCTTGGCCTCCGCCGGACTTTCCATCTGTTCGCAGACGGCCACGCGAAACCCCTTGCGGATCAGCGTCAGGAAATAGCTTTCGGCGGCATGGTGTGGGACGCCGCACATCGGGATATCCTCATCCCCATGTTTGCCGCGTTTCGTTAGCGCGATATCAAGCGCCTCAGCCGCGGCGACAGCATCGTCAAAGAACATCTCGTAGAAATCACCCATCCGATAGAACAAGAGCGCATCAGGATGCTGCGCCTTGATCTCCAGATACTGCGCCATCATGGGCGTTGTTGTGCTTTTGCTGCTCATCAGGGCGCAGAGTAGCAGCCCATGTTAGCGACGAAACCCCGAAATGAATCCGTTGCGACCCCTGACGCATCCCCGCTATGTCTTGTGGACCATCAGGGGGGAGTCATATGCCGAAGAATAAACTCACGCGCGAGGATGCACTGCAATTTCACATGCATCCCACCCCCGGGAAGTGGGAAATTCAGGCGACGGTGCCGATGACGACGCAGCGGGACCTTTCGCTCGCGTATTCCCCCGGCGTGGCGATCCCGTGTGAAGAAATCGCAGCAGAGCCTGCGACCGCATATGATTACACCAACAAGGGCAATCTGGTCGCCGTGATCTCTAACGGTACGGCAGTGCTGGGCCTCGGCAACCTTGGCGCGCTGGGCAGCAAACCGGTGATGGAGGGGAAATCCGTCCTTTTCAAACGGTTCGCCGATGTGAACTCCATCGACCTCGAACTGGACACCGAGGACCCGGACGCCTTTATCGCCGCCGTAAAACTGCTGGGGCCAACCTTCGGGGGCATCAACCTTGAGGATATCAAGGCCCCCGAATGCTTCATCATCGAACAGACGCTGAAAGAGCAGATGGACATCCCCGTGTTCCACGATGATCAGCACGGGACGGCAGTGATCTGTGCGGCGGGGCTTTTGAATGCGCTGCACCTTTCGGGGAAAAAGATTGAGGATGTGAAGATTGTCCTAAACGGTGCCGGGGCTGCCGGGATCGCCTGTATCGAGCTGCTCAAGGCGATGGGTGCGCGGCACGAAAACTGCATTGCCTGCGATACCAAGGGCGTCATTTATCAGGGCCGTACCGAGGGGATGAACCAGTGGAAATCTGCACATGCGGTCGCCACTGAACTGCGCACGCTGGACGAGGCGATGAAAGGCTGTGACGTCTTCCTTGGTGTCTCCGTCAAAGGGGCAGTCACCGCCGAGATGGTCGCCAATATGGCCGACAACCCGGTCATTTTCGCGATGGCCAACCCGGACCCCGAGATCACCCCGGAAGAGGCGCATGCCGTCCGCGAAGACGCCATCGTTGCTACCGGCCGCAGCGACTACCCCAATCAGGTCAACAACGTCCTTGGCTTCCCCTACCTCTTTCGCGGTGCACTGGATATCCACGCCCGCGCCATCAATGACGAGATGAAGATCGCCTGTGCCGAGGCGCTGGCGGCCCTCGCGCGCGAGGATGTGCCGGACGAGGTCGCAATGGCCTATGGCAAGAAGCTGACTTTCGGGCGCGACTATATCATCCCAACACCCTTCGATCCCCGTCTGATCCATCGTATCCCGACCGCCGTCGCGCAGGCTGGCATGAAAACCGGCGTCGCCCGGCGGCCTATCGTGGATATGGATGCCTACGAGCTTTCGCTCAAATCGCGGATGGACCCGACGCAATCCATCCTGCGCAACCTCAATTCCCGCGCCCGTGCCAACCAGTCCACCGTAATCTTTGCCGAAGGTGACGACCCCCGCGTCCTGCGCGCCGCCGTCATGTACCAACGCTCTGGCATGGGCAAAGCCCTGATCGTTGGGCGCGACGACGACGTGAAGGAAAAGCTGGCAACGGAAGGCCTGCCCGAAGCCTTTGACGAGCTGGAGATCGTCAATGCGGCCACCACCCCGCATTTGGAGACCTACAAGGACTTCCTCTATCAGCGCCTGCAACGCAAAGGGTTTGACGCGCAGGATGTGCACCGTCTTGCGGCACGCGACCGTCATGTGTTCGCGGCGCTGATGTTGGCGCATGGCCATGGTGACGGGATGGTCACCGGGGCGACGCGCAAATCGGCGCATATCTTGGAACTGATCAATCACGTCTTTGACGCGCAGCCGCACGATGGTGCTGTCGGTGTCACCGCTGTCCTCAACAAAGGGCGCATCGTGTTGATCGCCGACACGCTGGTGCACGAATGGCCGAACGAGGAAGACTTGGCTGATATCGCCGAACGCGGCGCCTATGTGGCGCGCGAACTGGGGCTCGACCCGCGGGTGGCGTTCCTGTCGTTCTCCACCTTCGGCTATCCGGTGTCTGAACGGGCCGAAAAGATGCACAAGGCGCCCCGCGTTCTCGACGCGCGCAAGGTGGACTTTGAATACGAGGGTGAGATGACCGTCGATGTGGCCCTCAACCCCCAAGCCCAAGAAAACTACCCCTTCCAACGGCTGACCGGCCCCGCGAACGTGCTTGTCGTACCAGCGCGGCACTCCGCCTCCATCTCGGTCAAGCTGATGCAGGAAATGGCGGGGGCGACGGTGATCGGCCCGATCCTGTCAGGTGTGGGGAAACCGGTGCAGATCTGCTCGACCGTATCGACCGTCAACGACATCCTGAACATGGCCGTCATCGCGGCCTGCAAGGTCGACTGATGGCAATCTGGAACCTCGGATCGATCAACGCGGATTTCGTCTATGCCGTCCCGCATGTGCCGGGGCCGGGGGAAACGCTGGCCTCTACAGGTCGGCAGATGTTCCTGGGCGGAAAAGGCGCCAATATGTCCGTCGCCGCCGCCCGCGCCGCCGCACATGTCCACCACATCGGGGCGGTGGGCGCCGATGGGCGTTGGGCGGTGGAACGGCTTCTCGAATACGGGGTCGACACACGCAACATTGCGGAAATCGAAACGGAGACGGCGCAGGCCATCATCATGGTCGATCCTGCTGGTGAAAACAGCATTGTCCTGCACCCCGGCGCCAATGCCGAGATTCCGCACGCCACCCTGCAAGCCGCCCTGTCAGAAGCACAAACCGGCGATTGGCTGATCATCCAGAACGAAACCAACCTGCAACGGACCGCCGCCGAGATGGGGCGCAAACTCGGGCTACGCGTCGCTTATGCCGCCGCCCCTTTTGATGCGGATCGGGTGCAGGCCGTGCTGCCACACTTGGATTTTCTGATCCTCAACGCGGTCGAGGCGGAACAGTTGGAAGCCGCCACCGGCCAGGCCCCCGCCGATCTTCCCGTGGCAGATGTGATTGTCACCCGCGGGGCCGATGGGGCGGACTGGTATTGCCGCACCAGCATGCAGCACTTCCCGTCCATCCCCGTTGATCCGGTGGACACGACAGGGGCCGGAGACACGTTTACCGGCTACGTCCTCGCCGGGCTCGACCGCGGGATGCCAATGGGCCAGGCGATTGTGAAAGCCACGAAAGCTGCCGCCCTGATGGTCATGCGGCACGGAACGGCGGATGTGATCCCCGATCTTGCGGAGGTGCAGGGGTTTCAGTAGTAGGTCAATCGCAAGCACCCGGCGCGTCAGCGCCATGCCCGACCTTCCCCCCGGGAGGGCATTCGTCGCGGCGGCGTTCGCGCAAGCTTCGCTGATGCTTTTGAGAACAGAAGTCGTCTAATTTGCTGGGCCCTCCCAAGGTCGGGCACGGCGCAGCCGGCCTTACCGAGGCTCGTTGGTCAGCAGGTCTGGGATCAAGTCAGGGGAGCAATCACTTCACAAACGGCGCAGCATCTCCCCAAAGCGCCGCCACCCGCGCATCCCGGCCACAGCCTTCGCGGTAAAACTGATAGGCATCCGCCTGCCGCTTGATCCCGCCGCGCGTGATCACCCGGTTCTGGCCGAGGTAGTAATCCTGGTGATAGTCCTCAGCCTCGTAGAACGTCGCCGCGTCCAGAATAGGCGTCACGATTCGCTGGCCCAGATCGCGCTGGGCCTGCGCCTTCGCGGCCTCCGCAATCGCGCGTTCTTCGGGCGTGCTGACAAACACACCTGTCCGGTAGACATCCCCCCGGTCGCAGAACTGCCCGCCCGCATCGGTCGGGTCGATGGAACGGAAAAAGGCGAACAACAGTTGGGCGTAGCTGACGACATCTGCGTCATAGGTGATTTCTACCGCTTCATAATGGCCGGACCCTTTGATCGTCTCATAGGTCGGGTTCGCGGTTGTCCCGCCAGTGTAGCCAGAGACGACCTCGCTCACCCCGGCGACCTTCTCAAAATCCGCTTCCACGCACCAGAAACAGCCACCTGCCACGGTGGCGGTGCGGATATCTTCGGCAGCGGCGGGGGCTGCCAAAATGGAAAGGGTCAGGGCAAGGCGTTTGATCATCAGTGTCTCCTTTGCCTTCGTGTCACCTGAAGGGCTCCGCAAATCAATCGCTGACACGCAATCTCACACGGTCTTTACCGGTGCGTGTTCGGCGCCTAGCGTGGCGTCATGATCGAAGTGACGACACATCAAGCGGCCGAGGATGCCCGCAACGAAGATATCCTGATCTACGTTGACGGGCGGATCGTTCCCAAAGCTCAAGCGACAGTCAGCGTCTATGACAGTGGCTTCATGCTCGGCGACGGTGTGTGGGAAGGGCTGAGGCTCTATGACGGCAAATGGGCGTTCCTCGACGAACATATCGACCGGTTGTTTGAGGCGGCGAAGGCCATTGATCTGGATATCGGGATGGACCGCGAAGGTGTCATCGCTGCCCTCCGGGCGACGCAAAAGGCCAACGGCATGACCACCGACGCGCACGCTCGCCTGATGGTGACACGCGGCGTGAAAGTTCGGCCATTCCAGCACCCGAGCCTGTCGCAATCCGGCCCGACCTTCGTGATCATCACGGAGCATTCGAAACCGTCGATCCACCGCCCGATCACGCTGGCCACCGTCCCACATCAGCGCGGTCTGCCCATGACGCAGGACCCCAAGCTCAACAGCCATTCAAAGCTGAACTGCATCCTGGCCTGTATCGCCGCGCAAAAGGCGGGGGCGGATGAGGCGCTGATGCTGGATGTGCATGGGTTCGTGAACACGACAAACGCCTGCAACTTCTTCATCGTCAAGAAGGGCGCGGTTTGGACGAGCACGGGTGATTACTGCATGAACGGGATCACGCGTCAGAAAGTGATCGACCTCTGCCGGGCAAACGATATCCCGGTGTTCGAGCGGAACTATTCTTTGGTCGATACCTATTCGGCAGATGAGGCCTTTCTGACGGGGACCTTTGGTGCGCAAACGCCTGTTGGTTCCATCGATGGGCGGGTGATCGGGACGGGTGAATTGGGCCCTGTCACGGCGCGGCTGCGTGATCTCTACAAAGATCTGGTGGCCCGTTCATGATGTGCCATGCGTCTGCACGGCCTGTGTACGCCCTGTGTACAGGTTGTGCCCCATGAAGATCGCCATGTGGTCCGGGCCGCGGAACCTCTCCACCGCAATGATGTATGCCTTCGGCAATCGGCCTGATTGCGCGATTTGGGATGAGCCGTTCTACGCCTCCTACCTTGCCGCGACTGGTGCTGAGCACCCGATGCGGGCGGAGGTTCTGGCCGCCCATGAAACCGATCCGATGAAGGTCGCCCGGCGTTGTGCAGGCCCGATCCCGGATGGCAAAAAACTCTTCTACATGAAGCACATGCCGCATCACATGGTCGATAACTTCCCCCTCGATTGGGCGCAGCACTGCGTGAACATCCATCTCATCCGCCACCCCGCGCGGGTAATCGCAAGCTACGGGGCAAAGCGGGACCAGATGACGCTGGAGGATATCGGATTCGCCCAGCAATGGGCGCTCTATCAACAGCTCGGCGGCGTCGTGATCGACAGCGGCGACATCCGGGCCGACCCGGAAAGGATGCTGGGAAAGCTATGCGATACCATAGGGTTAGCTTTTAGCCCGACGATGCTGTCATGGCGCAAAGGACCACGCGCCGAGGATGGCATCTGGGCCGCACATTGGTATGGCGCGGTACAAGAGAGTACGGGGTTTGCCGGGGCGGAGGGGGCTTTGCCGGAACTCAGCTCGGCATATTCACAGATTTTAGAGGAAGCGTTGCCAATCTACAGGGCGTTGGCCACACGAAGAGTTGCTTAAGTGTTTGAAATTGGATTCTTTTTCTAGCCAGCCACAAATCATTGAAATTGTTTATTGAATCGGCCTTCATTTAGTGACACTCTGAGAAACAGGGCAGCCACCCCGTTCAAAGAATAGCTGCACTGCACCTTATTTCCTCTTTCGAGGCTTTCGGGTTTTCACGGTCTCGACAACGTGAGTCTTGGACTTACGACGAGCCGTGACGACCGGAGTAAAGCGACCAGTAATCGCGCTCCGACCTATTTTACGTGTTGATCTTGCCATTAGCTTTCACCTCCTTACCCGGGCCGTTGCCCGCCGCTTATCAGGCTAGAGCTTGGGGTCGGAGAGATCTCAACACCATTATATGGTACGCGTGACTATTCAGGGAGTCCAGTAAAATGGACTCCTTTTGTTCTTCCTGTCATCAAGTGGGCAACTACCCCCGCCGATTCCGCGCCGCCAGCAACTTCAGCCGCAGCGCATTCAGCTGGATGAACCCTTGCGCGTCCGACTGATCATAGGCGCCCATGTCTTCCTCGAATGTCACGTGCGCCTCGGAATAGAGCGTCTGGTCAGACCAGCGCGCGACGGTATTGACTGACCCCTTGTAGAGTTTCACGCGCACGGTGCCGCTGACATGCTCTTGAGATTTGTCGATCAGTGCCTGCAGCATCTCGCGTTCGGGGCTGAACCAGAAGCCGTTGTAGATCAGCTCCGCATAGCGCGGCATGATGCTGTCTTTGAGGTGCCCCGCGCCGCTATCAAGCGTGATCTGTTCGATGCCGCGATGCGCCTCTAGCAGTACCGTGCCGCCGGGCGTTTCGTAGATGCCGCGGGATTTCATCCCGACAAAGCGGTTCTCGACGAGGTCCAGCCGGCCCACGCCATGCTTGCCGCCGAGTTCGTTCAGCTTGGTCAGGATGGTCGCGGGAGACATCCGCTCACCATTGATGGCCACCGCATCACCCCGTTCAAAGGTGATCTCCACCATTTCCGGCGTGTCAGGGGCATCCTCTGGCGCGACGGTGCGCTGATACACGTAATCCGGCGCTTCCTCCGCCGGGTCTTCCAGCACTTTGCCTTCGGACGACGTGTGCAAGAGGTTCGCATCCACGCTGAACGGCGCCTCACCCCGCTTGTCCTTGGCGATCTGGATCTGGTGCTTTTCGGCAAACTCGATCAGTTTCGTCCGGCTGCCCAGATCCCATTCGCGCCATGGGGCAACGACCTTGATCTCGGGGTTCAGCGCATAGGCCGCGAGCTCAAACCGGACCTGATCATTGCCCTTGCCGGTGGCACCATGGGAAATCGCGTCGGCCCCCTCAGCCGCTGCAATCTCGACCAGCCGCTTGGAGATCAGGGGCCGTGCGATGGAAGTGCCAAGCAGGTACAGCCCTTCATAAAGCGCATTGGCCCGGAACATCGGGAAGACGAAATCGCGCACGAATTCCTCACGCAGGTCCTCGATGTAGATGGCCTTTGCGCCCATCATCTCGGCCTTCTTGCGCGCGGGCTCCAGTTCTTCCCCCTGGCCCAGATCGGCGGTGAAGGTCACAACCTCGCAGCCGTATTCCGTCTGCAGCCACTTGAGGATGATCGAAGTATCAAGGCCACCGGAATAGGCCAGAACAACTTTCTTCGGGGCGGTCATTTGCGGGGCACCTTTGCATCAATCCGTGTCGCTGGGCGCGATAGCGGTTTTCACGGGTAGGGGCAAGGATCGGCGGTTGACCGGATGCCCCGTGCGTGCAAGCTGCACCCAACATGTTACAGGGGAACAGGTGATGGCGTTTCGGATTATCAGGCACGCGTTTTCGATGATCTTTGGCAACTTTGGGCAGGCGCTGCGCGTCTCCATTGGGCCATACATTCTGCTGATCATGCTCATCGTTGCGGTCATCATGGTCGTTGGGCCATCTATGACCGAGGCCTTCCCCGAGCCAGACGCATTTATGGCGCCACCAGAGTTCAGCCTGACGCTGTTTCTAGCGCTTGCCATTGCTTTGGTAGCGTTTCTCTTTGTCTTTGCCTGGGTCGCTGTCTCCTGGCACCGGTTTATCCTGCTGGAAGAATACAGCGGGATTCTCCCGGCGATCGGCGACCGGCCAATTTGGCCCTATGTTGGGCGTTCGATGCTCTATGCGCTTGTGATCTTCCTTGTCGCCATTCCGCTGTTTCTGATCGTCGGTCTGATCGCCACGCCCTTCACTATGTCGGGCACGGGCATCGGTGCGGCGTTGATCGTGTTCGTCATCGCCGCCGCCATCCTTGGCTATGTCTGGTTCCGCATCGCACTGGCGCTGCCTGCGGTCGCGGTCGGTCAGCCGATCACAATGGGCCAGGCTTGGGCTGCATCCAGCGCAATGAAGGGCACGATTTTTGGCGTCTCACTCTTGCTGATGGGGATCAACGGGCTTGCGGGTGTGTTGACCGAGATCGTGAGCGGGCTGGCGCCGGTCATTGGCGTCGTGCTGGAGATTTTTGTGCAGTGGCTCACGCTGATGCTGGGTGTCAGTATCCTGACGACGCTTTACGGGCACCTCATCGAAAAGCGGACGCTGATTGACTGACCCCTACCATTGGTCAGAAATCTTCTGAGGACGCGAAGAGGGGCAGATATGGCAATTCAAATCATCCGACATGCGTTTTCGATGATTTTTGGCAACTTTGGGCAAGCGCTGCGGGTGTCGGTCGGCCCATTCCTGATCCTTGCTGGCGTCTTTGTCGTCGCTGGGCAGTTCTTGCGCAGCGTTCCTTCCGGTGGCCCGGGGCTTGCGATGATGTGGTTGCTTCTTGGGACCGGTGCGCTGATCGTCTTTTCCTGGATTGCCGTTGCCTGGCACCGGTTCATTCTGCTGGAAGAATACAGTGGGCTTTTGCCCCGGTTCGAAATGCCGGCGATCGGTCCCTATGTGCAAACCACGTTTCTGCTGTTTCTCGTGCTGCTTGTTTGCATGCTGCCCCTCATCTTCATTGGCGCCCCACTGGCGCAAGTTCTCGGGGGCGGCGGAACGTCGATCATCGGCTTTGTTGTCGGAATCCTCACACTCTACCTCTTGTTTCGGTTCGGCATGACGTTGCCGGGTACGGCCATTGGCAAACCCATTACATTCCGTGAAAGCTGGGCAGCCACCAAAAAGGAGAGCCCGACGCTGTGGGGTGTTGCCGCGATCCTGACGGTGATGAACATCGTGATCGAGATGTGGTCCAGCATTCCGCTTGCCCCAACGCTTGGCAACCAGATCTTTCAACTGGTGTTTGCCGTCGGCCTGAACTGGCTGACGATGATGTTGAGTGTTTGCGTGCTGACCACGTTCTACGGGCACCTGATCGAGAAGCGCCCGTTGATTGATTAGAGCACTTCCCGGATATCCGGATCAAAGACAGTGTTCGGCCACAAAGGCTGCGTCGCCCTCGTTATAGAGCATCGCGATGGCGTCCGCTGCCGATAGCCAGAGTGGCATGTGGTCTGGCTCTGTTGCAGGTCCATGTGCCCGCACGGGCCGTGCCATGTAGATATGGCAGAGCTTTTCCGCCCAAAGGTCATACTCCGGCATGAAGGTGAACCGCCGGAACGCGCCGAGGCGCCGGGGCGCGGCGATGCGCCAGCCGGTTTCCTCGAACACTTCGCGGTGCAGCGCTGTGAGCGGATTTTCCCCCGGATCAATGCCGCCGCCGGGCAGTTGCACTTCGTAGTGCGGATCATCCTGATAGGTCAGAAGAAGCTGCCCTTCCAGCGGCAGGATCGCGTAAACCCCAGGCCTGCGGGTGTAGCGCTGCCCGGCCAGTGGTGGTCTGCCATACCGTCTGATCATTGCTCCCCCTCTTGGAGCTTACCTTGCCCCGCTTATATAGGCGCGGTATGCCACCCCCTGACACGTTAGGAAAGCCCATGAGCCTCGGCACCCAAATCGCGTGGGACGATACCGTTCTGCCCTTTCAGCTTGACGCCTCTGACATCCGCGGCCGCGTGGCGCGGCTGGATGGTGTGTTGGAACAAGTCCTGAGCCAGCACAACTATCCTGCAATGATCGAAGGGCTGGTGGCCGAGATGGCCTTGCTGACCGCACTCATCGGCCAGACGATTAAGCTGCGCTGGAAGCTGTCACTGCAGGTGCGCGGCTCTGGTCCGGTGCGCCTGATCGCGACGGATTACTACGGGCCGTCCGAAGATGGGCGCTCTGCCCGGATCCGCGCCTATGCCTCTTATGATGCCGACGCATTGGACGAATCCGCTGATCCGTTCAATCAGTTGGGTCAGGGCTACTTTGCCATCCTGATCGACCAGGGCCAGGACATGACGCCTTACCAGGGGATCACGCCGATTGCGGGCGGGTCGCTCTCGGCCTGTGCGCAGACCTACTTTGCCCAGTCCGAACAGTTGCCGACCCGGTTTCAGCTGACCTATGGCCGTTCGCAACTGCCCGGTGAGGGCAGCCATTGGCGCGCGGGCGGGATCATGCTGCAGCATATGCCCAAAGCCTCGCCCCATGTGACCGGCGAAGGCGGGTCTGGTGATGAAGGTCTGCTGGAGGCGGCTGATATCCTGAACGCTGAAGACGGCGAAAACTGGAACCGCGCGAACCTGCTTCTGGATACGGTGGATGAACTGGAGCTGATCGGCCCGTCCGTGGCACCAATCGACCTGCTCGTGCGTCTGTTCCATGAAGAGCAACCGCGTGTCTACGATGCGCAAGCGGTCAAGTTCGGCTGTAGCTGTTCGGAGGACAAGGTACGCCAAAGCCTGTCGATCTACTCGGCCAAGGAAATCGCCACGATGACCACGCCAGAGGGCGAAGTCACCGCTGATTGCCAGTTCTGCGGGGCGCACTACACGCTCGACCCCGCCACACTGGGGTTTGAGGCTGAAGCCAAGGACGCCAGTGCCTGATCTGCGCCAGCGCCTGTTGGATGCCCTTGCGCATCCGGGCGGGCCATCGACGGATTTTGACCTCAACAAGGACGTGAC
>JBCBOD010000004.1:0-74674 GCA_039821425.1 Pseudomonadota bacterium
GATCGGGGTGTTCGTGGCTGACATAGGCCGTGTGAACAGGCTTTCCGGTTGACGCGATAACGTCGGCTAGTTCCATGGCCGTAGGCGGCAGGAACGTGGAGTCCACCACCAGCAGTTGATCGCCCAACTCGATCACATGGGCGGTGACATTCACCGCCTGTGCCGGTGAGACATAGGTGTGGAAATCCACCCCTGCCTTGGAAAAGGAAAAGACGGTGCCCGCAGGCATCGCACCCTGAGCGCGCGCCGGTGTCGGCGTGAAACCCGCGCGAATGAGTGCTGCGGCACCGGCCGTTAGCGCGGCCCCTTGAACGAAACTGCGACGTGAGACGAGGTTTGTCATGATAAATCTCCTTGTTTTGTTTGGGAAAGAGGCCGGCTTAGCTGCGACCGTGATAGGCTTGGCTCAGCGCAAAGCTGTCTTCGAACCAATGCCACAGGACGACCTGGCCATCCCGCACCTTGGCGCGCAGGGCAAAGCTGAATTCGCCGATTTCCTGACCGGTGGCGGTGGTCACACCGTTCATCACGCCAAAGACGGCGACCGTGTCACCAGAGGCAAACGCATCGGTGTTTTCCCATTTGGTTGTTTGCAGCCCGCCGCCAAACACACCGAGAAACGCAAAGATCGCCTCTTTGCCTTGGATCCCACCATGGACCCACGGGATGCTTGTGTCGCCTTCGTTGCGCCAGATCATGTCGTCGGCCATCAATGGTGACATGGCATCGGGGCCTTCGCCCATGGCGGCCATAAAGGCCATGACCGTGTCAAATGAGGCTTGGCTTGTTGCGTCCATTGTTTGTGCTCCTGCATGGGTTGCGAGAATGGTTGCGAGCGCTGTCGCAAGGCCGGTTTTGATCAGTGTTCGACGGTGCATCGTTTTCTCTTGTTGGTCGGGTGGGGTTGGGACAAAAAGTTGCTGCTTCAGTGTTTGGCGCATCAGTCCCCTCCATCGGCGGCCGGTGCCCAAACGACATTGGGGTTTTCACGAAAGGCGTAGCGTTCGAGATGGCTGGCGATGACGTCTTCAAGCCTTGCCAGATCGCCCGCGGTATCGGCTGTCGCGACAAGCCTCAGACGCTGGTCATCGGCCGTCATGGCACATTGGCCAAAGGGGAACGCCACGCGTGCGGTTTGATCGTCTCGTGTGACATCAAGGCGCCGGGCAAAATGTTCGCACAGCATGCCTAGATAGCGGTTCGCGTGATTGGTTCTGAGCGATGCGACAGCGTTCATCTTCGGCCTTTTCATTGCGTTCTGCCGAAACGCTATGTCTGCCGCATTGTTTTGAATATTCGCTCTTTTATGAAATCTTAATTCGGTAAATCCGAACAATAGGGGTCTGCTTCTGTGTGGACCTAAAGATGCTCTTGCTGCGCGCGAACGATCTGGCCAGTTGTCGATTGTTCGGATATCTGTAATTTTGCAGAGAAACTACTTGGGATTTCGGAACAATGATCGATCATCTCAAACAGATGGCTATTTTCGCGCGGGTGGTGGATGAGGGCTCGTTTCGGGCTGCGGCCAAGGACATTGGTCTTTCACCATCACGCGTGAGCGAGACTGTGTCAGACCTCGAAGACTATCTTGGTGCAACGCTCCTCCACAGAACGACACGGAAGATCGCCCTGACAAACGAAGGCCGGATGCTCTACGCCCGCGTTTCGGACATGATGAAGAGCGCCGAGGCCGGGCTGAATGAGCTGAATGGCCTGTCGCACGAACCCGTGGGTGCCCTTCGGATCGCGATGCCCGCCTTTCTGACGGCTGGCCCCCTGACAACGGCAATTGCATCATTCATGAAGCTGCACCCCAATGTGGCGTTCTCTGTCAGCTACACTGACAATCGGCTGGATTTGATCGAAGATGGATTTGATCTGAGCATTCGTGCCGGGTGGCTCGATGACAGCTCGATGATGTCGCGCAAGTTTGCCGAGGGTCAGCGCAACCTGGTGGCAGGCAAAAACTACGCAAGAAATCGCCCGCGACCGGAGCGTCCCTCAGACATGGAAGACTGGGATTGGCTCCGCTACAAGAACCGGTCTGACACGACCCAATTCAAGCACCCGGATGGGCGCGACGAAAGGGTGACAGGACGCTCCCAGATCGAGGTCGACAGTATCGATGCGCTCTATCACCTCGCCACAGAGGATTTGGGCGCCACGGTCCTACCATCGTTTCTGGCCGATCGCGGGATCGCGGCGGGCAAGCTCGTGCGCCTTTTGCCAGAATGGAAGCTGGAGCCGATTGGGATTTACGCGGTCTGGCCTGACAAATCGCGGCGGGAAAGTCTGACGCTGCTGTTTGTCCGCTACCTCGCCGCGCAGGGGCTTTGCTGACAGATCCCCCCTGCGCATCGGCTGCGCAAAAGAGCCTGATTTTTGGGAATGCACTGCGCCCCGACCCTAGCCCAGCACCCGCCCGGTCATGCTTTCCATGACCCCGTCGCGACGGACGATCCTATGCCAAAGGGCCCCGGCAATATGGGCCGCCAGCAACAGCGGCATTATCGCCAGGACAGTTTCATGCGCCCCGATCATCGCCGCCAGGAAGAGCCCGCCAAGCAACGGCGTGGCATAGCCCACCGCGATTAACAAACCGGTCACCACAATCCCGAAGACGCTGGCATAAAGCCCGATGTGCACCGCCTTTGAGGCAAAGCGCTCCCACCGGGGGGCGGCCTTTGGCAGGCGGGACGCCCCAGCAATACCCTTGGTCCAAACCAGGCGCACAAGAAAAAGCACACCAAGGGCCAGCGCAAAACCTACCTCAAACTGAAACAGTGCCGGATCGGCCAGCTGCGACACATCGTCCAGACCTTTCAGATAACCGTAACCAATCAGTCCGGCCGAGAGCCAGTGAATGGTTTTCGTGACAAACCCGTGCGGTTGCGCTGCGTCGGTCATGTTTGATGTCCTTCTTGCGGGTACGGGGTTAGACCGCAGCGGTCTCATCGGCAGCAGGTTGCGACAGCGCCACGAAGGGTGCTGCCAGCAACGCCATGCCGATGGTGACAAGCGCGAAGAGCGCGAGCAGGCCGACAGTCGCAAGCCCAAGGCCGGCCATCACGGCCCCAAAGATCAACAGCGCAGCTGTGGAAATGGCGGATTTTATCTTTGTGATCAGAGTGTTCATTGTGGTCTCCTGTGTCATTCACGTTGCGATGACACTGATATGGAGACCGGGTTTTACAGGCCCCTGACCCGCACCTTACAAATCTGCAAACTTGAGAATAACGCGAAGACCGGGGCGTTCTTCCCCTTCGCTTTGCGGTGCGAGCATCAGCGTCGCCCCATGCCGATCCGCAACCGCCCGGACAAGCGCAAGTCCAAGGCCGCTGCCGTCCGTGCCACGGGCCTGATCCAACCTGACCATGGGCTTGATGATCTCGCCATACTGCTGTGGGTCCACGCCGTCGCCGTTATCAGCAACGCCGATCATGGCACCCTTTGCAATCAGGGTGATTTCCTTGCCGCCGTGCACAAGCGCGTTCTGGATCAGGTTTGCCATCGCCTGAACCAGCATCTGCCTGTCGGCCTGCACATGCTCTGGCGACGAAACAGCGGTGCGGAGTGTCTTGCCCTCATCCTCAACAACGGGTCCAAAGATCTCTTCCAGTTCCGCGACCAGTTCCCCCAGGTCCACCGGCGCAAATCCGTCTTTCCCCTGTGCGGCTTCGATCCGCGCAACGCGCATGATCGTGTCAAATATCTGCGAAAGGCGCGCGGCTTCCTCCAACGCGTCCTCACGCTCCGGTCCGTCCGGCAGAACCTCAAGCCGCGACCGCAGACGCGCGAGCGGGGTGCGCAAATCATGGGCCAGACTGGCGCTGAGGTGGCGGGTCTGCGCTACAAGGCTTTCCAGTTCCCCGGCGGTCCGGTCCAACTGCCGTGCGATATCGTCAAGATCATCGCGGGCGCGCTGGTTTCCCGTGCGGGCTGAAAGATCGCCAGCGGCCAGCAAGGTCAATGTGCCATCAATCCGGGCCAACCGGCGCTGAGCAAGAACCCCGGCAACCAACCCGATGGCAAGGCTGATCGCGATAACCAGTGCCGTCGTGATCCACAATACGCCCGCCAAAAGCTCCCGTGCTTCGTCACTTTCCTCTAGCGGTACGGCGACCAGCACCGCGTTGCCCAAACTGTCTTGCGTGACCAAAGCGCGCCAGACGTCCGACCCCAGAAAGTCGCGGCCAAGATCGACAGTCCCGCCACCCCGGTCTGCCGTCCGTCGAAACGGCGATGGCAGATTGCCAAGGTCGTTCAGGGGTTGGAGGATCATCGACCGGCTTGCGCCCCGAGTGTCCGCCAATACCGAGGTAGCTGCGACCGTTTCCAGTGTTGTGTCGACGCGACCTTCGATGGCGCGCTGTCCCCACACCAGCGCAACACTGATCGCCACTGCCATGCCAACAGCAAAGATCACCGACAACAACATGGCCAGCCGCACCATCGAGGATCGGCGCAACCACCGGATCTGTTGCAACAGCCTATCGACCAAAAACATAGCCCTCGCCCCGTCGGGTCCGTAGCAGGGCCTCGTCAAAGGGTTTGTCGATTTTCGACCGCAGGCGGCTGATATGGGTTTCGACGACGCTTGTCGTCGGGTCAAAGCTCATGTCCCAGACCTGTTCTAACAGCATCGTGCGGGTGACCAATCGGCCCGGGCGGCGCATGAAGTATTCCAGCAGTTTGAACTCTTTCGCCATCAGATCGATCACCTGACCGCCCCGCTCGCAACGGCGTGCAAGCAGATCGAGGCTGAGGTTTGCGTATTTTAGCGTCGTTGCCGTCCCGTTCCCCGGCTCGCCCCCCTCGCGGCGGCGGCCCAAGGCGTTGACACGGGCCGAAAGCTCAACAAAGGCAAAGGGCTTGGTCAGGTAATCATCGCCGCCCGCTTCAAACCCTTCGACACGGGCATCAACTTCGCCCAGTGCCGTCAGGAAGAGCGCAGGCGTTGCATTCTTTGAGGCACGCAAGGATTTCAGCACTGCCAGCCCGTCGAGCCCCGGCACCATGCGATCAAGGATCAACAGGTCGTAGTCCTGGCCCATGGCTGCGATCAACGCATCTTTGCCGTCCGCAAAATGATCAACGACATGTCCCTCTTCCTGCAATCCGCCTGCGATCCAGGGACCGAGCTGTGTGTCATCTTCCAGAAGCAGGATCCGCATCAGCGCGCGCGTCCGGTTGAGAGGCTGCCGGTGTGGGCAGCCTCCTTCGCTCCCGTCACATGACGGGCATGGCGATCAATCGTCGTCATCATCGCAGTCTTTGTCATCGTCCTCGGCTTCGACTTCGAGAATGTCGCCGGTCTCTGCGTTAATCTCAACCTCGAACTCGGTCCCGTCGGCGGCCAAAATTGCGACCTCCCACACCTGCAGGCCGTCTTCGGATTCCATCTCCATCTCTTGCACCTCGCCGGGCACTTCGGCCAGAGCGATCTCTGTGATCTGCGCGACGGTCAATCCCGTTGCCGTCGCCGCCGTCTGTGCCGACAGGGTGGAGGCCATCACACCCGTCACCATCAACCCGGCCAGTACGCCACCTGAAACAGTCTTCGCATTCATATCTCATCTCCTTTGTTTGTCAGTCTCAAGGCAGTGCGCCCTGTGATGAGATGAACATGTGGCGTCAGACTTACGCGCAGATCATGGCCAGCTTACAATCCTGTAAGCTGGCGCATCACCTATGCCTCCCGCGATGCAACCGAGGAAATGGCAGTGCTATTCCGCCTCGTCTGAAGGCACTTCAAGACCTTGCATCGGGGGAAGTGTGGGTTCGCGGATCGCCTGGATTGCGGCTTTGGCCAGAAACGCGCCAGCCGTGTTGACCTGCTCTGAAATGGTGAGGATGTCTTTGCGAAAGAGCCGCAGAAACGGCATCGCTTCCTTGGAGTAGACATCAATCTCTCCCCCGACCGTTGCACCGCGCGCTTCGATTGCGGCGACCGCGGCCATCGCAGAAGAGGTTGATGCCGTGACAATCGCATCAACGTCTGGCGCCGCTGCGAGCTTTTCTTCCAAATGGGTGACGGTGTCGGCACTTGGCGAGTCACTGGTGATCCCTTCGGCCACTTCGGCAAGCACCCCGTGCGCGGCGCAGACCTCGGTGATGCCGCTGACCATATGACCGGAATAGGCATGTGCCGCAGGCGGTGCGATCACGAACAGGCGCTTGCGCCCGCGCGCAACAAGCTGTGCCGCTGCAAGGCGCCCAAAGGCGTTGTTGTCGTAATCGTAATAGGGGTGCTGTTCCGCCCAATCCGTCCGTCCGTGCGTGGCAAAAGGAAACTTGCGGTTCATCAGATAGGCCACACGCGGGTCACGGGGCTGGATCTGGTTCATGATGATCGCATCTGCCGAGCCTGTCTCGACGATGTACCGGACAGGCTCCATCGGGTCTTGGTCGGGAAAATACGGGGTGACAATAAGATGGTAAGGCGTGTCGCGCAGCCCACCCGCGACAGACGCAATCAGGCGTGCAGTATGGCTCATCAGATCATGTTGGGTCGACATGACAAGGCTGATGACATTGGTGCGCCCGGTCCGCAGGCGCACCCCCGCACGGTTCGGAACATAACCGATCTCACTCGCGATCTTGCGGATCAGTTTCTTGGTATCGGCCCCGATATCGGGGGCATCATTCAGGGCGCGCGACACCGTCGGAACCGCCAGCCCGCTGAGCTGCGAAATGGTCTTGAGCGTGGGTTTCTTGCTGCTGGTTTGCGCAGGTCGGGAAGCAACTGGTTTGGTCTTGGGCGGCGGCATTTCAACCGATCCTCTGGTCTTGCGGGCGCCGTTTCAGTTGTGGCCAGCCATCGCAGCCGGGCATGCCAAACGGGCAAAAACACTATGAATAGAGGGCTTTAGCTAGCCTCTTACACCATTGTTGTCATCATGACGCATTTTTTCTTGCGAGGTCAATCTAAATCGATATAGGATTTTACTATAACGATTTAGAACCAGGGAGGAGAGAATCGTGAAACTGACAACCAAACTACTCGCGGCAACAGCGATAGTCAGTGCATCCGCAGCAACCGCGGTGGAGCTTGAAGTGACACACTGGTGGACATCCGGGGGGGAGGCCGCCGCCGTTGCCAAGTTCGCCGAAGCTTTCAACGCGACCGAACATACATGGGTCGATGGCGCGATTGCCGGATCGGGCGGCACCGCCCGCCCCATCATCATTTCTCGGATTCTGGGCGGCGACCCTATGGGTGCAACGCAGCTGAACCACGGTCGTCAGGCCGAAGAGCTGATCGAGGCAGGCCTGATGCTTGACCTTACCGATGTGGCCGAGGCTGGCGGTTGGCGTGATATCGTGAACCCCTCTTCGCTGCTCGACGCCTGCACCTTGGATGGCCGTATTTACTGCGTGCCGGTCAATATCCATTCCGCTCAGTGGCTGTGGCTTAGCCATGAAGCCTATGAAAAGGCCGGTCAGCCGGTACCAACCGACTGGAATGAATTTGTGGCGTCTGCCCCTGCGCTGGAAGAGGCTGGGTTGGTTCCACTCGCCATGGGTCAGCAAGGCTGGCAGCAGAACCTCGCCTTTGGCGCGATCACCATTGCTGTGGCCGGTCTGGATGACTGGCGCGAAGTGACCGTGAACCGCAACGCTGATGTGGCCGCGGGCGAAAGCTATACCAAGGTATTCGAGGCTGTGGTCGACGCCCGCGAACTGGCCCGCGAAAGCAATGTGCAAGACTGGAACCAGGCGACCAACATGGTGATCACCGGTATGGCTGGTGCACAGTTGATGGGTGACTGGGCGCAGGGTGAGTTTTCTGTCGCTGAACAGCAGGAAGGTGTCGACTACTCTTGCCTGCCAGGGCTGGGTCTGAACCAGATCCTCGATACCGGTGGTGATGCTTTCTACTTCCCGGTCAACGACGATCCTGAAATCACCGCCGCGCAAAAGGAACTGGCAGCACTTCTGATCTCGCCAGAGGTTCAGGTCTCTTTCAACCTCGCCAAGGGGTCGCTGCCCGTGCGTGGTGACATCGATATGTCATCGGCGAACGGCTGCATGCAGAAGGGTCTTGGCATCCTCGCTGACGGTGGCGTCCTGCCATCGGGTGATATGTCGCTGTCCGCAGATACGCAGACCCAGATCGAAGATCTGATGGCGCAGTTCTGGTCGTCCGACATGTCCGCTGAAGAGGCGCAGGCAAAATACGTCGATATCGTCGCACGCGCTGACTAAGCCTCCTCCCGAACGGTCCGCCGGCAGCGATGTTGGCGGGCCATTAGGGCAAAATTGAATTCCGACGTAAGATCGGATCAGCCAACAACAGCGTTTCGACTTTGGCTTGAAACATCACGCATCACCTGCCGCGTTCGCAGCGAAGCTGAGAGGCAGCGAAAGGTGATCCAAGTTCAAGTCGAAACACCTGAAGGGGAGGATGACCGCCATGTCAGTGGTCGAAGAACCTGTGCCAATCGCTGGCACCGCAAGCGCCAGACGTCCGTCGCGCCTGTTCCGCAATCTGTCCGCCAAGATCGCCTCGATCCCGATGATCCTCACGGCGCTCTGCGTATTTGTGGGTGGAACGGCGTGGACGGTAATTTACTCCTTCACCAACTCGCGCATGCTGCCGCGCGAAAACTTTGTCGGTTTTGATCAGTACGAGCGGCTTTGGGACACCGACCGCTGGATCATCTCGATCAAGAACCTCGCTATTTATGGCGTCTGTTCCATGATCCTGACGCTGACGATCGGCTTTTGCCTTGCAGCCTGTCTGGACCGCAAAATCCGTTTCGAAAACGCGTTCCGCACGATCTTTCTCTATCCCTTCGCACTCTCTTTCGTCGTGACGGGCCTCGCATGGCAGTGGATCCTGAACCCAGACTTCGGCGTGCAGAACGTTGTCCGTAACTGGGGCTGGGAAAGCTTCGCCTTCGACCCTTTGAACAACCCCGACATCGTTATGTTTGGCCTGCTGATCGCGGGGCTTTGGCAGGGCACCGGGTTGATCATGTGCATCATGCTGGCCGGTCTGCGCGGGATTGATGAAGACATCTGGAAGGCCGCGAAGGTCGATGGGATCGGGACCGTGAAAACCTATGTCGTGGTGATCATCCCCATGATGCGGCCCGTCTTCATCACCTCGCTTGTGCTGATCGCATCAGGCATCATCAAGCTGTACGACCTTGTCGTCGCACAAACCGGGGGCGGCCCGGGTCTGTCATCCGAAGTGCCTGCGAAATACGTGATCGAATATATGTTCCGCGCGCAGAACCTCGGGCAGGGCTTTGCGGCCTCCACCATGATGCTGTGTTCGGTGATCATCATCCTGATCCCTTGGGCCTATCTCGAATTCGGAGGCAAGAAACGTGGCTGATCTGACAGTGAACGGCCCTGCTGGCCCGCGCCCAAAGCGCCGGTTCAGCCGCGCCAATATCTTCCTCTACGGCACGCTGATCGTGGTCAGCATGTACTACCTCTTGCCGCTCTACGTGATGATCGTCACATCGCTGAAGGGGATGCCGGAAATCCGGCTTGGCAACGTCTTTGGGCCCCCGATGGAGGTCACGTTCCAGCCTTGGGTCAAGGCCTGGGCCGAGGCTTGCACCGGCCTTGATTGCACGGGGCTGTCCAAGGGCTTCTGGAACTCTGTCCAGATCCTGATCCCTTCGGTGATCCTGTCCATCGCCGTTGCATCCGTGAATGGCTACGCGCTGTCTTTGTGGAAGTTCAAAGGGTCAGAGGTGTTTTTCACGATCTTGATCATCGGCGCCTTCATACCCTATCAGACGATGCTCTACCCCATCGTGATCATGCTGCGCGAGATCGGGCTGATGGGGGATCTCTGGGGGCTTGTTCTGGTGCATACGGTCTTCGGGATGCCGATCCTAACGCTGTTGTTCCGCAACTACTTTGCTTCCGTCCCGGAGGAGCTCTTCAAGGCCGCGCGCGTCGACGGGGCCGGGTTCTGGCAGATCTATTTTCAGATCATGTTGCCGATGGCGCTGCCGATCTTTGTGGTGGCGATCATCCTGCAGGTCACGGGCATCTGGAACGACTTCCTCTTTGGGGTCATCTACACCAAACCGGCGACCTACCCGATGACGGTGCAGCTCAACAACATCGTCAACTCGGTCCAGGGGGTGAAGGAATACAACGTCAACATGGCGGCGACCCTTCTGACCGGTCTTGTACCACTCGTCATTTACTTCGCTTCCGGCAAGCTGTTCGTCCGGGGCATCGCAGCAGGGGCCGTTAAGGGATGAACCATTCCGTAGAAATCAAAAACCTCGATCTGTCATTCGGGGCGGTCAAGGTCCTGCAAAACCTCGATCTGGACATCAATGAAGGGGAATTTCTGGTCCTTCTCGGCTCCTCCGGCTGCGGCAAGTCCACATTGCTGAACTGCATCGCGGGGCTGCTAGAGGTCACCGGCGGGCAGATCTTCATCAAGGGGGAAAACGTCACTTGGGCTGAACCTTCGGACCGGGGGATCGGCATGGTGTTTCAATCCTACGCGCTCTACCCGCAAATGACGGTCCGGGGGAATCTGTCGTTCGGGCTGAAGAACGCGAAGGTGCCAAAGCCCAAGATCGAAAAGCGCGTGGCCCGTGCCGCCGAAATCCTGCAGATTGAGCCGCTATTGGACCGCAAGCCTGGCGCATTGTCAGGTGGTCAGCGCCAGCGCGTTGCCATTGGCCGGGCGCTGGTCCGTGATGTGGATGTCTTCCTGTTCGACGAACCGCTGTCGAACCTCGACGCCAAGCTGCGTGTTGATCTGCGGGTAGAGCTCAAACGCCTGCACAATCAGCTTCAGAACACGATGATCTACGTGACCCATGATCAGGTTGAGGCGATGACACTTGCCGACCGGATCGCAATCATGAAGGGCGGACAGATCATGCAGCTGTCCAGCCCCGAAGAGATCTACAACAAACCACGCAACCTTTATGTGGCTGATTTCATCGGTTCGCCCTCGATGAACTTCCTGGATGGTCAGCTCGAAGACGGGTCTTTCGTGACGGGTGATATGATCATGCCCATGGCAGGGTATGCGTTTGTCGCGCCGCAAACTGCCGATCGCCCTGCCGTGCTGGGGATCCGTCCCGAACATGTGGTCACTGGCGAGTTGGTCAGAAACGCCCCGCTGCAGTATCAGGTCGACATTGATCTGGTAGAGCCGATGGGCTCTGACACGCTGGTTTACGCGAAACTGGGCCAGCATCCCTTCCGTATCCGTATGGATGGTCAGGCCAAGGTGCGTGCCGGCGAAACCATTCCGATCGGGATCGACACATCCCGTGCTTCACTTTTTGACAAAAACACCGAGGACCGTTTGTGACCCCACTGACATTGGCGGGTAGCTGGGCCCTGTCCGATGACAGGGGAGAGTACGCCTGCGCCATCACCTTCCCCACTGACGCGATTTCGGCGCTACATGATGCAGGCCTGATCCCGGACCCATATTGGGGCCAGAACGAATATGACCTGCGCTGGATTGCTGAGCGGGATTGGGTCGCCACCCGGACGTTTGAGCTGGCCGAGACGGATGTGGAGCTTGTGCTGTCGGGTGTCGACACGATTGTCGAGGTGCGCGTGAACGATCAGCATGTGTTGACCTGCAACAATGCCTTTCGGTCTTGGCGCATCCTCTTGGGCGGCGTGGCACAGGTTGGTCAGAACGACATCAGCCTCACATTCAAGAACGCCATCTCCCACGCGGCGGCAGAACAGGCGCGCCAACCATTCTATCTGCCCTATCAAGAGGGCAACAATCCGATCCCGAACGTGAACCTGCTGCGCAAGCCGCAATGCGACTTCGGCTGGGACTGGAATATCGCGCTGGCCCCTTTTGGCATCTATGGCGAGATGGCGATTGAGCCTGCGAATGCACCTCGGATCGACAGCGTGATCGCGCAGCAGGATCACGATGCAGATGGGGTCACGTTGCAGATTAAAACCCGGGTTTCGCATTTTGAGGGCGATGTCAGGGTCACAATCGGTGGCCAGCACGCGTCTGTACGCTCTGTGCACGGCCTGTGTACGCATTCTGTACGTCTCGAAAACCCTGATCTCTGGTGGCCAGCAGGACAGGGGGACCAGCCGCTTTATGACCTGACCATCACCGCAGGGCCAGCGCGCGAAACCCAGCGGATCGGCATCCGCCAAGTTGATCTGGTGACCGAAGAAGATGCGGCGGGCCTCAGTTTCAGGTTCCGCGTCAACGGCCGCGATGTCTTCGCCAAAGGGGCGAACTGGATCCCCGCAGATGCGCTCGCCGGGCGGATCACGCCAGAGAAAACCCGCGACCTTCTGCAATCCGCCAAAGACGCGCATATGAACATGATCCGCGTCTGGGGCGGTGGCCGATACGAGGCGGACTGGTTTTACGACCTCTGCGACGAACTGGGCCTGATGGTCTGGCAAGACTTCATGTTTGCCTGCAATATCTATCCGTCCGACCGGGCCTATCTGGCCAACGTCCGGGCAGAGGCGGTGGAGAATGTTCAGCGATTACAACACCATGCCTGCCTTGCGCTGTGGTGTGGCGACAATGAACTTGTCGGTGCCCTGACGTGGTTTGAGGAAACCCGCAAGGATCGCGACCGCTATCTTGCCAACTACGACCGTCTGAACAGGACGCTGGAAGATGCGCTCCTGCACACGGATCCGCGGGCGAACTGGTGGCCATCCTCCCCCTCAGCGGGGCCGCTCAACTTTGCGGATACGTGGCATGAAGACGGGTCGGGCGACATGCATTTCTGGTCAGTCTGGCACGAGGGCCGCGACTTTGAACACTACCGCGACGTCAGCCCGCGGTTCTGCTCTGAATTCGGGTTCCAAAGCTATCCGTCGATGAAGGCGATCCGCCGGTTTGCGGCAGAAGAAGATCACAATATCGCCGCGCCGGTTCTGGAAAGCCATCAGAAGAACTCGGGCGGAAATGCGCGGATTGCCGAGACGATGTTTCGGTACTTCCGCTGGCCCAAACACTTTGATGATTTCGTCTACCTTTCCCAAGTGCAGCAGGGCCTTGCGATCAAAACCGCCGTCACCCATTGGCGGAGCCTGAAGCCGCATTGCATGGGCACGCTGATCTGGCAGTTGAACGATACGTGGCCCGTATGTTCCTGGGCCTCGCTTGATCATGGAGGTGACTGGAAACTGCTGCACCACATGGCGCAGGATTTCTATGCGCCGGTGCTGGTGACCGCCGTTCCTGATGGTCCGCAAATCACGTTGCGTGCCGTCAATGATAGCCCCGCAGCGCGCACGATTGATCTTACTGCACGTGCTGTCACCCCGGCAGGGGAAACCCGCACTTTGCTGGAAACCTCCGCAGAAATTGAGACCGATAGCGCCGCCGAGGTCACGATCCTTGGCGCGTCGGACCTGCAGCCGGACGAGATGCTTCTGCTTGACTGGACAACCGACGACGGCGCCACAGGTCGCGACCTGTTCGCACCCCGCCCTTTCAAGGACTATGCGCTTGCCCCGCCAGAGATGACCGCGATCATCGAGACCGATCAAGTGACAGTCACCGCCAAGGCGCTCGCGCTTTTCGTTGCGGTTGAAGCCGATGTTCCGGGGCGGTTTGACCGCAATGCGGTGACCATCCTGCCGGGAGAAACTGTGACCTTTGCGTTCACTCCCGCTAACCCAGCCCAAACCCCAAAATTCACGCTGCGCGATCTGCACAGCGCCACTTACGCCTAGAAAGGATCGCCAATGCCACGTGTTGCCTATCAACTTTATTGCTCACGCAATTTCCCGCCCTTGCTTTCGACGCTGAAGATGCTGGCTGACGCAGGCTATCGAGAAGTCGAAGGCTATGGCGCATTGTTAGAGGACATGACCGGCGTGAAAGAGGCGCTGGACGAAACCGGCCTGCGCATGACCAGCGCCCATATCGGGCTAGAGATGCTGGAAAACGATCCGGCCACGGCCTTGCAGATTGTCTCATCGCTTGGTGTTGAGAAGGCCTTTGGCCCTTACCTTGCAGCGGAGGAGCGTCCTACAGATAGCGCGGGTTGGCGCAGCTTTGCCAAACGGCTCTACGCCGCCGGTGCGCCGTTGCGCGATGCAGGCGTCGCGTTCGGCTGGCACAACCACGACTTTGAGTTTGATGTCACACCGGAAGGCGACCTGCCGATGGACCTGATCGCAGATGTCGCCGACGATATGCTGCTTGAACTTGATCTTGGGTGGGTTCGCGTGGCGGGGCTCGACCCGGTCGAACGGATCAACGCCTACGGCAGCAAAATCACGGTGGCCCATATCAAGGATATCGCCCCGGACGGGGAATGTGTTGACGAAGATGGCTGGGCCGATGTGGGCCAGGGCATCATGGAATGGTCCGCCATTCACGCCGCCTTGCAAGCCAATGGCGTTGATCACTACATCGTCGAACATGACAACCCCAGCGACCACCGACGCTTTGCCACCCGCAGCCTTGCGGCCATTCAGAATTTCTAGGACGACAGATATGACAAAACTCGGCGTTGGCATCATCGGATGCGGCAACATCTCGACCTCTTACTGCACCTTGGCGCCGATGTTCGCGTCATTGGATCTGCGTGCTGTGGCGGACATCAATATGGATGTGGCATCAGCGCGCGCCGCTGAATACGGGCTGCGCGCAGAGACAGTGGATGATCTGCTGGCGGCACCTGATATCGATGTGATCGTCAATCTGACGATCCCCGACGTGCACTATGCCATCACTAAGCGCATTCTTGAGGCCGGCAAACATGCCTATTCGGAAAAGCCACTGGTTCTGACGCTGGAAGAGGGTGAGGACCTGCGGAACATCGCGGCGGCCAAGAACCTGCGCATAGGCTCGGCGCCGGACACCTTCCTTGGTGGGGCGCATCAGCAGGCGCGTGCGGTGATCGATGCGGGCGACGTCGGCAAGGTCATCGGGGGGACCTGCCATGTCATGGGGCACGGGATGGAAAGCTGGCACCCGAACCCGGATTTCTTTTTCCAGCCGGGGGCGGGGCCAGTCCTTGATATAGGGCCCTACTACATCACCAATCTGATTCAGTTGATTGGCCCGGTTAAGTCGGTCGCATCGCTTACCACCGCCACGTTTGCCGAACGGACCATCGGCAACGGCCCGCGAGAGGGCGAGACCGTGCCTGTCGACACCCCAACCAACATCCACGCGCTTCTTGAATTTGTGAACGGTGCAACCGTGACGCTGGGGGCAAGCTGGGACGTCTGGGCCCATCGGCATGCAAATATGGAACTCTATGGAGAGACCGGATCGCTCTTTGTGCCAGACCCGAATTTCTTTGGTGGCACGGTGGAAGCTGCTGGGCAGGATGCGCAGATCAGCGCATTGCCTGCCTGGGATCATCCGTTTGGCATTCCAAACCAAGAGAGCCTGGCGAACTACCGCTGCGCCGGTCTTGCCGATATGGCGACCGCTATTGATGAAGGGCGGCAGCATCGGTGCAACATCGACCTAGCTGTGCACGCGGTTGATGTGATGACAGGCATTCTACGCGCCGGGGCAGAGCGGCGGTTTGTCGACATGCGTACAACCTGCGAACGGCCTGCGGCGCTGTCACCAAAAGAGGCCGCGGCACTTTTGGCGACGCACTAAGGTCAGCTTCTTCGCGAACACCGGGCGTAGTTCTTACCGCTCAATCGTCGCGCCTTTCTTGCGCCGGCCTTTTTGGCAGGCCTACTCAGCAGCGATCTGCGGCTGTGTCCCAAGCTCTGCCAATGTTGCGGGCTGCCAGGCACGCACGGTGTTGTCGGCGACTGCATCGCGCATCCGCGCCATGCGCTGGCGGCGCTTCTCCTCTGGCATTTCGATGGCCGACAGGATCGACCAGTCGAGCGAGCGGTGCGAGAATGGATTGGTGATGACCGCATCGCCAAGCTCCACCGCCGCACCGGCAAATTCTGACAGGACCAACACGCCGTCACCGTCGGTGCGGGAGGCGATGAATTCCTTGCACACAAGGTTCATCCCATCCGCCAGCGGGGTGATCCAGGCAACATCCGCCGCCTGATAATAGGCAACAAGATCCTTAAACGGCACCGGGCGCGAGATCAGCGCGAGAGGCTGCCATTCCAGCGTACCAAACCGCCCGTTGATCCGCCCGGCTGTCTGTTCGATCTCATTCTGGATTTCTTCGTAAGCCGTTATGCCGCGATTGGCCGAAACAGACACATGCATCAGGCGGATCTTGCCGCGCAGATCTGGCCGTGCCTCCAGGATGCGTTCAAAGCTTTCAAGCTGTTGTACGCCGCCCTTGGTGTAGTCCGTCCGCCCGACGGACAGGAGCAGTTTGGTCCCTCCCATTTCCTCACGGATTTCGGTGGCGCGCGCGATTGTAGCTGGGTTGCGGGCAATCGTGTCGATGTAGTCATTGTCTACGCCAAGTGGCGTAACGCTCAGCTTGACGGTCTGCCCTTCGAATTCAATGGTTGTTGGCATCACGCGCTCGGTCAGCGCGGTACCTTCAGAGATCCATTTTTCCGGGACATCAACGCTGGGCCCGACATCCACGGAAAACAGGCTGCGCGCAACTGAAAGGAAATTCGCGGCAAACCGTGGAATGTGAAATCCGACCTCATCACAGGCCAGAAGGCTTTGCACGATCTCTTTCCGCCAGGGCAGAACGTTGAAATTGTCCGCCGCCGGGAACGGCGTGTGATGGAAAAAGCTGATCCGTACATCCGGGCGCATCTGGCGGAGGTACCCTGGCACCAGCCAGAGATTGTAGTCATGCACCCAGACAACGGCACCATGCGCGGCCTCTGCCGCTGCGGCTTCGGCAAAGCGGCGGTTCACATCGCGGAAATTGTCCCAATCGACGGGGTCGTAGTTGTAGCGTTCTTTGAATGCATGCAGGATCGGCCAGAACGCCTCTTTCGACGTCACATGATAGAACTCGCGCACCTGTTCGGCGGATAAGGGAAGGCGCGACACCGTATAGGCGCCGTGCGAATCCTTGATCTCTACCTTCTGTTCAAACTCTGGGTTTGCTGGATCCTCGGCCAACTTCCATGCGATCCATGACCCATTGTCTACCCGCCCAAAAAAGCTCTTCAAGGTCGGCACGATCCCGTTCGGGCTCTTGTTTTCGCGAAAGACGGTTTTGCCGTTTTCCTCTACCTCTTCATAGGGTTGGCGGTGATAGACGATGACAAGATCTGATGGCATATCAGCGCTCCTTAGGATTGCGGCAGAAGGTTGTGATGGCGGATCGCCTCAGCAATGCCGTCCACGCCGACACCTTTGGCGACATGCACGTTGGTGTGGCCCTCAATCGCGTCCAAGAGGGGTTGTTCTGATCCGCCGACGGCGACCGCAGGCACGCCGACCGTCAGCATCGACAGGTCATTGAGTGTATCGCCTGCGGCCAGCGTGCGATCTTCGGCAATGCCCAGATAGTCGAGCAGCCGCAGCAGAGACGGGCCTTTACTGATCCCCTTTGGCAAAACGTCAAAGAAGCGATTGTCAGAGGCGAGCGCATCCAGTCCCAAGGCCGCAACGATCTCAAACGCGCGGTCATCAAAGGTCGCCGGGTCCATGTCATAGCTGAGGCGGTAGCGGAAGTTTGTAGGTTGCAGGCGCAGGCCAGCGACATCGGCCAAAGCCGCTTTCACCTTCTCCGTCGCATCCCCCCAAGCGGAGGCAATCTGTGCTTCGAGCGCTGTGATGGGAGAGATACTGTGATCCTCACCCATTTCGGCGATTGTCGTGCCAACATCCCCGATCACGAAATCGGGCCGTGGCACGCCGTGCTCCAGTGTCAGTTCAGAAATGAACTCCGGATCGCGGCCAGTGACAAAGATCAAGCCGACCTGACCGCGGCTGCGGTTGATCCAGTCGTAGCACCGGGCGCGCGCCGCATCTGTCCCACCAAGAAATGTTCCGTCGAGATCTGTGGCGAGCACGAAGTCTTTGCGGGCCAGCGGGTGGGCGGTGATGGTGTCAAAACGTGTCATGATATCTTTCGTGCAAGTGTTGCGACTGCATGATCAGTTGCCGGATGATCAAGCGAGAGGTCCATCGCGCGCGGCTCTGCCTCGATCGGGCGGGCCCAGAGTGCGGCAAAGGCGGTGCCAAGGTCGGCGCCATCATGCAGGATGGACCGGACGGTTTCACAAATCGGCATGGCCACGCCAACCTTGCGGGCAAGGTCGGTTACGGATTTGGCGTTCACTTCTCCTTCGACCACAACGGGTTTGCCGCCAAAGCAATCGGCACGCGCGGTGCCCTGCCCCAGTTGCTGGCCCAGAGACATGTTGCGCGAGGTCGGGCTGGAACAGGTCAGCGACAGATCACCGATGCCGGAAAGGCCTGTCACCGTTTCGCGGCGTCCACCCAGCGCCTCTGCCAGTGATTTCATCTCGTCCACACCCTGGGTGATCAGGGCGGCGCGGGTGTTTTCTGCGAAGCCGGCACCAGTCATCATGCCGCAAGCAATGGCGATGACGTTCTTGACCGCCCCACCGATTTCCACGGCGATCAGATCATCCGAGACATAGGCGCGGAAGCTTTCGGTCGTCAGGGAGACGGCAAAACGGGCGGCAGGGCTTTCGTTTGGTGCAATGCGATCCGCGTATGTGAAAGGAAAGGCCACGGTGGCTGCTGTCGGATGGCCAAGCGCGGTTTCTCGCGCAAAAGTAGGGCCAGACACGCAGCCAATGGGATTGCTGCCCAGCTCTTCCTCGGCCACTTGTGTCATCAGAAGGCCTGTTTCCGCCTCGATCCCTTTGGCACAAACAGCGACAGGAACGTCCTTTGGACGGTACTCGGCCACCTGGCGTGCGACGTTCCGAATGCTGCGCGAGGGCACGACGATCATCACCGCCTCGGCACCCTGCAGCGCCTTTTCCATATCATCCGTGGCGATCAACGCGGGGTGCAGCGGGACACCGGGCAGCCGTGTTGTATTCTCGTGCTGCTTGTTGATCGCTTTGGTGACGGTCGTGTCACGGCCCCAGATGCAGGTTTTGACCCCCGCTTGCGCCAATGTGGTCGCCAGCGCCGTACCCCATGAGCCGGCACCGATCACGGCAACGCGGGCAAATGGCTGAGCAGAGGCAGGCGCTGGCCCGCTGGTGGATGGCAGATGCTTCATCGGTTCCTTTCGCGCTGACGATGCGCAACGTGGCTGATCAAAGGCTTAACGTGGTGAGTTGCCTGACAGTTCCATGTGCTGGCACAGGATAGGGCCTTCACCCTGCTTTCGGCGGCGCTGTGGGAACGAAATTGCGTGCGAACGGTTGGATTGCTGGAATTTTCAGCGCTGTTGATGGCAGACTATGCAGGATGTGGAAAGAAAACGACATTTTTGATGTCGCTTTTTGACTATCTCGCCCATCTGACTAGATACTGCAGTGCAGCATAATCAGATCGGAGCCACTGATGAAAGAACCTGTTCGGACCGCCATCTTCCCCGTCGCCGGGCTTGGCACGCGTTTTCTGCCAGCGACCAAAGCCACGCCGAAAGAGCTTTTGCCGGTGATTGATACGCCGCTGATTCAATACGCCATTGATGAAGCGCAAGAGGCGGGGATTGAACGGATGGTCTTTGTCAGCCACCCGTCGAAAGGCGCGATTGAACGGCACGTGATGGATGATGCCCGGCTAAGGGCTGAACTGAAGGCGCGCGGGAAAGAGGCCGTTGCAGATGATCTGGCTGATGCGGCCCTCGACCCACAGGAAGACGATGTGGTTTTCACCCGTCAGGATGAACCCCTTGGCCTTGGGCATGCTGTGCTATGCGCACGCAAGCTGGCGCTACCCGGTCCTGTCGCCGTGATCTTGCCCGATGATCTGATTGTGGGCACAGGGTGCCTGGGCGAGATGATTGCGGCCTATCGCCGTGGCGATGCGGGCCATATGGTGGCCACCATGACTGTCGATCGCGAAGAAACGGATAAATACGGGATCCTGAAGGTTGAGAGCGAAGATGACGGGCTGCTGACCGCCAGCGGCATGGTCGAAAAACCAAACCCTGCTGACGCCCCATCGCAAGAGGCCGTCGTCGGGCGCTATGTTCTGGACGCTTCGATCTTTGAGGCCCTTGCGACGCAGACACCGGGGACGGGTGGTGAAATCCAACTGACCGACGCAATTGCGCGCGGCGCGGATGAGGTCGGACTGGCCGGTTTCCGCTTCTCTGGCACACGGTTTGATTGCGGCTCAAAGGCGGGAATGCTGCACGCCACGCTGCATCTGGCATCGCAGGACCCGGAGCTTGCTGCGGTTATCGAAACCTTCACGGCACCAACGCAGGCGCCACGGGCGGCCTAGCACCAATCGTAGTTTACGCAGTCGAGGGCCTCAGAAATCGAGGTTTTCGACACTCAATGCGTTATCCTGAATGAACTCGCGCCGTGGTTCAACGACATCGCCCATCAGCTTGGTGAAAAGGTCGTCGGCCTCGGCCACGTCCTCTACCTTCACCTGCAAGAGCGTGCGCGCATCAGGGTCGAGCGTCGTTTCCCAAAGCTGATCCGGGTTCATCTCGCCCAGCCCTTTGTAGCGCTGCAGTGACAGACCCTTCTCACCTTCATCAAGGATTGCTTGCAGCAGCTCCAGCGGCCCGTGGATCAGCTGGCTCCGGTCTTTGCGCACCAGTGTCGCGGGCAGGTTGTAGACTTCTTGCAGGCTTTGCGTGAATGTGCCCGTGCGCCGCGCCTCACCGGAGCGAAGCATTGGGCCGTCAAGCGTGCGCACCTCTTCGACACCCCGCAGGATGCGCGCGAGCCGCATGCCCTTGTCCTGCGTGATGCGGCCTTGCCAGCCGCGTTCCCATTCTAGCGCGATCAGGTCGAGGCGGGCCGCGACGCGGTCTGCCGTGCCTTGTAGGTCCTGATCAACGGCACCAGGCACGAAAGCGCCCGCAATTGCCGCCTGTTCGAGGATATGGCGGGGGTAGTGGGTGGCAAAGGCCTCCAACACGCGCTTGAGTTGCCGGGCTTCATCGACAACGCGGCGCAGATCGGCCCCGGCAATCTCTTCCCCGTTGCCTTGGCGCAGCATCGCGCCCTCGATCCCCTGTTCGATCAGGTATTCATCCATTGCCGCCTGATCCTTCAGGTAGACCTCGGACTTGCCGCGCGAGACCTTATAAAGCGGCGGCTGTGCGATGTAGAGATAGCCGCCCTCGATCAGCTCCGGCATCTGGCGGAAGAAGAAGGTCAGGAGGAGCGTGCGGATATGCGCGCCGTCCACGTCGGCATCCGTCATAATGACAACCTTGTGGTAGCGTAGCTTGTCTATGTCGAACTCATCCCGGCCAATCCCAGTCCCCAGCGCCATGACGAGGTTACCGACCTCTTGGCTGGACAGCATTCGGTCAAACCGGGCGCGTTCCACATTCAGGATCTTGCCACGCAGGGGCAGGATGGCTTGGGTTTTCCGGTCCCGCCCTGTCTGGGCCGAGCCGCCAGCGCTGTCACCCTCGACAAGGAATACTTCGGTTTTGGAAGGGTCCTTTTCGGAACAGTCTTTCAGTTTGGACGCGTTAAAGTTCACATCCATCGCCGATTTGCGGCGGATTTCGCGGGCCTTGCGCGCCGCTTCGCGCGCGGCGGCGGCCTCCACGATCTTTGTGATGATTGCGCGCGCCTCGCCCGGGTTTTCCTCAAACCACTCGTTCAGCTTTTCGTTCATCAGGCTTTCGACAGCGGGCCGCACCTCTGAGCTAACAAGCTTGTCCTTGGTCTGGCTGGAAAACTTCGGGTCGGGCACTTTGACGGACAGCACACAGGTCAGCCCTTCGCGCGCGTCGTCGCCTGTCAGGTTTACCTTTTCCTTTTTCGCGATCCCGCTCTCGGTCGCGTATTTGCTGATCGCCCGGGTCAGTGCGCCGCGGAAACCGGCCATATGCGTGCCGCCGTCGCGTTGCGGGATGTTGTTGGTAAAAGGCAGGACCATTTCGTTGTAGCTGTCGTTCCACCACATGGCGACTTCCACGCCAATGTCGTCCCGTTCACCCTGCACATAGATCGGGGCCTCCATCAGCGGTGTCTTGGAACGGTCGAGGTATTTGACGAATTCCTTGACTCCGCCTTCATAGAAAAGGTCCGTCTTGAGCGGTTCTGCCGGGCGCAAATCCTCCAGGATGATCCGTACGCCGGAATTGAGGAATCCAAGTTCGCGCAAACGCTTTTCCAGGGTGGAGAAGCTGTAGTCACGGTTGCTGAACGTCTCGGTAGAGGCGAGGAATGTGACTTCTGTCCCCTTACGTCCGTTGGCATCGCCCATCACCTTGAGATGCTCGGTCGTGAAGCCGCCCTCAAACCGCGCGTAATGCTCTTTCCCGTCGCGCCAGATGCGCAATTCCAGAAAATCGGACAGGGCGTTCACAACGGACACGCCGACGCCGTGCAGACCGCCCGAAACCTTGTAGGAGTTACTATCGAATTTGCCGCCTGCATGCAGTTGGGTCATGATGACCTCGGCCGCCGACACGCCCTCTTCCTCGTGGATGCCGACGGGAATTCCGCGCCCGTTGTCGCCCACCGTGACCGACCCATCGGCGTTGATTTTCACGTAAACATGGTCGGCATGACCGGCCAAAGCCTCATCAATGCCGTTGTCCACGACCTCATACACCATGTGGTGCAGGCCGGATCCATCATCGGTGTCGCCGATATACATGCCAGGGCGCTTGCGAACCGCCTCTAACCCTTTGAGAACTTTGATAGAATCTGCCCCGTAGTCTTCGGGGTTCTGCTGCGCGTCGGCCATGTGGCATACCTTGTTCTTTTATGCCCAAAATATATGCCATCCGGGGGTGTATGTCACGCTAATGACACAAGATTTTGTGGGTATCAGGTGATCGCAATCACACCGCCAACCCCGACCAAGAGCCAGCCCGCCGTGACGTTCATCCGCCGCACCGCTTTCGGCGATTTCAGTACCCCGCGCACCCGGTCGACGAAGGCAGCGAGCGTCAGGTTGCCGACCAGCGGAACGATGAATGAAAGGGTGCAGATCACGACCATGTCGATCGCCGTCACCGCCGTCAGATCAAAGAAGCCGGGCAGCACCCCCATGTAGAAAAGCACTGCTTTCGGATTACCGAGAATCACGGCGAGACCTGCGACGAAGCCCGCCCACATGCCGGGTTTGGTCAGGCGTGAATTGGCCGACAGCGCACCATCCGCATGACGGATCAGCGCGATTCCCATCAAGATGAAGACGACGACCGCCACCCATTTCAGGACCAGCATGAAGCCCGCGAACATGGACACCAGCCACGCGACCCCCAGAACGGCCACCAGCGGCCAGAAGATATCGCCAATCGCCACACCCAGTGCGAGCGGCCATGCGGCCTGAAACCCACCGGAAAGCGACCGGGCGAGCAACGCCACCCAGACAGGCCCCGGCGTCATGAACAGGATCAAAAGCGCGCCTGCATAAAGCAGCATATCAGCAGGGGTGATTGTCATGCGTCGGGCAACGTCAGGCTGCCGTCCGGGTTCAACGCCCAAAACGGGTTCTGGGCGACCTCCCACACATGACCATCAGGATCGGCGTAGTAGCCGGAGTAGCCGCCCCAGAAGACCTTCTCTGGTGCTTTCAGCGGTGTGGCGCCTGCGGCCAGCGCTGCGGCATAGGCCGTATCCACCTCTGCGTCTGTCGCAAAGTTCTGCGCGAGGGTTATTGCCCCTGTTCCCAGCTTGGCATCAGGACGGCCCTGATCCGCTGCCAACGGGCCGATCCCGAAAAAGCCCAGAACCATGCCGTTGATCTGATAGAACACGACCTCGCCCTCATCGTTCGTCGGTTTCCAGCCTAATGCGCCATAGAACGCCTTGGACCGCGCCAGATCGGCCACGCCAAGGGTGATGAGGGTAACGCGTTGCGGGGTCATGGTTCGTCTTCCTGATGGGTGGTGGAGGCGCCATCCGCTTCCGTCACCGTGATGAATTGTGCGCGATCCGCAAGCTCGGTGAACAGCTCCGGCCCGGTACCAGTCATGAAGGCTTGCGCACCCAAGGCGCAGATTTCGTCATAGAGCGCCGCGCGGCGGGTGGCGTCAAGGTGGGCGGCGACCTCATCCAGCAGCAGGATGGGTGGCGCGCCGAAATCCTGCGCCAATGCCCGCCCATTGGCGAGGATGAGCGAGATCAGCAGCGCCTTTTGCTCACCCGTTGAACAATCACGTGCCGCCACGCCCTTGTCCGCAAAGACCGCATCAAGGTCTGCTCTGTGCGGCCCGATCAGTGTGCGCCCGGCTGCGAGGTCGCGAGGGCGGCTCTCTGCCAAGGCGGTGGCCAGATCATCCGGGATGGGTTCTGCCGCCGTCAGTAACAGTGTTGCGGTCGGGAACGCCGTTGTTGCGGCCTCTTGCGCTGCTGTCAGTTGATCAATTGCATTATGCCTGTTGGCGGTGATCTGCGCACCTGCCTCGGCCATCTGGCCCTCGACCGCTGCGTACCAATGGGGATCGCGCACCATGTCCTTGAGCAGCCTGTTCCGCTCGCGCATGGCCTTTTCGTAGGTCAGCACCGCTTCGGCATGGCCGGGGATGAAGCTGAGAGTGGCACGATCAAGAAAGCGCCTGCGCCCTTCCGCACCCTCGATCCAAAGCCTGTCCATCGACGGCACCAGCCAGAGAATGCGCGCAATGCGGCCCAGCGCAGTTTGTGGAGCGGTCTTGCCGTCGATGCGCAACTGGCGTGGCTGGCCTGCATCTGCCCATGTCTCCACCTCATGCGTTTGGTGAAGCGACTGGAGTTCGGCACTGATCTTCCAGCCCAGCGTCTCTGGCCGGCGCGTCAGATCATCCCCTGCCGCACGCCGTAGCCCGCGACCAGGCGACAGCAGGGAAACAGCCTCGATCAGGTTGGTCTTGCCTGCGCCATTGGGGCCGTAGATTGCCACCGGTCGACCATCCAGGGTGACCACTGCGCGTTTGTGGCTGCGAAAGTGCGACAGAATCAGAGAAGTGAGCGCGAGCGTTGTCATGCGCGCCGTTCACGAATGTCGCGACGGTCTGATCTCGTCACACGCGCATCGGCATGACGACATAGACCGCGCTTGTGTCGTTGCCTTCGCGCATCAGGGTCGGGTCGCCGGACGAGTTGAACATGAACACCGCGTTCTCACGGTCTACCTGGCTGGCGATTTCCAGCAAGTACTTGGCGTTAAACCCGATCTCCAGCCGCTCATCCCCGTAGGCGACAGCCAGCTCTTCCTCGGCAGCCCCTGAATCAGGCGCGTTGACAGAGAGCACCAGCTTGTCTTCATCCAACGCCAGCTTCACCGCCCGGGACCGTTCTGAGGAGACCGTTGCAACCCTGTCCACGGCCTTGGCAAACTCGCTAGCGTCGACTTCAAGCTTGCGGGTGTTGGCCTGCGGGATCACGCGGGTGTAGTCGGGGAATGTGCCGTCGATGACCTTCGATGTCAGGGTGATGTCGGGGGTCGCAAAGCGGATCTTGGTTTCAGAGACCGAGACCGCGATTTGCATATCGTCGTCATCCAAGAGCTTGCGCAGTTCCCCCACGGTCTTGCGGGGTACAATCACGCCAGCCATATCCGACGCGCCATCGGGCAGGTCGGCGTCAATCCGAGCAAGGCGATGGCCATCCGTGGCGACGCAGCGCAATACCTTGCCGCCATCGGCATCAGCCACATGCATGTAGACGCCGTTCAGGTAATAGCGCGTTTCCTCGGTCGAGATCGCGAATTTCGACTTGTCGAAGAGGCGGCGCAAGACGGGCGCAGGGGCTGAGAAATTGGCGGCGTATTCGGAGGACGCCATGACCGGGAAGTCTTCCTTCGGCAACGTCGCAAGCGAGAAGTTGGAGCGCCCCGCCTCGATCGACAGACGGCCAGATGCGCCATCTTCGGTCAGCGTGACAAGCGCGCCATCAGGCAGTTTGCGAACGATTTCGTTCAGCGTGACAGCGGCCACTGTTGTGGCACCGGCGCGTTCCACTTTTGCCGGTGCACGGTCGACAACTTCGATGTCCAGATCGGTGGCGCGGAACTGTACGCTGTCGCCTTCCGCCTCGATCAGGACGTTGGCGAGGATCGGGATCGTATTGCGCCGTTCCACAACGGATTGGGCTTGCGCGACCGCTTTCAGAAGTACCGCGCGTTCGATGCTGAATTTCATGTCCCATTCCCCATATATCTTGGACCCGACCGCGGGCCGGGGCGCAAAATGTATCCGATGCCGCGTCTATCGCAAGCGTTTTGTTGGACTGTTGACGATGGGTTTGACCGCGTCAAGCATCGCCCGATGCGTGGCCAATTATTCCTGCAATGCGCGCCGCAAAAGCTCCAGATCATCAGCGATCTGGCTGTCGAGCGCCATCAGCTCTTCGATGCGCTTGACGCCATGCATCACTGTCGTGTGGTCCCGCCCACCAAAGCGGCGCCCGATCTCTGGTAGCGACCGGCTGGTCATCTGTTTGGCGAGGTACATGGCAATCTGACGAGGCCGCGCATAGGTGCGCACCCGCTTCGGTCCGATCATGTCAGACAGGCGGATGTTGTAGTGCTCTGACACTTTACGCTGAATCTCTTCCACCGTGACCTTGCGGTCAGAGGCTTTGAGCACGTCTGACAGGCAATCCTGCGTCAGTTCCAGCGTGATTTCACGTCCCACAAGCGACGCAAAGGCAAAGAGACGGGTCAATGCGCCTTCCAGAACACGCACGTTGGTCGAGATCCGATGGGCCAGAAACTCCAGCACACCATCGGCGATCTGCACCTCGGGATACTGACCGGCGTAAACATCCACCTTGGACTGCAGGATGCCAAGGCGCAGTTCGTAGTCCGTTGGGTGCAGGTCCACCACTAGACCGCACTGCAGGCGGGATTTGATCCGCTCTTCGAGGTCCTTGATTTCTCCCGGCGCCCGGTCAGCTGAGATGATAATCTGCTTGTGACTGTCCACCAACGCGTTGAACGTGTGAAAGAACTCTTCCTGCGTGCTGTCCTTGCCGCCGATGAATTGCACGTCATCGACCATCAGCACGTCGACAGACCGGAACATCTGCTTGAAGTCCATCATTTTGCGTTCGCGCAGGGCAGTGATGAAACGGTACATGAACTGTTCGGCCGAGAGATACAGCACGTTGAGCTGCGGTGAACGCTGCTTCAGCTCATGCGCGATCGCATGCATGAGGTGGGTCTTGCCAAGGCCGACACCACCATAGAGAAAAAGCGGGTTGAAGGTGACAGGCCCACCTTCGGCAACGCGGCGCGCGGCGGCATGGGCGAGCTCGTTTGGCTTGCCGACGACAAAGGTGTCGAAGGTAAAGCGGGCATCCAATGGCGAGCCGGAGGTGTCTTCCACCTTGTTGGTGGCGGCTTTGGGCTTTGGGCTATCGCTGTTTGCGGCCTTCATCTTGGATGGCACGCGGAATCTCAGGCGGCTCACCTCTGCGCCCTGGCGGTTCAGATGATAGATGATCTGGTCGCCAAAATGCTGCGAGACATAGTTGCCGATGAAGTTTGTGGGCACATCAAAGGTCGCAACCCCGCTTTCGATCTGGGCAAAGTCCAGGGGCTCAATCCAGTTTGAAAAGCTGTTCGCCCCCATCGTACCTTTGAGTTCGGAAAGTACGTTTGCCCAATTCTGCCCTGTCATCTTATTCCTTTTGCCCCATTCGCCTGCAGTCACCATTTACATGCGCCCACACCGACCAGGACAAAGCTTCCCCGCGCACAAGATGCCCGTCTCGTGCGGTTGACTTTCGCCAAATCAAATAGCCTGTCGGTGCCGCCGCACTCAAATGCGCGGGCAATCATCCTATGGCAGCGAGTAAGCCATGACCTGCAAACAAAACAGCATGTCACCATGCGGTTGTCCGCCAGCATGTGCACAGCATGAGATCAACGAATGAACCCCCGCCGCACACATCAGAGTTCTGGAAATTCGCCTTTGGTTTGACTACGCCGCAGCGGCGCAATCTACCCAGTTCATCCCCGCAAACTCCGCATGTCCCCCCGGAACGATGTGAATCGCACCATCAAGCTAGCAAGGGCTTCGGGGCCCTATCAATACAACAACGGTCTTGACTCTGCGTTTACGGAAAAAGAATCTCTGGCGCCTTTGAAAAGGCTGGATTTCTGCGACGGCACAGCACATCCGCACAAAAAAAGCGCGCCCGGTTGGGACGCGCTTGCACACTGAATTCTTCGTCTGTTTGTCGAAGAATCAGCTGATCGCTTTGACGCGCGATGACAGGCGCGACATCTTCCGCGCAGCGGTGTTCTTGTGCATCACGCCCTTTGTGACGCCGCGCATCAGTTCTGGCTGGGCGGCTTTCAGTGCGGTAGCAGCTGCGGCCTGATCGCCAGAGGCAATCGCTTCTTCCACGGCGCGCAGGTAGGTGCGGATCCGCGAACGACGCATCTTGTTGACGGCATAACGCGCTGCGTTCTGACGGGCGCGTTTCTTGGACTGTGGCGTGTTGGCCATGTGTGTGTATCCATCTGTCTGGGCCCGTGAAGGGCAAATTGAAAATAAGTCGCGCAATAAGCCCAAGGCCCCGGGTTCTTTACCGGTGGATCTGGCCAAAGCGGGCCTCACGCGCATGTCTGGCGGTGGCAATAAGAGAGATTCGCGCGAAAGGGAAGCCTTATTTGTCGCGGAACTGCGCCTCTCGCTTTTCGACAAAGGCGGTCATGCCTTCGGTCTGATCATCCGTGGCAAAGAGCGACTGGAACAGTCGCGTCTCATAGGCGAGTCCTTCGGACAGCGTGGTTTCATAGGCGCGGTTGACCGCGTCCTTGGCGGCTGTCGCCGCAATCTGGGACTTTTCGGCGATCTTCTCTGCGGCCGCCTTTGCTTCAGCCATCAGTTTCTTTGTCGGCACAACGCGGCTGACAAGCCCGCTGCGCTCGGCCTCTTCCGCGTCCATGAAGCGCCCCGTCAGGTGCATGTCCATGGATTTGGCCTTGCCGACATACCGTGTCAGGCGCTGTGTGCCGCCAAGCCCGGCAATGACCCCAAGGTTGATCTCTGGCTGGCCGAATTTGGCATTGTCGCCAGCGACAATGAAATCGCACATCATCGCCAGTTCGCACCCACCGCCCAATGCATAACCGGCAACGGCAGCGATGATCGGTTTGCGGGTGCGGTTGAAGCGTTCGGCTTCTGCGACAAAGAACTTCTCTGTGTACATCTCGACAAAGGTCTTGTCGGCCATTTCGGTGATGTCGGCGCCGGCGGCGAATGCCTTTTCAGAGCCCGCGATGATGATGCAACGCACCTTGTCGCTGGCGTCTGCCTCTTCCAAAGCCTGGCAGAGTTCTTTCAAAAGTGCGCTATTGAGTGCGTTCATCGCATCAGGGCGATTGAGCGTGATGATCGCGACATCGTCATTGATGTCTACGATGATATTTTCAAAGGCCATGCTGCCGTCCCTTTGCCGCTGGTCTGGCGACAAGGGATATCAGCGCGGGCCATGCAATCAAGCTATCTTTGGCATTGCGGACAGAAGAAAGATGAGCGTCCGGATTGTACGATTCGCCGGATTGTGCCGTCACATCCGGGGGTTAGGCAGGGCTGACCTTCGCGGTCATAAACCTGAAAACCGTGCTGGAAATACCCCAGCTCCCCATCTGATTGCCGGTAATCGCGCAATGATGACCCACCGGCGGCAATCGCTTCTGTCAGGACCTCGCGGATATGGGGGACAAGCGATGCAACGCGCTGCGCACTGATCCGCCCGGCTTTGCGCGCAGGGTGGATGCCCGCGCGGTAGAGCACTTCGCAGACGTAGATATTGCCGAGGCCCGCAACGATCCGTTGATCCAGCAGTGCAGATTTGATCGGGGTATTCCGGCCTTTCAGTTTTACCGTCAGATAGGCCTCGTTGAAGGCGTTCCCCAAGGGTTCTGGTCCGATATCGCGGATCAGCCAGTGGTCCTCTTGCGCTGCCGTCGCCATCAGGTCCATCGCGCCAAAGCGGCGGGCATCATTAAATGTCACCCGCGCCCCATTCGCCATGTTCAGAACGACATGATCGTGCTTTGCAGGGGCGGGATGGGGATGATGGAACGTGCCGATCTGCAGGCCGGACACCAGCATCCTGCCCGACATGCCCAGATGGATCAGAAGTGTCTCATCCGTATCAAGATCAACCAGGATGTACTTCGACCGGCGGCGCAGACCGCGCACTTTTGCGCCAGTTAGTCGCTCTGCCATCCGTTCAGGAAATGGCCAGCGCAGATCAGGGCGGTTGACCTTGGCTGCGGCAATCACCTGGCCCGTCATTGCAGGGGCGATCCCTTCTTTGACGGTTTCAACTTCGGGCAGTTCGGGCATCAGTACCTGTCGTTCGCGGCAATCTGGTCTTTCAGCCGCAGAATGAAGACTTCGATCCCGGCCAGGTGTTTTGGGATGTATGCCTTGCCGCGCCAGGTGCCACGCAGAACATAGAAAAAGGCGTTGTCATCGCGCAGGCTGCGCACCGCCGACCAATCATGCTCGCGTCGCGTCAAGAGGAGCGATCGATGGATGATCCGGTCGCGGTCATAGCGCAGATCATAGAAGTTGAAGTAGATGACGCACCAAAGGATCAGAACGAAAAGCAGGGCAACAAACCCGATATCCATCGGCCCCACATAAACACCCCCTGACATCGGACCTGACACATACATCTGGTCCGTTAGGTAGTAGAACAATGCAAACAGGCCGAAGGGATAGATCCGCATCCCCCAGCTGGGCCGCAAGATCAGCTCACCCAGCGATTCCTGCGGCCGGGCACTCATGCCAAAACCGGCGATGGCGCTCGCCTCTGGTGCGATACCGCCACTGAAGGCGCCGAGGGCGGTCTTGCTGACATGGACATCCGGTCGCCCACTGCTGCGCCTGCGCCACCAACGATAGGTCAAAACGCAAAGGGCCAGCAGCAGTGGCAGCACGATCCACGCAAGGCTTTTTGCAAGTTCCGTCAGGATCAGCGTCTTCAGCAATTCGTCGTTCACTGTCGGCTCCGTGGCAGAATGACAATTTGTCTCTAGGTTCAGTTCCGTATAACCGGTTTGCAAGACCAATTGGGCGAAAGAACGACATGACCGATCAGCCAGAGAATACAACGCATTTCGGGTATGAAACCGTGCGCGAGGATGAAAAGGCCGGGCGCGTGCGGGGGGTGTTTTCGTCCGTGGCCAATAAATACGACATCATGAACGACGTGATGTCGGGCGGGATCCATCGCCTGTGGAAGGATGCCATGATGGATTGGCTGGCCCCGCGCCCTGGTCAGCGGCTTTTGGATGTGGCTGGCGGGACCGGTGATATCTCTTTCCGGTTTCTCAAGCGGGCGGGGCATGGTCATGCAACCGTGCTCGACCTGACAGAACCGATGCTGGTCGAAGGGCGCAAACGGGCCGATGCGGAAAGCCTTGCTGACAGCCTTGATTGGGTTGTGGGTGACGCGATGGCGCTGCCATTCGAAGACAACACTTTTGACGTCTACACCATCAGCTTTGGCATACGGAACGTCACCCGGCCAGCCGATGCATTGGCCGAGGCCTACCGCGTCTTGAAACCGGGTGGCCGCCTGATGGTGCTGGAGTTCAGCCAGATCCCGAACCCGATGATGCAGGCGGCTTACGACGCTTATTCCTTCAGCGTGATCCCGCGCATGGGGCAGGTGATCGCAGGTGATCGTGACAGCTATCAATATCTCGTGGAATCGATCCGCAAGTTTCCTGATCAGGAGACATTCCTTGGCATGGTCCGCGATGCAGGCTTTGGCAATGCCAAGTACCGCAATCTGACGATGGGCGTCGCTGCGTTGCATTCTGGCTGGAAACTCTGAAAGGTGCGTGGCCCCCACAACATTATTCGCCTGATCCGCACCGGCGCCACGTTTGAGCGTACCGGCGCGATGAAGGTGGTGCTGGATGCGATGGACGCGCCGCCGCTCTTGCGCGCCACATTGCGCGTCTTCGCCTGGCCGTTCCGGTGGCTGGGCTACAAAGGTGACCCGACCACGCCCCCGGCGGTGCGCGCGCTCACCGCCCTTGGCCCGGCTTATGTGAAGTTCGGCCAGATTCTATCCACCCGGCCGGACGTGGTTGGGGATGAACTGGCCGTGCAGCTGCGCGTCCTGCAGGACAAGCTGCCGCCGTTTTCCATGCGCGAGGCGAAAGAGACCATCCAGCGTGAGTTGGGTCAGTCCATTGACCAGATTTTCACGACGTTTTCAGAACCACTCGCGGCTGCCTCCTTGGCGCAGGTGCACAAGGCGCATCTGGCCGATAGCGGGCAGGCGGTGGCGGTCAAAATCCTGCGTCCTGGCATCGAAAGGGCCTTTCGCAAGGACATCGACGCTTTCTATTTCGCCGCACGGGCCATCGAGTTCCTGTCGCCCGCGTCCCGCCGCCTGCGCCCCATTGACGTGATCACCCATTTCGAGGGCGTGGTGATGGGCGAACTCGACCTGCGGCTCGAAAGTGCCGCTGCGGCAGAATTTGCCGCGACAACCAAAGACGACACGGGCTTTCAGGTCCCCAAGATCAACTGGCACTTGTCCAGCCGTCGCGTGATGACGCTTGATTGGGCTGAAGGCACCAACATCGGGATCAACGATGCCTTGGATGCGGCGGGGCATGACCGCCGGGTGCTGGCGAACCGCGTCCTGCAACTGTTTCTGAACCATGCGCTGCGGGACGGCTATTTTCACGGCGACATGCATCAGGGGAACCTGAAGGTTGCCCCGAACGGGGACATCATTGCCTATGACTTTGGCATCATGGGCCGGATCGACGAATACACCCGTCGCGTCTATGCAGAGATCCTTTTTGGCTTTATCCGCCGGGACTATCAGCGTGTGGCAGAGGTGCATTTTGAAGCGGGCTATGTGCCCGCTGACCGCGATGTGGATGAATTTGCCCGCGCCCTGCGTGCTGTGGGCGAGCCGATCTTTGGCATGGACGCGAGCCGGATTTCCATGGCGCGCGTGCTCAGCTACCTCTTCGAGGTGACCGAGCGTTTCGGGATGGAAACCCGGACGGAACTGATCCTATTGCAGCGCACGATGGTCGTGGTGGAAGGTGTCGCCCGGTCGCTCGATCCGCGCATGAACATCTGGGACGTCGCGAAGCCGGTGGTCGAGGATTACATCAAACAGAGCATTGGGCCAAAGGCGCTGCTGCGCGATCTCGCCAAGACGGCGCAAATCCTGTCGCGCTATGGCCCGCAATTGCCCCGACTGGCAGAAGAGGCGCTGATCCGCCTCAACAATCCACCGCCGGAACCCAAGCCTCAGCGCCGTATCGCACGCCTGTCATGGATGGCGCTGGGCGCCGTGATCGTTGGTGGGGCGTGGATATTGACGCTTCTCTAGCGGGTGACACTCCCCACTTCCCATGTTCCCAAATACTGCCGGGGAGTTCTAACGGGACGGGGGCAGTGCCTCCTCCCATGTCTCAGACAGTACAGAGCTTCGACAACTATGCCGGGTCGCGCAGCGCTGTGACCTGATCACTTGGCACTTTGGCACCACCTTCCAGCAGTAAGGTTGTGGTCCCGGCATCAAAGCGGACTTCTGTCACACGGCTGTAAACCTGAATCGGGTCCTGAGCGATAACCTCGCCAAATGACAGTGTCTCAACGCTGAAACTGTAGAGCCCCGCTGACAGCGGTGCGCCGGTGCTTGTCACACCTGCCCAAGCAATGTCTTCTTCGCCGTTGGGGATGATCTCTCGCCCAACTTCCAGGCCCTGCGCATCCGTCACGACCAGAACGCGCGTATCGCCCACGGCGGTGGTTTTGGGTGTCAGATTGATCGGGGCGCCGTCGAAGTAAGCTGGAACCGCTGCTCGCGCCTCTTTCCCGACCAATGCGGCCATATCGGCCAAGCTGCCGCCGCCCATCTGCGTTGTCAGCGTTTCGAGCAACTCGTTTGTTTTCACCGCCTGCTCAACGCCCGAAAACGTGGCAAGCTGTGTCGCGTAGTCGGTGGAATCAATCGGGTTCAGCGGGTCCTGATACTGCATCTGTGCGGTCAGCATCTGCAGAAACATCTCAAAGTCGGAGTTGATTTGTGTTGCCGTCGTTTCCGCCGGAGAGGGCGCCGGTGAAAGCGTTGGATTGGGTTGCTGTGATTGCGTGATTTCCATGATGATCCTTACAGTCGGAGGTCGAGGCCAGTTGTGGTAATCAATTGCTGTGGCGGGACCGAGGCCGTGGTCTCTTCCGTGACAGGCTGGTTTGTCGCCGGGGTGTCGCCCTCATTGCCGTCCGCTTGCCCCTGCGCGGTTGATCCGAACGAGAAGCTGAGGTTGTCGTACCCAAGCGCGCGCAACTCTTGCGCCAGCACGTCGATATGGCGGCGCAGCAGATCCTGCGTTTCGGCGCGTTCCGCCTGCAGTGCCATCACGACGACCCCATCACCCGCCGAGAGGCTGAACCTGACCCGCCCAAGTTCTTCGGGATGCAGTGCGATTTCCACCGGTTTGCCCGGCTGCTGCGAAATCGCGAGGCCGATCTGGCTGGCGATCTGGCGCGCGGTTTCGGCACCCGCCGTCGGTGGTGCTGCGGTTGAGGTCATGGGTGTTGCCGCCTGGCGTTCCGCATTCAGGATCTGTGCGGCAAAGTCAGGCTCCGCCGTCAGCAAAGGGCGCAGGTCTTTTCCCTCTGCCATCGCCACAGGCATTGCCTGCGCCAGGGCAACCGCCGGTGGCGGCGCCACGGGCGCTGGCGCTGCTAGTGTAGTTTGCGGTGACGCGGGCCCCTCGATGCGGTGTCGGGCAGGCAGTTTTTGCTCACGCGTTTCTGGCTGCAGATTCAGTTGCGCAGGAACGGCTGGCGCAGGTTGCGCGGCAGGTTGCGTCGGCTGCGCCTTGGCTTGAATTGAGATGGGCGTTGGTGCTGGCAGGTCCTTTGGGGGTGCCGCACGCTTATTCAAGGGCCGGTCCTTGGCAACGGCGGCTTCTGCAACGGTTTGCCCCGGTGCGGTTGTTAGGGCCGTGGCCGCGGCAGGGGTGTTTGGCTTTTGCGGTGGTGGCGTGGTCCTTGCATCAATACCGGTCGCCTGCGTTTGCGGGACCGGGCGCGGCAAATCTGCCTCAGGCTGCGCGATGGTGGCCCGCATGCGCGCGGGAACGACGTCAGGTGCAAAGGCGGCCGTATCAGGAAGCGCGACCTCTGCTTCAGGCTCCGCCGTTGTTGGGACGCCTTCAGGGTCGACCGTTTCCGTGTCTTCCACGGGGGTCTCAGGTGTGACATCTGCGGCAACCAAGCCCGCAGTTGGGTCTGGCAGCGCCTCTTCCAGCGTTGGCTCGGCTTCCAGATCGGCAAAGACAGTCGCAAAGCCTTCTGCCTCTGCCATGTCCTCATTCGCGGTGCCGGAAGCGTTCGCGGTCTTGGGCGTCGGCGCGGCCTCTGTCAGCAGCGTGGGTATCATCGGTTCTCCGATCTCAGCTATGTCGCTGCAGCAGATGACAGAGAAAACTTACTGAATGTTTAGGAGTGCCGGTCAATTTGCGCTGCGACACCATGACGGAGAATCCCATGACTGTGATCCCTGATCTGCCAGCACCACGGCCGACAGCGGCCCTGCTGGCATTCGCAAGCAATGATGCGCAGCTGCGTGAGGCTGCCAAGAAGCTGGAGGCGACGTTTCTGGCCGAAATGTTGAAGTCGGCGGGTCTTGGTGCGCAGCAATCCAGCTTTGGCGGTGGTGCAGGGGAAGAACAATTTCAATCGTTTCTGCGCGACGCACAGGCAGAGGCGATGGTGGAGGCCGGTGGCATCGGTCTTGCCGAAGCCCTGTTCGAAGCCCTGAAGGTCCGATTCGATGACGGCTAAGGCGCTTTACGAGCTTGAGATGGTTCTGTCTGACGAAAAGGGCGCCATTCTTGCGGCGAACTATGAGGCATTGCCGGGTATTGCTCAGGTCAAGGCGGATCTGCTGGCGCAAATCGATGGCAGCAGGTTGCCGCCCGCAAAGCTGCGTGGGGTCAAAGCCAGAATTGATGCCAATCAGGCCTTGTTGCAGGCGGCCATGAATGGCGTCCAGGCCGCACAAGGCCGATTGGCGGCACTGAAAGAAGTGCGCGATGGGCTTGGTGTCTACGACCAGTCCGGCACGCGGGATGTTGTGCGGACCGTTCGCAGCACGCTCGAAAAAAAGGCGTGAATTCACTCAAATTCTATCCATTTCGGCAAGAGGTTTTAACAGCTTGTTCAGCCTGAATTGGTCTACCCGACCCGACGCCAAAAAGGCGGGCCGGTGCCGCAGGCAACGGTCGCTCTCGTCAGAATGACGCTTCAACCCGCAAGGAACTTGCGGTTTCCCGAACCAAGCCGGTGCAAAGCGCCACATCTAAGAGGACCCGAATAATAGCCACCTTCCATGCGCCGCCATGATGGCCGTCACCGCCGACGACTTTCTTGCGCTTGATGATTGTTGGCGCGTTGGACGTATCCCGCATGGTTCCACCTTTCTCGATCCCCCGAGGCTGGCAGTCGCATGGCGATGGTGAAGGCGGGCTTAAAGGAACAATTCTTCGAAAATCACGGGTGTCAGTCGGCCCTGACCACCTGACCGCGCCGTTGATCGGTGTCTGACCAAAGCGCAAGGTCAAGGACCTGCTGTAGCGCCGCACCGCGCGCGAAGTCCGGATAGACCTGCTCGCCGTCCTGTACCGCCTTGGCGAAACGTGCGAAGTTTGTCGGCACATCGGGTGTGTCCACCGGTTGCCACGTCCCCGTCAGCAGGTCATCGCCCGTGCTGATGAAGAGCTGGCTCTTGGCATCTTCGTAGCGGACATCCAGCCCGCCTAGCGTGCCGTAGATGCGCAGGCGCAGATCATTGAGATGCCCGCTTGCAAAGCGGCTGGCATGCAGGACCCCGATCGCGCCGCTGTCCAGCGCAAGATGCATTGCCATACTGTCGTTTGCGTCCAGCGTGTATTCCCCAATCTTGCCGTCAGGTGCCTTTTCGAACGTCTGCAACCGGCATGAGACGCTGGTGACATCGGCCCCGGCGACCAGTGTTGCAAAGTCAAGGATATGCACACCAACGTCACCCAGGACACCCATTGAGCCATGATCAGTGGACAGCCGCCAGAGCCACTGGGGGTCCTTGTCCCAGTTCCCCCAGGCGTTCTGGGTCAGCCAGCTTTGCAGATAGGACGCTTCAAAATGCCGGACGTCGCCGATGGCCCCATCGCGCACCATCTGGGCGGCCTGCATCACCGCAGGTACGTTCCGATAGGTGAGGTTGACCATGTTGACGACGCCGGCATCTGCCGCGGCCTTTGCCATTTCCACGGCATCCGCGTGATTGCTGGCCAGCGGCTTTTCACAAAGCACATGTTTGCCCGCGCGCAGCAGCGGCATGGTGGTGCGGTGATGGATCAGGTCAGGTGTCACATTGGCGGCCGCGTCGAACTCTCCCCACGCCAGCGCCTCATCAAGGCTCGCAAAGCCGCGCGGGATGTCAAACTCCGCCATGAAATCAGAGAGTGCATCGGGGTTCAGGTCAACCGCGGCAACCATGCTGACCCCGTCAATCTCGGCAAAGGCATTGGCGTGGCTGCGCGCCATCGCCCCGGTCCCCACAATGATAAGCCGCATCAGCGAAAGCCTTCCTCGCCGGCCTTGTGCAGGCGCGGGCCGCGTTCTTCTATCGGCTCCAGCGCCTGTTCGATGGGGACGTTTGGCGCATCATGCACGCCTGTGACCCGTGGCGCCGGGTTGTAGGCCCAGTTGACGGCATTCGCGATCACGCGCTGCACGTTTGCGTCGTGATAGGTGGGGTAGGTTTCATGCCCGGGACGGAAGTAGAAAATGTTGCCCGCACCCCGCTTGTAGGTCAGGCCCGAGCGGAACACTTCACCGCCCCGAAACCAGCTGATAAAAACGGTTTCGAGTGGTTCTGGCACGCCAAAAGGCTCGCCGTACATTTCTTCGTTTTCGAGTTCAAAATGGTCCGGCAGGCCTGCCGCAATCGGGTGATTGCGCGACGTGACCCAAAGACGTTCCCGCTCACCCGCCTCGCGCCAGGTGAGGTTGCAGGCGGTTCCCATCAGCTTTTTGAAGATCTTGGCGAAGTGGGCAGAGTGCAGCAGGATCAGCCCCATGCCTGACAGCACATGGTCTGCCACACGGTCCACAACAGCATCATCGACATCGCCATGCGCGGCGTGCCCCCACCACAAAAGCACATCGGTGTTTGCCAGACGCGCCTCTGTCAGCCCGTGTTCTGGTTCCTGCAACGTTGCCGTCGACGCATCGATTCCCGCGCTGCGCAGCGATGCCGCAATCGCGGCGTGCATGCCGTCAGGATAGATGTTTGCGACAATGCCGTTGGTCTGTTCGTGGACGTTCTCACCCCAGACAATTGCTTTGATCGCCATGCGACTCACTCCCCTCAAAGCGCTTTGGGCGGACGTTGCGGCAGGAAATGACACAGCGCAAGCGTTGTTTCGCGTGGCGCGATATTTCTGAAATCAGGGGTGACGGTTTGGCGCAGTGTCAGCGTGGGTTTACACTTGCTGTGACGCGCAATGTCATTCTAAACTGACAATATGAGTGTCACGTCTGATTTACAGTCTGCTTCCCCTGCGCGGCGTCTGCCAGAGCTGCGGGCCACGCTGACATTGCTGAAGCCTCATACGTGGTTCCCGCCGATGTGGGCGTATCTTTGTGGTGTCGTGTCCTCTGGCGCGAACCCGCTGGATCACTGGCCATTGGTCCTTTTGGGGCTGGTGCTGGCCGGGCCGATTGTCTGCGGGATGAGCCAGGCGGCAAATGACTGGTGCGACCGGCACGTCGACGCGATCAACGAACCCGAACGGCCAATTCCATCGGGGCGCATTCCGGGGCGTTGGGGGCTTTATATCGCGCTGGCCATGACGGGTCTTGGTCTGGCCGTCGGCTATCAACTGGGTCCCTGGGGCTTTGGCGCGACCGTCCTGGCCGTGATGGCCGCATGGGCCTATTCCGCAGAGCCCCTTCGCGCCAAGCGCTCTGGTATTTGGGGTCCGGGCCTGTGTGGGCTGGCGTATGAGACTTTGCCTTGGATCACCGGCGCCGCGGTTGTCACGGCAGGCGCACCGAATGCTTATGTCATCGCCGTTGCCATTCTTTATGGCCTTGGCGCGCATGGCATCATGACGCTGAACGACTTCAAGGCGATTGAGGGCGACCGGAAAATGGGGCTGCGGTCTCTGCCAGTCGTTCTTGGTCCAGAGAATGCGGCGCTGGTCGCCTGTTGGGTCATGGCGGTGCCGCAAGTGGTTGTGATCCTGCTGTTGCTGGCACTGGGGCAACCTATTGCCGGTCTGGGTGTCACGATGATGCTGGGTGTGCAGCTTGGCGCGATGCGCGTGCTGATGCAGGACCCAGAAGGCCGCACGCCTTGGTATCAGGGTATGGGCATCCTTTTCTACATCAGTGGCATGATGATTGCGGCCATCGCGCTGCGCGGGGTGGGAGTGGTCGCATGACGCTGTCATGGGCGCAGATTTTCCGGCTTGGCCTTGTCCAAATGGCGCTGGGCGCAATTGTGGTGCTGACGACATCAACCCTGAACCGGCTGATGGTCGTGGAACTGGCCCTACCTGCGATCCTGCCGGGGCTGCTGGTCGGTTTGCACTATGCGATTCAGCTGACGCGCCCGCATTGGGGGTTCTATTCCGATGCCGGTGGGCAGCGGACACGCTGGATCGTCGGTGGCATGGCGGCCTTGGGTTTGGGCGCGTTTCTCGCGGCGGTGGGCGTGATGCTGTTTCCCGCGTCCTATACGCTGGGCCTGATCCTGTCGATCGTCGCCTACACGCTGATCGGTCTTGGGGTCGGGGCCTCTGGCACCTCGCTGCTTGCACTGCTGGCGACAACAACCGCGCCGCACCGCCGGGCAGCGGCCGCGACTATCACATGGCTGATGATGATCTTCGGGATCGCGATGACAGCGGGCATTGTTGGGCAACTGATCGACCCTTACACGCCTGCGCTGCTGTTGCGGATCGTCGGCTCTGTTGTCGTCACCGCCTTCCTGATGACCTGCCTTGCCGTCTGGGGTGTGGAGCGAAACCTGATCGCGACCCGCGAGCCTGACTCAACCCCCTTCCTTGAAGGGTTGGCAGAGGTCTGGCGTGAGCGTGACGCGCGGAATTTCACGATCTTCGTGTTTCTGTCGATGACCGCCTATTTCATGCAAGAGTTGATCCTCGAACCTTATGCGGGGCTCGTTTTCGCCTTCACGCCTGGTCAGTCGACCTCCCTTTCCGGTGCGCAGAATGGTGGGGTGTTCCTGGGCATGTTGTCCGTTGGGATCATCGCGACAGGGCTGAAACGCGGCGCATTGCGCAGCTGGGTCATGGCAGGCTGTGTCGGCTCTGCCGCCGCGCTGGCCGTCATCGCGCTTTTGGGGCCTGCGGGGCCGGGGGCGCCCTTGGTGCCTGCTGTCGTGATGCTGGGCTTCTTCAATGGGATGTTCGCTGTTGCCGCGATCGGTTCAATGATGGCGCTGGCCGGCAATGGGAAAGAGCGGCGGGAAGGCACGCGCATGGGTCTTTGGGGCGCAGCACAGGCGATTGCCGCAGGCTTTGGCGGGCTTTTCGGGGCGGCTATGGTTGATCTTCTGCGTGCAAGCCTGAGTGACGCGCAGGCCTTTGGCAGTGTGTTCCTGTTTGAAGGCGCCCTCTTCATTGCCGCCACCTTGATGGCCGCGCGGATCATGGAGCATGGCCGCGCCCAACCAACCCTCGTTCCGGGAGAGTGAGAGATGCAATATGATGTCGTTGTTGTGGGCGGAGGCCCATCCGGTGCCACCGCAGCCGAAGATCTGGCGCGATCAGGTCACACGGTGGCCTTCATCGACCGGGAAGGGCGGATCAAACCCTGTGGCGGTGCTATCCCGCCGCGCCTGATCGCGGATTTCGCCATCCCCGATGAACAGATCGTGGCGAAAGTCCAGACTGCGCGCATGATCTCTCCGACCGGACGGCGCGTCGATATCCCAATCGAAAACGGCTATGTCGGCATGGTTGACCGAGAGCATTTTGACGAATTCCTGCGCAACCGCGCGCGGCAGGCGGGCGCGCACCGCTATACCGGGACCTTCACCAAGATCAGCCGGGATGCAGAGGGCACCCATGTCCACTATCGCGACAAAGTCAGCGGCAATCAGATGGTGCTGGACACCAAGCTGGTCATTGGTGCCGACGGTGCGCGGTCTAACGTCGCACGGGCCGAGGTAAAGGACGGCGACAAGATCCCCTATGTGATCGCCTATCACGAGGTGATCGAGGCCCCCGAGCTCACCGAAACCTATGATCCGAAACGCTGTGACGTGGTCTATGACGGGCGTATTTCGCCGGACTTCTACGGCTGGGTGTTTCCCCACGGCGGGCAGGCCAGCGTCGGCATGGGGTCCATGATCAAATCAGTAGACGTCAAACAAGCGACGGCAGATCTGCGCGCCGCCTCTGGCCTTGCTGACTGCAAGACGATCCGCAAGGAAGGTGCGCCTATCCCCTTGAAACCATTGGAAAGATGGGACAACGGTAAGGACGTGGTCCTCGCTGGTGATGCGGCAGGTGTGGTGGCGCCTTCATCTGGCGAAGGGATCTACTATGCGATGCTCGGGGGCCGCGTAGCGGCCACCGCGGCGGCAGCCACGTTGACCAGCGGACGGGTGCAGGATCTGCGCCTTGCCCGCAAACTTTTCATGCGCGAACACAAGCAGGTCTTCCGCGTGCTGGGTGCGATGCAGAACGCCTATTACCGCAGCGACGAACGGCGCGAGCGCTTTGTGTCCCTGTGTCATGATGTCGACGTGCAAAGGCTGACCTTCGAGGCCTATATGAACAAGAAGCTCGTCAAGGCGCGCCCGATGGCGCACCTGAAAATCGGGATCAAGAATTTGGCACATCTCACACGGCTCGTATCGCCGCTTAGCACATGACAATCATGATCCCGGCCTGGGAAAACGGCACATTGAAACCGGTGGAAAAGCTCGACGCGCATCTTCGCGGGCTCAAACACAAGGCTGTCAGTGTCTTTGTGATGAACAAGAACCGTGTGCTGATCCAGCAGCGGGCACTGGGCAAATATCACACGCCGGGGCTTTGGGCGAACACCTGCTGCACCCATCCCGACTGGGACGAGGATGCGACCGACTGCGCCGTCAGACGGCTGCAAGAAGAACTGGGGATCACCGGGCTCTACCCCACGCATCGCGACCAGATCGAATATCGGGCCGAGGTAGGCAATGGTTTGATCGAGCATGAGGTGGTTGAGGTTTTTGTAGCCGACGCCCCGAACAACTTGAAGATCACGCCAAACCCGTCAGAGGTGATGGCTACAAAGTGGGTCGATTTCTATGAACTTTGTGCCGATGTGGCGCGCCATCCTGGCGCCTATACCCCGTGGCTGCGCATCTATCTTCAGGAACACAGCACCGCGATCTTCGGTGATCTGATGCGGGTGGGCTAGGCCCTTTCGGTTTCCGTAGTTTCAGTGTTTATGGACCCATCGCAATAGAGGGTCCTATGGCGCTTTGGGTTTTTGGATACGGCTCACTTCTGTGGAATCCGGGGTTTACCCCGGCTAGCCAGCTGCGTGCCCGGCTTGATGGCTATCATCGCAGCTTTTGCATGCTTTCTATCCATCATCGCGGGACAGAGGAGGATCCGGGCCTTGTGCTGGCGCTCGACGCTGAAGACGGCGCGCGCTGCACTGGCGTGGCGTTTGAGGTCGCTGCCCAGGAAGAGGGTGCCGTTCTCACCATGCTGCGCGAGCGTGAATTGATTTCATCTGCCTACTACGAAGACACCGTGCCGCTGGTGGCCGACGACGGACGCGAGATCGAGGCGCTTGCCTATATCATCAACCGCGACCATCGGCAGTACTGCCAGTTTGACCTTGAAAAGCAGGCCCAGATGATCGCCTTTGCACATGGCGGGCGCGGGCTAAACGCTGAATATTTGTTCAACACTGCTGCGCATCTGGATCAGTTGGGGATCAAGGATGCAGATATGGCTTGGCTGGTCACGCGGGTGCGTGATTTGACGGCAACATGAGCACGCCAAATTCGCTTGGGTTTCAACAGGTGATCCCATATCGTGATATGGCGAGACACCGAGCCACCATATAAGGACGCCACTCCGTGCCAGAAAAACGGGAACCAAAGGCGCAGCCGCAGTTTTCACAACCCATTCGCCAGCTTTTGTTCATGCTGATTGTGCTCGGCCTTGTCGGGGCCGGGCTCTACCTCGGGTTGGAAGAGATCACCGGCATTTTCATGGCCAACATCTATCTGAATGGCGCGATTTTCGCGGTGTTTGTGCTAGGGGTTTTGTCCTGCTTCAATCAGGTGTTCCTGATGATGAATTCGGTGCGCTGGATCGAAAGATTTGCCCGCGATGCGGGCGGCCATTCCTACAGCGCGGCACCTTCCCTTCTGGCGGCCTTGGCCACTCTGTTGCGTCAGCGCGGGGCACGCACACAGCTGTCGTCATCCTCCGGTCGCTCGATCCTTGATTCCGTCGCGCAACGGATCGACGAAGACCGGGAGATTACCCGCTATATTGGCAACGTCCTGATCTTCCTTGGCCTTCTGGGCACCTTCTATGGATTGGCAACCACAGTCCCTGCACTGGTGGAAACGATCCGTTCCCTGAACCCTGGTGAGGGTGAAAGCGGCGCGGACATCTTTGCCCGCCTGCAATCCGGCCTTGAAGCCCAGTTGGGCGGCATGGGCACGGCCTTCTCAAGCTCTTTGCTGGGCCTTGCGGGGTCCCTTGTTGTGGGTCTGTTGGAGCTTTTCGCCGGTCACGGCCAAAACCGGTTCTACCGCGAGTTGGAAGAGTGGCTGTCGACCATCACGCGCATCGGCGTGGATGGTGAAGAGGGCGGCGGCGCAGACATAGGTGTCATGGGCGCATTCGTGGATCAGCTGGGTGAGCTGATGGATACGATCCAGATGACGATGGGGCAGGCCGATGCCGACCGCGAAGAAAACGAGCGCCGGTTTGGGCAACTGGCCACCGCCATTGAAACACTCGCTGCTGGGTCCGAAAACGATGCAAGTGTTGCCATGCTGGAACGGGTAGCACAGGGCCAAGAGGCGCTGATCAGCAGGTTGGATCAAACAGGTGGTGACGGGATTGATGCAGAGAGCCGAATGCGCCTGCGCTCGATCGATGTCCAGCTCTTGCGCCTGACCGAGGAAATGGCCGCGGGCCGCGCGGAAAGCGTTGGCGATCTGCGCGCAGAAATCTCCAATCTGGCCCGTGCGATCCGGGAAGGCGGCTGATCCATGGCGCTTAGCCGTAGATCTTCCAACCGTTTCCAGAACGCCATCTGGCCGGGCTTCGTCGATGCGATGACGGGCCTGTTGCTGGTCCTGATGTTCGTGCTGACGATCTTTATGGTCATTCAGTTTGTGTTGCGCCAACAGATCACCGGGCAAGAAAGTGAACTGGATGCTCTGACCAGTGAAGTCGCAGCACTATCAGCAACGCTCGGGCTGGAACGGGACCGCTCTGCGTCGCTTTCCGACAGCCTTGATGCAGCGAACGCGGAAGCCGAGCGGCAGGCGGGCAGGATTGCCGCCCTGATCGCTGAACGCGACCAGCAGGATCAGGCACTGGCGCAGGCACAAAGCCAGATCACGGAGTTTGAGGCGCAGGTTGCAGGCCTCTTGACCGAGCGGAGTGCCGCACTTGAAAACATTGCCGGGTTGGAGGCTGAACAGGAACGGCTGCTGTCCGAGCAAGAGGCGCTCAACCTCGCCCTCGCCGATGCCCGCAGTGAGATTGACGCGGGCGTAGAAGCGGCCCGCCTTGCTGCGGCCCGCCGGGAAGCGTTGGAGGCGCTGGTCGCTGATCTCGAAGCCGAGCAAGACGTCAATACCGCGCGCATTACAGAGCTGGAAGCGGACCAAATCGCTGATGCCGCCGCAGCCGAGGCGCTGCGCGAACGGTTGGCCAACGCAGATACAGAGCTGACGGCGATGACCCTCAACCTCGAACGGCAACGGCAAGAGGCCGAAGACACGCTTACCCTGTTGGCCGCTGCCCGCGCGGCGCAGGCGGAATTGGAGACCCTGCGTGGCGATCTTGAAGGGGAAACAGACAGCCTGACTTTGCAACTGGCAGAGGCCCGCGCTGAAATCGCGCGTTTGCGGGGGGATGCCGCGAGCGAAGCGGATGAGCAAGAAAGCCTGCTGGCGCTCGCCAATGAAGAATTGGCCCAGCAAGAGGCGCTGACAGCGGAAAGCCAGCGTCAGGTTGCCCTGCTCAACGAACAGATCACGGAACTGCGCAATCAGGTCGGCAACCTGCAGACACTGCTGAACCTTGCAGAAGAAGCGGATCGCGAGGCGCAGGTGCAGATCGAAAGCCTTGGCGCACAGCTGAACACCGCGCTCGCCCGGGTGGTTTCCGAAGAACGCCAACGCCGTGCCCTCGAAGAGGCAGAGCGGCTCAGGCTGGAGGCCGAAGCCGCGCGACTGGAGGAAGAGGCAGAACGCCTGGCCGCAGAGGCTGAAGATCTGTCACGCTTCAAGTCAGAGTTTTTTGGTGAGTTACGCCAGCTTCTGGAAGGTGAAGAGCGGGTGCGGATCGAGGGTGACCGCTTTATCTTTAACTCTGAGGTTCTGTTTCAGCCGGGCAGCGCGAACCTTTCACCTGCCGGGGCGGATGAGATTGCCGGCATCGCCGATATCCTGCGCGGCATTGCCGATGACATCCCCGAAGGCATTGATTGGGTGATCCGGGTCGATGGCCACACCGACAACATCCCCGTTGGCGGCGGTGGTCGCTTTGCTGACAACTGGGAATTGAGCCAGGCCCGCGCCCTATCGGTTGTGCGCTTCATGACGGAACAGCTGGCCTTTGACCCGCGCCGACTGGCCGCCAATGGATTTGGTGAGTTTCAACCGATCAACCCGGCTGACACGCCAGAGGCCCGCGCCCAGAACCGCCGGATCGAGCTGAAGCTGACAGAACGCTGAACGGTTCACTTTTCAAACCTTGGTTGGAACGCCTTGCGCCCTCGTGTGTTGGGTCCCCGGAAACTGCGGAATTCATCTGCGGTTAATGGAACACGAGAGGAGCACATCATGTTGTCCTACGCACTCGCATTCCTGCTGGTTGCGGTTGTCGCAGCCATTTTCGGGTTCGGTGGTTTCGCCGCGGCCTCTGCCGGGGTGGCCCAAATCCTGTTTTTCATCTTCTCTGGACTGTTCGTGGCAACGCTGATCGCAAGGGTGGTCTGGCGCACTTCATAACCGCCGATGCAGACCAACAATGGCCCTGCAGCATGTGTTGCAGGGCCTTTACGTTGCGGCGCCGAAAACCAATGCAGCAACACCTGCATAAGGCAGTAGGCCCAAAAGCAGAATTAGCCCGTCACGCGCCAGCAAACCAATGGCCAGTACCGTGACACCGACCCCCAGAATGGATGAGGAAAAGGGTATGAACTCCAATATTGGCATGATCGCCCCGGACAGCAGGCATACCCCTTGCGGCACAAAGATCAGCGGCCTGCGAAACAGCAGATCAAGCCGGTTGTGGGTGTGGCGATCCATCCAGGCGGCAATACCTCGGATCCGGCGAAATGCAGCAGACAGCCGGGCAGCGCTCACTTCCTTGCGCGACAGCCAATGGGGCAACCAAACCTCGCTGCGCCGCAACAACAGTTGCAAGGACACAAGAAAGATCAGCACCCCCATCAAGGTTGAAAAGAACGGAATACCGCTGAGCGGTGTTGCAACAGCGATGGCAGGCAAAAGCAGAAGCGGTGTGATCCCGGCACTGCCGACGCGTGTGACTACCTCGTCAACAGAGATTGTCTCAACCTCGTCCGCGGCCTCGACAACCTTGTCGATCACCGCGACAAGCGCGACATTGCCATCAACGTGATGGCTCGCAGCACGACCCAGGTTCAACACAGGAGGGGGTGCGCTAGTTCTTCAGCGTCGCGGTAGACGCAAAGAACATGGCCTGGCTGACGGCCGACTGCACCTGCGCTTCCTGAAATGGTTTTGAGATCAGAAACGCCGGTTCCGGCCGATCCCCGGTCAGCAAACGTTCCGGGAAAGCGGTGATAAAGATCACGGGCACATCCATCTGCTGCAAAAGATCGTTCACCGCATCAATGCCAGAGGAATTATCGGCAAGCTGGATGTCTGCAAGGATCAGGTCGGCGGGCTGGGTTTCGCCGAGCGTAAGCGCTTCTGCATGGGTTCTGGCGATGCCTGTCACCTCATGCCCCAGATCGCTGACAATACTGGAAAGATCGGTGGCAATGATCGGCTCATCCTCGATGATCATCACCCGGCCCTGCACGCTTTGTGTCAGCTCGTCGTTTGCCGATCGGATCAATCCACGAACGTCATCTGGTTCGATCCGCATGATCGTCGCAATGTCATTGATCGAAAACTCTTCGATCGTGCGCAGCAAAAGCGCCTCGCGCGAGTTTGCGGTCAGCCTTGCGAGCAACCCATGCGCACGACCACGAATTTCATCCTCTGGATCAGCAAACATCTGCCCCGATGTCTGCCAGATCGCATGAAAGCATTTGAACAGGCTGACTTTTATCGGGTCGTCATTGTCGAAATCGCTGCGGTCTTTCAGGATTACCTCGAGCGTTGCGACGGTATATTTGTCGCCTCGGGCCTGGGATCCGGTAAGCGCCCGCGCATAGCGGCGCAAATATGGCAGCTGTTCGGCAAGCAGATCAGAGAATGTCGGTTCTGTGGTGGTGTCGTTCATTGGTAAGAACCTTTGTTATTTTAGAGGGAACCAAACCCTATCATCATGCGTTAAATTCTGTGCGCGCTTAACAATAACATGAGGCTGGTCTTCATCATGACAAGTGAAAACGATCCAAAGCAAAAGCGGATCGACCAGTATATTGACCAGAACCTCAAACGCGTTTTCGCGGATCTTGAGAAGGACGAGATGCCGGACCAGATCCTTGACCTTCTGATGGTCCTGCGCGCGCAGGATGCCGAAAAGAAGGATGAGAAATGAGCAGGGTGGATCCACGTGACGAACTCGTCACCCATCTGCCCGCGTTGCGCGCCTTCGCGCTCAGCCTGACACGTAACCGCGCAACTGCCGACGACATGATGCAGGATACTGTCCTCAAGGCCTGGACGAACATGGACAAGTTCGCGGTCGGGACAAACATGCGCGCCTGGCTCTTCACCATCCTGCGTAACACCTATTATTCGTCGCGCCGCAAGCTGAACCGCGAGGTGGCTGACGTCGACAATGCCTTCTCGGACAGTCTGTCGGTCAAGCCTGATCATGACGGCAAGCTGCAAATGCGGGATTTCAAGGTTGCCTTTGATCAACTCGCTGATGAACACCGCGAGGCGCTGATCCTTGTCGGTGCATCCGGGTTTTCCTACGACGACGCCGCTGAGATGTGCGGTGTCGCAACCGGCACGATGAAAAGCCGCGTGAACCGCGCGCGGGCAAAACTGACCGAACTCTTGCAACTGGACGATGATGACGTTCTTGAGCTGACGGACTCCGCGACAATGGCAGTCGTCGGAAGCCCCAATCTGCCGTCATGATCTTCGGGAAATGGTATCGAGGGCTGCGTGTTCAGCTTGTGGCGTTGCTCACCATCGCCCTGTTGCCGCTAGGCTCAATCGCCATTTACCAGACCGCGCAATTGTCAGTCGGTGCACGCGAGACGGCAAATCAGGCGCTCTTGGCGCAGACGGCGGAAATCGCAAGGGAAGAGCAGTTGCTGATCGAACGCGCGGTAGGTGCTGCACGTCTTTTTGGCGCTATCGCCCCGGCACTGCTGGACGACCCCACACAGTGCCAGCCGCTGCTCGGACCGTTTATCGACCAGGACCCGGATTTCAGTTTTGTCGGTGTCTTGCCACTGTCCGGTGTGACCGATTGCTCGTCCTTTGACGCCGCAATCGACTTCAGCGGCTATCCCGGCTTCGATGACTCCATGGCGGCGCAGGCTTCCGCAATTGTCGCCAATCCCGCTGCGCCGGCCAGCGGTCAGTCCGTCATCATCGTATCTGAACCGTTTGAGGTTGACGGTGTTTTTGCCGGTTTAGTCTCCGTTTCGATCCCGCATGAGAATTTGCCTGAAACCAACTCTTTGACAACTGCGCCGGGCTTGGTTGATCTGCTGACGTTCAACGACGCAGGGCAGGTCCTGACGGCGAGGGCGAGTCTGGAGCGGGCCGCTGAAGAGCTCCCCGCAGCGATTGATCTGGTCGACCTGGGTCAAGGTGCGCAGCAATTCTTCGAGGCTGACAATGCGCGAGGGGTCACACGGGGGTATTCAGTTGTGAGCATCGAGGGCGCCCCGTTCACAGTCATGGCGGTATGGGAGCGTGATGTTCTTGGCAGCTCCTGGATGACAAAGGTGCTGTCCGCCTCGCTCTTTCCGGTGCTGATGTGGTTTGCGAGCATGGCCGTGGCGCTGATGGCGATGGAAACCCTTGTACTGCAACATCTGCGCCGCTTACGGGTCAATATGGACAGTTTTGCGCAGGACCGTCAGACGTTCGCAACATCGCCAGATAGGGCCTTCTACCCGACTGAACTGGCCAATCTGGAAGAGAACTTTCGCCGGATGAGCGCCGACGTGCTGCAGGATGAGGCCAAGCTGGAAAACGCCCTGCATGAAAAGGGTGTGCTGGTGAAAGAGATCCATCACCGGGTCAAAAATAACCTGCAACTGATCTCTTCCATCATCAACATGCAGATCAGAAGCGCCAAGGAAGACGAGACCCGTGGTGTCCTGCGGCGGATTCAAGACCGGGTGGTTGGACTCGCCACAATTCACCGTGACCTGTACCAGACCGAGGATGCCGGCCGCGTCGACGCTGGTGCACTGGTGATCGAGATCGTGGAAAAGTCACTCGACATCGCCAGCGAGGACGGAGCAGAGGTTGCGTTGAAGTTGGCAATCGCCCCCGTCCGGCTGTTCCCGGATCAGGCGGTGCCATTGTCACTCTTGGTGGCAGAGGCGGCGACCAACGCGATGAAGTACATGGGCGCAAACCCATTGGCCAACCCCGTGATGCAGGTGCGACTATCGCAGGTTTCGGACATCGTAAGCTTGACGATGACGAACTCTGTTGGCGATACGCCCAAGGCAGAAAGCGGCGGGATGGGCAGCCAGTTGATGCGCGCCTTCGCCATGCAGTTGGGCGGCCAAATCTCGGTCGAACAAACCGAAGACTGCTATACCTTAGCGGTCGAATTCACCGTGTCTGAATTTGAACCTGGTTTTCGAGACTACTAGGCCGGTTCAGCGCGGCATAGGGTTGGTTGCGCGCTTGTAGGGCGTCCAATCACTGATTTCCGGGTAATGCGTCTGCCGCCACGCCTTGATGCGCGGGTGCATCGTCTTTTGCCACTGCCGCGGGAAGAGCGCCATCATCGTCATCAACGGATAGCCATAGGGTAGCTGCGGGGCCTCATCCGCATCATAGGTCTGAAGAAGCGGGAAGCGCCGGTTTGGCTTGTAGTGATGATCCGAATGGCGCTGCAAGTTGATCAGGAGCCAGTTTGACGCCTGCTGCGTCGCGTTCCAGGAATGGCGGGGCAAGACATGCTCATACTTGCCGTCTCCCAGATGTTTGCGCGTCAGCCCGTAGTGTTCGATGTAATCCACAAGCTCCAACTGAAACACGGCCCAGAACGCCTGCACCGTAAACAGGAACAGACCCCAGCCGCCCCCGATCAGCCAGGCGATGACCAGAAACCCTATCTGCAGCCCGGCATAGCGCCAGAACGGATTGCTGCGATGGAACCACGGCAGGTTCTTACGCGCGAACATCCCCTTTTCAGCGCGGAAGGAGGAAACGGCGGATTGATAGAGAACCCGCGGAAAGAACCGATAGAAGCTTTCCCCATAGCGCGCCGTCACCGGGTCGCGCGGCGTGCCGATGTAGCGGTGATGAACCAGCAGGTGTTCGCTCCGGAAATGCCCGTAGAGGACCGAGGTCATCAGGATATCACCCATCCAGCGTTCCAGTTTCGGTTTCTGGTGCATCAGCTCATGCGCGTAGGTGATCCCGACCGTGCCGGACAGGATGCCAAGTGCGGCAAACAGCGCCCATTCCTCGGCCCAGTGCAGATGGCCGCTGCCGGTCACATACCATAAGAGGCCAAAGATCGTGGCCAGTTGAACCGGCGCCCAGATGATCGTGATCAGCTTGTACCAGAAAAGTTGATCCTCCGGCGTGTCGAGATCAGGGTTGTCGTTCATTTGCCCGACGACAAAGTCGAGGCTTGAAAACAGAAACCACGTCGACAATGGCAAAAGCGCGATTGCCCAGCCGCCTTGCACGGCCGCGAAAATGGCTATCGGAATCAGCCAAAGCGACATCCAGAAAGGCAATGCCATCTGAAGGCGCCCGATCTGTGGCTCTTGGGTGGCGTCTGTCATCTTCTTCGGTCCCGGCTGGCTCTTGGCGTCAGCCTATGGTGATACACCGCAATTCTCAAATATCGCGTAACGTCACATGGGCGAGGTCAAAGACCTTGCGCATCGCCGTTGGCAGGTTTGCAGGCCGGAACGCGGATGCGGGTACAAAAGTGCCAACTGCGGGTTGCGCGTCATATGGCACCTGCGCTGTCATGATCTTCAAGCGCAGGTGGAAGTGCGTAAAGGTGTGGCGCGCCTCTTCCCCCAACTCCTGCCAGTCTGCGTCAACTGGTGGGTTGGATCGCGGGTCATCAGACCACTCTGACCCCGGCCAGCCAAGCATCCCGCCCAGCAGACCCGTCTCAGGGCGTGTTTCCAAAAGCCATGCCCCATCCGCGCGTCGCGCCACATAGACGATGCCATAGCGCGTAGGGGTTTTCTTCTTGGGGGTCTTCTTGGGCAGTTCTGCCGCTGTTCCGGCAACACGCGCCGCACAAGGGTCGCGCCACGGGCAAATCCCGCAAGCGGGGCTGCGGGGGGTGCAGATGGTCGCGCCGAGGTCCATCACAGCCTGTGCATAGTCGCCGGGGCGGCTCTTTGGTGTCAACGCGCTGGCTTTTTTGGTCAATTCCGGCTTTGCGGCAGGCAGAGGCGTGTGAATATCGTAGAGCCGCGCCATGACCCGTTCGACATTGCCATCAACCACCGTTTCGGGTCGATCAAAGGCGATGGCCGAGATGGCGGCTGCGGTATAAGGGCCAATGCCCGGCAACTTGATCAGCCCGTCATAGGTATCGGGAAATTGCCCGTCGTGTTCCGCCACCACAGCCCGCGCGCATTTCAACAGGTTCCGCGCGCGCGCATAGTATCCAAGCCCCGCCCAGGCGGCCATGACATCGGCATCATCTGCTGCAGCGAGGTCCGCCACGGTGGGCCAGATCCCCAGAAACTTCGCGTGATATTCCCTAACAGCGGCGACCGTGGTCTGTTGCAGCATGACCTCTGACAGCCAGACGGCGTAGGGGTCTGGTGCAACACCGGCGCGCCTGTCGGCAGGGGAAACCCGCCATGGCATCACCCGCGCATGGACGTCGTACCACGAAAGCAAGTCATCGCTGAGGTCACGCAATGTTTATTCCCTGTCCCATCATGTCGCGCAGACTTGGCCGCATCCGCGCCTTAGGATAGGGCTTAGATATGAAAGCGCCACGCCACACCAGCACGACCAAGGGTTTTTCCCGCGCCGCGAGCCTGATGCAGACACGCATCCGCAAGGCCAGCGAAGAGCGGGGCTTTGCCGTGACACGGCTTCTGACCCATTGGGCAGAGGTTGTTGGGGCGCAAACCGCCCAAATCGCCACACCCGTGAACGTCAGCTATGGCAAGGGTGGCATGGGGGCGACGTTGACTTTGCTGACCACTGGCGCGCAGGCAACGATGCTGGAAATGCAGAAAGAGCAGATCTGCGAGAAGGTAAACGCATGTTACGGCTATCGTGCGATTTCACGTGTGCGGATCACGCAAACGGCCCCCACAGGCTTTGCCGAAGGGCGCGCGCAGTTCACACCTGCGCCAAGAGCACCGAAAACCGCCGATCCGGCGGTGCGTTCTGCCGCAAACACCCTATCTGAGGGTGTGAAGGATGACGGGCTGCGCGCGGCTTTGGCCGCACTCGGCACCAATGTGTTAACGAAACAGAAACTCTGATCAGAGGACGATATGAAACGCAGACAGTTCTTGGCCGCTGGTGGCGGTACGATGATGACCCTTGGCGCTAGCGGGATGATCCCAAGCATGGCCTTGGCGCAGGACGCACCAGAGGTCACCGAAATGGTGCTGGGTGATCCCAATGCGCCGGTTGAGGTGGTCGAATACGCCTCATTCACCTGCCCGCATTGTGCATCTTTCCACGCCAATCAGTTCAAGGCGCTCAAGGAAAACTACATCGACACCGGTCGGATCCGCTTTGTCTATCGTGAGGTCTATTTTGATCGGCCCGGCCTTTGGGCTTCGATGATTGCACGTTGCGCTGGAACTGATGAGTTCTTCTTTGCCTTCACCGATCTGCTCTATACCCAGCAGCAGATGTGGCTTGCCACGGGCGATCCTGCCGGGATCATCGCGGACCTGCGCCGTCTGGCCAAAACCGCCGGGATGGAGGATGCCACGCTTGATGCCTGCCTGAGCGACGCGCCAAAGGCCGAAGCGCTGTTTAACTGGTATCAGGAAAACGCAGAGCGCGACGGCATCCGGTCCACACCGAGCTTCCTGATCGATGGCGAGAATTACTCCAACATGGCCTATGACGAGTTCGCGGGCATCTTGGACGGCCTTCTGGGCTAAATGATCTGGACCTGCGCCCGTTGTCAGGGCGCAGGCTTCAAATCCAGCCGGTCGAGTGCTGCGTCAAGCGGCACCCAGTCCACCAACTCCAGCCTGACCGGCAATGTCAGCACCTTCATTCGAAACGCATCCGGCAAGCGCACCGCGTCTTTCTCTGTCGTGACCAGTTGCGCCTTATGCGCTGCTGCATCCCGTTCCAGCCGCTGCATCAGTGCTGGCGTCAGGGGCTGGTGATCGCCCAAGGCTTCTAAGTGGACCAGTGTTGCGCCCATATCCCGCAGGGTGGTAAAGAATTTCTCTGGGTGTCCGATCCCTGCAAAGGCGAGCAGTTTCAGATCGCGCCATGGCATGCCCGTCGGCAACGGCGCCAGATGGCCGATCAGGTGCGGCACGCTTATGGGCCATTGGGCTGCAAAGCGGTCCTGCGCCTCTGGTGGCCCGATGGAGAGCACAAGATCAGCCCGGTCCAGCCCTTTGCTCACAGGTTCCCGCAGTGGCCCGGCGGGCAAAACACGGCCATTTCCAAAACCCCGCAGCGCGTCGACCACGACGATCGAAAGATCCTTGGCCACATCCGGGTTCTGAAACCCGTCATCAAGGATGATGACCTCGGCCCCGGCATCCTGTGCTGCAGAGACCCCGGCGGCCCTGTCCTTGGCCACCCAGGTTGGTGTAAAAGCCGAGAGCAACAAAGGCTCATCCCCTGTTTCACTGGCGTTGTGATCTGTGGCGTCAACGGCCACCGGCCCCTGCAGCGATCCGCCATACCCGCGAGAGACGACATGTGCCGTGACCCCGCGCGCCTGCAAACGCATGATAAGGGCAATGACAGTGGGTGTTTTTCCGGTGCCGCCGGCGTTGATGTTCCCGACGCAGATCACCGGAACCTTCGCCTTGATCTTTGGGGGGCGTGCCACGCGCCGCGCCGTTGCAAAGCCGTAGAGCGCAGAGACCGGCCCGAGAAGACGCGCACGCAGGCTTGGGCTGTCGGGGGTCGTGTACCAGAAGGGTGGTGCGCGCATTCAGCTTGCCAACTCTTCCAGCCGGGTCTGGATGTAGGTCGCGATCCGATTGGTCACGGCAGCCCCCCGAGATGTGACATCCCAAGCGGCATGGGCCAGCGCGGCGGTTTTGTCAGCCGCAAGAAGGCTTTCAACGGCCGGGCCAAGATCACCCGCCCCCCGCAACAGGCGGGACGCGCCCGCCGCATTCAAGCGTGCCGCGTGCCGCTCAAACGGTTTCACCTGCGGGCCGTAGAGCACGGCAGACCCGACCGATGTCGCCTCAAACGGGTCGCGGCATCCACCGCCATGCAAGGTCCCGCCAACATAGGTGATCGGGGAAATCCGGTACCACAGCCCAAGCTCGTCATCAGCATCGACGATAAATATCTCGGTCACGTCATCGGGCAGGGGATCTCTTGAACGCAATCCGACACGAAACCCTGCATTTTGCATGTGTTCGGCAATGGTTGAGGCGATCACGGGATTCTGCGGCACGACGATCAGCAAAAGGCGATGGGCACGGTGGCTCGCCTCTTGCTGGGCCTCACACAGCTCTGCCCATTCATCCAGATGCGCCCCGGCGGCCAGCCAGACCGGGCGGGTGCCAATGGCCTGCGCGATCTCCTGCCGCTCTTCTTCGGAGCAGGGCAGGGTGGGCACGGTGTCGGCCATCGGGCCGGTGACGAGCATGTTCTCGGACGGGGCACCGGCCTGCATCAGGGTGTCTGCCGCCTGTTGATCAAGGGCAAGAACGGCATCGAACTGGCCCAGAACCGAACGCAAGGCGCCCGGCACCCAGCTGCCAGCCACATGGTCGATCCCGCCAGAGGTGGCATCGACAAGGATGCTGGCGATCCCAGCACCGTCAATCTCAGCCAGCATGAGCATGTCGAGGTCGCCCCTGACCCACACCACCATCGAAGGGCGCCAGTGCTGGATAAACGCGCGAATAGTGTCTCGCCCCTGTGGCTCAGGCATCGCGCGACCTGCCATATCCGGATCCCACCGATGCAGGGTCGCGATCACCCGCACAGGATCCCCATCTGCCGATAGCCTGCGGCCAAGGGTTTCGATCGCCTGTAGCTGATCCGAGGTGCTGCAGCGCGCCCAGATGATCGTGCCTTCGGGGCGCTTGGGGAAAGAGTACGGCGCATCGCGCCCACCCGGCTGGCCGAGGTTGATCAGGTAAGAGGCAATCGTGACAGAGCGTACCATTGGTCCGGCTTACGGCCCCCTAGTTGTCGAGTTCCTCGGTCGGGGACGCTTCTTTTTCCTCATCCCGCAGGCGATGAATATGGGCGATGTAGTAGCGCATATGCGCATTGTCGACAGTGCGTTGGGCGGCGGATTTCCAAGCGTTATAGGCGGCCTCATAGTTGGGATACATGCCAACGATGTCGATCTCATCCACATCTTTGAACGCGTTTTTGGACGGATCGATCAGCTCGCCGCCAAAGACGAGGTGCAGGCGCTGGGTCATGGTGTCACCTTTGTGAGTGGTTTCTTGGCCGTAAGCTTAGGCAGTTCGTGCTTGCGGCTCAAGCCGTGCCACAAGACGCTGATGCAAATCTGTTCCCGCGGCGAGCACACCGGGCACCTGTGGATGCGGATTATTGAACCGCAAGCGGCGCTCTGACGGGTCGGTGACCACGGCGCCTGCCTCTGCCGCGATCAGCGCACCTGCGGCAATGTCCCATTCCCAACTGGGGCGCAGCGTGAGCATCCCGTCAAAGCGCCCCTGCGCCACAAGGCAGAGCCGGTAGGCCAGCGAAGAACGAAAGCTGCGTTTGACGGGCGGCGGTGTGTGACCCTTCCAGAAACGGCCCTGAAAATTCACCTTCGTAGCAAGCACAGTGGCGTCTTCTGCGTCGGTTTGCGTCGCGCTGATTGGTTCGTCGTTTACAACCGCCCCGCCGCCTTTGGTTGCAGCGAACATCAGGTCGCGCATCGGCAGATACACCGCGCCTGCCGTGACAACCCCGTTTTCCACAACGGCAAGCGCATGCGCCCAATCCCGGCTGCCCTCGATAAAGGCGCGGGTGCCATCAATCGGGTCAAGGATGAACTGCCGATCTGTTGCAAGCCGTTCCGGGCCGTCGGCGCTTTCTTCCGACAACCAGCCATACTCGGGCCGTGCCTGCCGAAGCTGTGCCTCCAGCGCTGCATTCACGGCCAGATCTGCCTCTGTCACAGGGCCAGCGCCGCCGGGTTTGTCGGTGACATCGGGGTCGTTCTTGAAATAGCGCTTTGCGATCTCACCCGCCTCGCGCGCGGCGTCGATCAGAAGGGCAAGATCAGTTTCCGGCAAGCGTCAGCCCTTCGACCCGCAAAGAGGGGACAACGCGCGACAGATGCCTCTGCGCGTCGTTTGCCGGCGTGATCGTCATCAGCATGTCGCGCAGATTGCCTGCCACCGTGCATTCATTCACGGCATATGCCAGCTCACCATTTTCCACCCAGAAACCCGCAGCACCGCGAGAGTAGTCGCCGGTGTTGGGGTTGATGGTTGAGCCGATCATTGAGGTGATCAAGAGCCCGGTGCCCATTTCCTTGATCAGGTCATCCCGGCTTTGCGTGCCCTGAGTCAGCGCCACATTGGTGATGGATGGGCTTGGCGGCGCCCCGGTAGAGCGCGAGGCGCTTGCCGTGCTTGGCATGCCCAATTGTCGCGCGGTTGCGAGGTCGAGCGTCCAGCCAGTGAGCACACCATCATCCACGATGGCACGCTTCTGCGTGGGCAAGCCTTCGGCATCAAACAGGCGAGACCCGCCAACGCGGGCGCGATGCGGATCCTCGATCAGGGAGATCCCTTTGGGCAGGACATCCTGCCCAATCCCATCGCGCAGCCAGCTTGACCCGCGAGCAATCATCCGCCCGTTTGTGGCCTGCAAGAGGCTCCCGATCAGGCTGCTGGCCACCCGTTCGTCAAAGATAACGGGGTAGGCGCCCGTCTTGGGTTTGCGCGCACCAGCACGTTCCGCCGCACGGGCTGCAGCCCGGGTGCCGATCTCTTCGGCGTCGCGCAGGTCGGCCTGAAACACGCGGCTGTCATAGTCGTAATCACGCTCCATCCCGGTGCCGGTGCCGCTGATGGCGACGCAGGAAAGGCCACGGTCACTACGCGCGTAGCCCGCCGAAAAGCCATTGCTCGCCGCCATGTGAATACGGCGGTGGCTGTAGCCGGCCGAGGCGGATTGGACCTGCGTGATGGCGGGGTTGCGCAGTGCCGCCGCCTCTGCCCGTAGCGCATCATCCTGCAGTACGGCAGGATCCGGTTCCGGTGTCGGGTCATAAAGCTCCAGCCGCGCGGCATCCGTTTCCGTGGCGAGCTGCGCAGGCTCTGCCAGCCCGGCATGCGGGTCTTCTGGCGCTTCTTTGGCCATCGCGATGGCACGCTCCGCCATCTGCGCCAACGTGTCGGGTTTCGTGTCGGAGGATGAAACACAGGCCTGCCGTTGTCCCACAAACACCCTCAACCCGATGTCGATCCCCTCAGAGCGCTCTGCCTGCTCCAACGCCCCTGCGCGCACCCCAATGGTTTGTGAGGTTCCATCCACGGCAATCACATCGGCCGTATCGGCGCCAGCGCGTTTTGCGGCATCCAGCAATTGGGCGGACAGATCGGAAAGGGATTGGGTCATGTGAACTCCTGCGGTTGAGGATGACCTAGTGTGCGGGGCGATGCCGCGCAAGGCCATGTGATGCCCACGAAAAAGGGCGCCGGTGCGATGACCGGCGCCCTGATCTGAAAAGCGGGGTGTTAGCGGACGCGGTTGCCGTTCACATTGACCTGACCGTTTGGCAGCACCTCGATGCTTGTCTCCATCTGATCGTCACCGGTGGACCGGGCAAACATCCCCATCATCATGCGCGGGCCCATCACGTCCTGTTCAGGGACCAGTCCCATGGCGACAAGGTTGTCCAGCAGTGCGTTCAGGCCGTTGACCTGCACCGTTGCCTCACCCTCTGGCCGTGGGAATGGTGCAAATGTCTGCATGTCCGTGTTGTCGAAAGTAAACGCACCTTCGCCTGTCACCGCAGCACCGGCGACGGAAATGTTGAGCGTATCAAGGTTCAGCGTCGACAGCTCATATGGCATGTCCGCTGTGGCCAGCGCGCCCTGCTGTTCAGGATCAAAGATGTCGTAAAGCGCACGCGCTTGACCGGCAATTGCGATCTGGACAGTTGCAGGGTCACGCGGCAGCACCTGGCCCGCATCAAAGAGATTCCAGATCGTATCGCTGATTGTCAGATCGACAAAATCCAGGCTCAGGCCGAAATCCGCAGGCTCGTCCGTGACACCTGCAGGCATCCGGAAGCCGACACCGTATTCGGCAAGGCCGATATCAATCGGCAGCGGGAACTGATCCGTCTGGAAGCTGACAGCAAGATCCTCGGTCTTGGCATCATAGCCAATGGTTGCGTTGTTCAACTCTGCGGACAGGGTTGTCACGCCCAGCGTGCCGGAGCCCGCCAACTGGCTGCCATCGGCATTGATGTCCATCACGAACTCTGCCCCATCAACGGTGTAGCCGCCCGAGAAGGCAAAACCATCGTTGATCAGGTTGTCAGGGTCTTCGAAATCCGCGTCGAGCGGCAGCGTCATCGCCGCATCCATCGTCATCAAGCCGTACTGACCACCCGCCGTGATGTATTCACCGCCACCGCCGGGGATCTGGAAGTCGATCAGGAAATCGATGGTGTCGACTGTCCCCGCATAGGTGATGTCGCGCATTTCGCCGATAGTGTTGGTGTAGGTCAAATCGACGTTGTTCAGCGTGGCCTTTGCATCACCGTTGAAGGTGATGTCGCCATCGACCACGTCGCGCAGGGCAATCTCGTAGCTATCGGCCGTGATGGCGTAGCTTATCGCGTCCGGGTCGCCCCCGACGATCATTTCGAGGCCTTGCTGGCTGACATCAACCGTGATCACAACGCCTTCGGCCTGGTCATCCACCACAATCGGAAAGCTGTCATCCATGGTCACCCGGACAGTACCGTCGGACTGTTCGTTAAAGGTGATGGTTTCGATTGTCGTGGTGATTGTCGCTTCGACATCTTCGATGACGACTGCAAGATCGCGCACGGTGACGGTGCCGCTTGATGTCTCTTCGGCCCCGATCTGGACGTTTTCATCACCATAGGCGGCCAATTGGTCTTTCCAGTCGGCCCAAACCTCGGCCGCGGTTACATCCGCTTGCGCTGTCCCCGCTGCCAGAAGTGCCAAAAGGCTCACTGCACCGCGGGTTCCCCAAGAAAACGTCATTCCAATCCCTTTCGATATCTGTCTTTTGTCGCGCGTCATACACGACTACCTTTGGCTTAATGGTAGTCATCCACTGGGGTCAGTGAAAGGGACAAGACATGAAAAACATCGACATGGTCGGGAAAACCGTACTGATCACCGGGGCCAGCCGCGGGATTGGCGCGGCTGCCGCGAAACGGTTTGCAGAGGCGGGGGCCAATGTTTCCTTGGTTGCAAGATCAACGGATGCGATTGCCGAACTGGCCGGGGAAATCGGGGAAAAAGCGCTCGCAATTCCCTGTGACGTGGCCCGCTATTCGGATGTCGCCTCTGCAGTGTCGGCTACAGCGCAGACTTTTGGTGGTCTGGACGTGTTGATCAACAACGCTGGCATGCTCGACCCGATTTGCCATCTGGAGGAGTCCGACATTGCCGCCTGGGACCGCACCATCGACATCAACCTCAAGGGCGTGATGTATGGCATGCATGCGGCCATGCCCGGGATGATCGCGCAGGGGCACGGGACAATCATCAACATCTCTTCTGGTGCCGCTCATGGCCCCGTTGAGGGGTGGAGCGCCTATTGCTCTTCCAAGGCGGGAGCCTTCATGCTGACGCGCATGGGCGACAAGGAGGCGCGGGAAAAGGGGCTGCGCATCCTCGGACTTTCACCCGGTACTGTCGCGACTCAAATGCAGCGCGATATCAAGGCCTCTGGTATCAACCCGGTCAGCCAGTTGGATTGGTCCGCCCATATCCCGCCGGAGTGGCCAGCCGAGGCGCTCCTTTGGATGTGCACGCCGGACGCGGATGAATTTCTGGGTCAGGATGTCAGCCTGCGGGACGAGGCCGTGCGTGCGAAGGTCGGCCTTGCATGATCCGCTGTGATAAGAACGGCGATGTCTGGACGGTGACCATTGACCGGCCCGAAAAGGCCGGGGCGCTGACCGGTGAGATGCTCACAGAGCTGGCTGAGATTGCCGAGGCCGCACAGGCGGCCAAGCTGTTTGTCCTGACAGGGACCGGGCGCGTCTTCAGCGCCGGTGCGGATCTGGAGGCTGCCGCCGCGGGGCTTGCCACCGATCCCGTGTGGGAGCGGTTGTCGGGGGCTATCGCGGCCTTGCGGGGTCTTAGCATTGCGGCGCTGAATGGCACGGTGGCTGGTGGCACCTTGGGCATGGTGCTGGCCTGCGATCTGCGGATCGCGGTGCCAACGGCGAAGTTCTTCTACCCGGTCATGAAGTTGGGCTTTCTGCCCCAACCCTCTGACCCGTCACGCCTTGCCGCGCTCGTCGGTCCGGCCCGGGCCAAGATGGTCCTGATGGCCGGGCAAAAGATCACGGCGACAGAGGCGCTGGCATGGGGTTTGGTCGATCGGGTGGTTGAACCGGATGTGCTGCAAGAGGCCACGCATGATCTGGGTGCCGCAGTCATCTGCGCCAAAATGGATCATATTGCGGGGATCAAAGCGCTGATCCCTGCCCAGAACGCCTGACATTTCCATGACTGACGCAGTGATCATCGGCGGCGGCCCTGCGGGCCTGATGGCGGCAGAGGTGATCGCGAGCGCGGGCCACTCCGTGCTGGTGGCTGATCAGATGCCCTCGCTGGGCCGCAAGTTTCTGATGGCGGGAAAGTCGGGCCTGAACCTGACGAAGATTGAGCCAGCGGCGGTGTTCAACGCAGCCTTTGGGCCGCACCCACCGGCCTTGCAGTCGGCGCTGGAAGGGTTTGGTCCTGCAGATGCGGTCGCCTGGGCCGAAGGTTTGGGGCAATCCGTTTTCACCGGCTCCACCGGGCGGGTGTTTCCTGATGTGATGAAAGCCTCCCCCTTGCTGCGCGCGTGGTTGGGGCGATTGGCGGAACGCGGCGTCACAATACGCACGCGTTGGCGCTGGCAAGGGTGGGAGGATGACGCCTTGGTCTTCGACACGCCGGAAGGGCGGATCGTCCAGAAGGCTGGCGCCACTGTGCTGGCCTTGGGTGGGGCGAGTTGGCGGCGATTGGGATCTGACGGCGCATGGGCTGCTGAGTTCCCCTCAGACGTCGTTCCTTTCGCGCCTGCAAACATTGGATTTGTCGTGCATTGGTCCGCGCATATGCAAAGGCACTTGGGCCAGCCGGTGAAATCCGTGCGTCTGATGGCTGGAGAGTTGGAGAGCCGGGGAGAGTTCATCATCTCCGAACGTGGGATCGAGGGTGGCGGTGTCTATGCCGTGTCCAAGGCGATTCGAGAGGGTGCGCCACTCACGCTGGACCTCCTGCCTGATCTGGACTTTGCAACAATACGTGCACGGCTGAGCCGCCCGCGCGGCAAGACCTCACTCGGGAACCATCTGCGCAAGGTCCTGCGGCTTGATCCGGTCCGCATTGCGCTGTTGCAAGAGTTTGGGCGTCCGCTGCCGGATGACCTTGCGCCGCTCCTCAGGGCGCTGCCGCTGCGCCATGACGGCCCCCGCCCGATGGACGAGGCGATTTCGACGGCAGGGGGCCTGCGCTTCGCCGCACTCGACGATCAGTTGATGCTCAAAAACCGCCCTGGCGTGTTTTGCGCGGGCGAGATGCTGAGTTGGGAAGCGCCCACCGGGGGTTACCTGATCACCGGATGCCTCGCGACGGGCCGTCTGGCTGGGCAGGGTGCGCTGGCCCACCTTTCCGACAGCTAAAGCATTTCGACCTAAACCTGAATCACCTTTCGCTGCCTCTCCGCGTCGCTACGAACGCGAAAGGTGATGCATGATTTTCAAGTTAAGGTCGAAACGCTCTAGGCGTGATCTGACAGCATATTCAGGTCCGACCGATAGCGTTTGCGCATGGTTGCGATGCTTCTGCTGGCATATCGGTCGATTGTTCTCTTTTGCAGTTCATGCTGGTCGGTTGACCGGCAACGAAACGCCGGGGCGATGCCCAGTTTCCGGAACACGCGCTGCAGATCGGTCATGGCATTTTCTGCGCGGATCACATGATCGATGCGTCCATCGCACCATTCGTCGGCTGACCAGGCTGCATGGCGGCGCCAGCGCGGGCTGAGTGCATTGCCGGCCCCGTTTCCGCTAGGCCGGGTGGATTGCAGCCAATCATCAAACAGGGGCTTCGGGACGCCGAGCCGTTCCTTGAACCGCCACACCGGATCCTGATCAGAGATCTTGTCATAAAGCTGCGCCATGCGCAGGTAAGGGTTCTGCACAATCGCGATCCGCGCATAGGCGTCAAAATCACGTCCGTCGCGGGCAAAGGCCGCTGCCACCTCCGACGGGGTCATGCCATCAAAGAAAGCGGTCTTACCCTTCGATTCCTGTCGTGAGGCCACCGATTGGTCCACCCAAGGCGCAAGCGCGCGGCGGATCCAATGGCAAGACTCCAGCGGGTCAGGGAAGATGATGAAATGGTGGCGGTGCGAGATCAGCATGAATCGTTGATAACAAGTTAAGGTTAATCAAACCTTGCCGCTCAGCGGCGCGCCATCATCGCCAGACGGATCAATGTGCGCTCCATCAAGGCCTCGGGCGGGGCAGATTGCGCTGACCGTAGCTGCAGGTCCGTATCCGTCAGGGCGGTTAGCGCGCGTTCCAGCCGGTCGCGGCCCCAGTGGCTTGCCTGCCGCACCAGCTTATCCCGTCGCGGCCCAAAGACAGGTGGGCGCAACCGCCCGACACCACTGGCGGGGCCGCCGGGATCAGCAGCAACCGCGTGCAAGCGGCGGAAATGCCGTGTCGCCCCAATGCAGAGCGTAACGGGCGTGACGCCCTGTGCCGCGAGGTTCCGCAAAAGCGGGCCAAGCCTGTCCGCCTGCCCCCCCGTGACCACATCGAGGAGGTCATCCACATCCACTTCCGCCGATTGCGGAGCGCAGGCCATTACGTCTGCGACCGACAAGGGCTCAGGATCATCCCGCTTGTAAAGAGCTACCTTTTCAAGGGTTTGCCGGAAATCACCGGGTTCCAGGGAACTTGCCAGCTCCATCAGCATGTTCATCACGTCCGGCTCTGCCAGGGCCAGCCCGGCGTCCGTCAGCGCCCTTTCCACATCGTCGCGTGTGGGTGGGTCGTCATAGAGGCCGATGGCCACCGCGTTGGCATGCCCTTCAACAACTTTGCGCAGGGCCGATTTCGCGGTCAGCTGGCCAGCAGTGATCACGACCTGCGCATCACCGGCCTGCCAATCGGCCATTGCTGTCCCGATCACTTTGGCCAGTCCATCCGTGGCATCTTCGACAAAGGCGACGCGGTGCCCCGGAAAGAAACCTTGCGCCTTGATCGCATCCATCAAGAGGGCGGGGTCCTTGCGCAGTTCGGCCGCATTGATGCGGGTCAGGCGCATCTCTTCTTCGCCATTCTCACCTACAAGTGCCCGGATCGCCTGCTGACGCTTTTCAGCGACGCGCATCGGGTCAGCACCAAAGATCAACAGCGCCGTATGGCCCGAATCGGGCTTGCGCAGATAGGTCTGCGCGGCGGCCCCGGTCATTTTCACGCGGGCCAATCCTGCGCCAGAAGCAGCACGCGGGCGACAACCATATCGGCGAGGATACTTGCAAGGCGCGCCTCTGCATCGTCGCGGCTGGATTGTGTCGCAATGGTCGAGGCCGTGGTGGCATAACTGGTGAAGGCGTCAACCTCGCCACTGCCCAGAACGGCCCCGGTTCCATCCGTCACCTGCCAGGCGGCCGTCCCAACGATGTTGAGCCGGGTCGTATCCCCATCAGGATCAATCGCCGCGGCCCGCGTGCTGGTGCGCAATCGTGTGGCCAGCACGTAGTTCGGTTGCTCTGGCGCACCGAGGCGGTCTTCGAGCTGCGCGCGCATCTGAAACCCGGCGACCGTATCGTCGGTGTCAAATTGGAACTGCCCGCGGAGGTTACCGCCATCACCGTAGATCGGCGCAAAGCCGCAGCCTGCCAGCGCGGTCAGCGACAACAGGGTCGTACGGCGGGTGACCCGGTCAGATGACAATGTTCACGATCCGGCCGGGCACAACGATCACCTTCTTCGGGGTGCCGCCATCCAGCGCTTTTTGCACAGGCTCCATCGCAAGCGCCATCGCCTCAACTGCATCCTTTGCGGCATCCTTGGCCACGACAATCTCTGCGCGGCGCTTGCCGTTGATCTGGATCGGCATGGTGACCTGATCATCAACCAACATGGCCGGGTCAGCAACGGGCCACGGCGCGTTTGCGATCAGGCCTTCGCCACCCAGCATCGCCCAGATTTCCTCGGACAGATGCGGTGTCATGGGTGACATTAACTGTGCCAGCACCTTTGTTGCCTGCTTCTTGGCGCCGCCGCCTGCTTTGGACTTGGCCAGCGTGTTGGTGAAAGCGTAGAGCTTGGCGATGGCGGCATTGAAACCAAAGGTTTCGACGCCCATCGTCACATCGTGGATCGCCCGGTGCATGGCGCGCAAGAGGTCCGCATCATCCGCACCTTTGGCATCGTTCATCGCCGCGATCTCGGTCGCCACGCGGTAAACGCGTGCGAGGTGCTTGTTCGTCGCCTCCGCGCCTGCGGCAGTCCATTCCACGTCCCGCTCTGGCGGGCTGTCGGACAGAACAAACCAGCGCGCGGTGTCCGCACCATAGGTGGCCAGAATATCATCCGGATCGACGACGTTTTTCTTTGACTTTGACATCTTGGCCGAAGGGACGATTTCCACCTCTGTGCCGTCAGCCAGCTTTCCGTCAGTCACGTCCTCTGGCAGGTGATACACAGGGCGGCCCTTTGCGTCCTTCGTCTGGTAGATCTCATGCGTGACCATGCCTTGGGTGAAAAGCGCGTTGAACGGCTCTTCGGTGCCCTGCGGCAGGTGGCCCGTCATCTGCATCGCGCGCGCAAAGAAGCGGCTATAGAGCAGGTGCAGGATCGCGTGTTCAATGCCGCCGATGTACTGGTCGACGTTCATCCAGTAGGAGGCATCCTCGAGGTTTGTTGGCGTGGCCGCATCCGGCGCGGTGAAGCGGGCAAAGTACCACGACGAATCGACGAAAGTATCCATCGTGTCCGTCTCACGCTTGGCGGGTTTGCCGCACGCGGGGCAGGCGCAATCGCGCCATGTCGGGTGGCGGTCCAGCGGATTTCCGGGCACATCGAAAGTGACATCGTCGGGCAGAGCGATCGGCAGGTTTTCTTTGTTTTCCGGCACGACGCCACAGTCGTCACAATGGACCACAGGGATCGGGCAACCCCAATAGCGCTGGCGGCTGAGACCCCAGTCCCGCAGGCGATACTGCGTCTGCGCCTTGCCCCAACCGTTTTGTTCATAAAGATCAAGTGTTTGATCCATCGCCTCCTGACAGGTCAGGACGATGCCGCTTTCACCATGCCACTGGACATAGCGCACTTTCTCTGTCTTCGGCGGGACAAATGCCTTGTCTGCCACCGGTGTGGGATCATCGACGGGTTGGAAAACGTCGATGACATCCAGATCATATTTCCGCGCAAAATCAAGGTCGCGCTGGTCATGGGCCGGGCAGCCGATCACAGCCCCAGTGCCATAGTCCATCAAAACGAAATTGGCGATGAAGAGCGGCAGCTCCATCGTTGGATCGGCTGGATGGGTGACGGTGATGTTGGTTCGGAAGCCCAGCTTTTCGGCCTTCTCCATCGCCTCCTCTGTCGTGGGCATGGCGCGGCATTTTGCATTAAATGTAGCAACCTCTGCGTCATCAGCCTCTAACGCCTTGGCAAGCGGGTGGTCGGCGGCAATGGCGGCAAATGTCGGGCCCATCATCGTATCAGGGCGTGTGGTGTAGACCGGCAGGTTGTCGAAACCTTCCGGCGCGCCCATCAACCCGAAATCAAAGGCCAGTCCCCGCGACTTCCCGATCCAGTTCGCCTGCATCAGCTTCACCTTGGCGGGCCAGTTATCCAACCGGTCCAGCGCCTCCAACAGCTCTTCGGAATAGTCGCTGATCTTGAAGAACCATTGCACCAGCTCGCGCCGTTCAACCTCTGCCCCCGATCGCCAGCCTTTGCCGTCAATGACCTGCTCATTGGCCAGCACGGTCATATCGACAGGGTCCCAGTTCACGACAGCCTTCTTGCGGTAGATCAGCCCCTTTTCCAGAAAGTCGATAAACAGCGCCTGTTGCTGGCCGTAGTATTCCGGGTCACAGGTCGCGAACTCACGGGTCCAGTCAATCGACAGGCCCAAGGGCTGCATCTGCGCCTTCATGTCGGCGATATTGTCGTAGGTCCAATCCTTCGGGTGGCCGCCAGAGGCCATGGCCGCGTTTTCAGCGGGCATCCCGAAGGCATCCCAGCCCATCGGGTGCAGCACGTTATGCCCTGTGGCCAGTTTGTAGCGCGCGATCACGTCGCCCATGGTGTAGTTGCGCACATGGCCCATGTGGATACGGCCGGACGGATAGGGGAACATCTCCAGCACGTAATACTTCGGCTTGTCGTCACTGCGCTGCGCCAGAAACGTCTGCGCATCGGCCCAGGCGGCTTGCCATTTCGCCTCGATCTCGGCGGGGGAATAGGTCGTCATTTGCGGTCTTTCCAAAATGCGAAACGCCGGGTGTGGGGCCCGGCGCTATTGATAGTCGGGCAAGAAGAGGATGGCTATAGCGCGCCGTCCGCAATCCGGAGTTGGCGGGCGCGTGCCAGAATGGCGTCTTCCACCGCGCGCTGGGTGGCGGCAGAAACGGGGCCACTGCGGGTGAGGAGTGAGAGTTGGAGCGAGCGGGCGTCCATCGCCGGATCACGCACCTGCACGGTCGCGCGGTAGGCGGTTGACCCGCCGGGCGGTGTGCCAAAACCCGTGGTGATCACACCGGTGAAGGGGTCCGCGGCCTCAACAGGCAGGAAGCTGAGCACATCAAGGCTCGCCGCCCAGAGGTACCGGTTCACGGCCACGTTTTCCGCGCCACGGGGTGTGGGGGCTTGGCCGCTGCCGCAGGCCACAAGCGCCACAAGGCCGATCATCATCGCCATCCGACGAAACAACTGGGAAACGAACATCAAACGCGGCCTCTCAGACACTTATCCTTTGAGAGGCGTGTGTAGCGAAGCGCTTGCGCCCTCACAAGCCACTATCGGGTGACGGCATACGCACAAAAGAAAAGAGCGGCCCCGAAGGACCGCTCTCTCTTAGGATCGTTTCTGCTTCGATTAGAAGGAGAAAGTGACTGCCACAGTTGTACCGTGGTTGTACTCTGGATCACCGATCTCGTCGTTGGTCGCGTTGGCTTCGTCTTCTGCGTAGGAGACGAGCAGCTCTGCGCCACCACCGAGGTCATATGTACCAGCGGCGTATGTTGCAGCTGTTTCGGTGCCAGCATCGTCTGTGCTGATGTAACCAGCGAGAACGGTCAGGCCGTTACCAACGTCGTAAGAACCTTCAACGCCGAACTCGGAAAAGTCGTCTGCGTCTGCGTCGGTTGCGCCGCCTTCGAAGTCATAGAAAGCGTTCACAGCGATTGGGCCGTCTGCATAGTCAGCTTCCACGCCATAGCTGTCTTCAGCCACGTCGTTGACAGAGTAGTAGCCAGACAGTGTCACTGGGCCAACTGGGTATGCAACGCCGATACCGATGGAGTTCTCAGTTTCGTCGTCCAGGTAAGAGACAGTCACGTCTGCACCAGCGAAGCTTGCAGAACCTGCAACACCGATCACAGTGTAGTCTGTCACGCCAACGATTTCGTCCTGATAAGCAAACTCAAAGCCGAACTGGCCGAAGTCGCCTGTTGCGTAGACTTGCAGAGCGTCGATCACGTCAACGTCGTCAAGAGGTACGCTGGTCGGTGCAGGGCCGACATCACCTGCGTTTGGTTCGTTTGCGAACACGCCGTAAGACAGAGCGGCAGTGATACCTGCGACTGTCACTTCACCCACCAGCATGGCGTCGAAGCCAACCACGTCAAAGTGAGCGTCTTGATCGTTGAAGCCGGCAGTCGAATCGCCGTCAACACCGCCAAAACGGTCTTCAGCAACTGGATCCACGTCACCATACGTCAGGCTTGCAGCGTCGGTAGACAGCGACAGAACCAAATCTTCGGAGTCGATGGCATCGTCAGCAATCGTGTCAGACGCAACTTCGATTTCAACAGAAGCAGATGCAGTCACACCGTTGTCCAGAGCGGCCGTGCCGGTCACTTGGACGTCAGTGTCCCAGAAGAAACCGTCTTCAACGTCGTCGTTGTAGCCCAGACCTGCGCTACCGGACAGTGCGAGGCCAGCGTGGCCGTCAGCGGATGCGGCGCCAGCGAAGGCAACGATCATCGCTGTAGTAGTAAGAAGGGTGCTTTTCATGGATATTTTCCCTCGTGTTTTGCATTCCCAAGAATGCCAGTTGTCCCAGCATTGCGGTCTACTTGCGCGTATCGACGCCGACACTCAAGCGAATTAGGGATTTATTGCCGTGCTTCGCCCCAGAATGATGCATCAATGACACACAAATTTTTCAATGGCGTTTTGGGGTGGAACCGCGATATTTCAGGCCGAAACTTAGCGTGATCCTTGTTTGTTGGAGCCTTTGATGTCGCTTGCTGAAATTAAGGCGCGGATTGCCACCGCTTGTGAGGCCGCACGGCGCGCTGTGGATGACGTGACACTGATTGCGGTCTCGAAGGTGCAGCCGAACGAAAGGGTCGCAGCGATTCTTGCCGAGGGGCATCGCAGCTTTGGTGAAAACAAGGTGCAGGAGGCTGCAGGCAAGTGGCCCGCCTTCCGAGAGGACTATCCAGACGTCGATCTGCACCTGATCGGGCCCCTGCAAACCAACAAGGCACGGCAGGCGATGGCGCTTGCGCAGTCCATCCATACCGTTGATCGCCCGAAACTGGCCAAGACCATCGCGCGCATCGCGCAAGAGACGGGGGATTGCCCTGACCTTTTCATTCAGGTGAATACCGGGGAAGAGCCGCAGAAATCCGGCGTGCTTCCAGCCGAGGCAGATGATTTTATCGCAGAGGTCCGCGCGCTTGATCTGCCGTTGAAAGGCCTGATGTGCATCCCGCCTGCTGACGAAGAACCCTCGCTACATTTCGCGCTGCTGGCGAAGATCGCGAAGCGCAATGGGCTGACTGGCCTGTCGATGGGGATGAGCGGAGATTTTGAGCGGGCGATTGCGCTGGGGGCCACGCATGTCCGTGTGGGATCGGCGATCTTTGGCGAACGTGTCTACGCTTGAGCAGTGAATATACCCCGCCGCAGGACCCGCTGACGATTCTGCATGAGGATCATGAGGTCCTCCTCGTTGACAAGCCGACGGGGCTTCTCTCTGTACCAGGCAAGGGGCCGGACCTTGCCGATTGTCTGCTCACGCGGGTGCAGGATGTGTTTCCGACTGCGCTGCTCGTCCATCGGCTCGACCGCGATACCTCTGGCGTGATGATCTTTGCGCTGACACCACATGCACAGCGGCATTTGGGCCTGCAGTTCGAAAATCGGCAGACAAAGAAGACCTATGTCGCCCGCGTCTGGGGCGAGATATCGGAGAAGACGGGTTCGGTCGATCTGCCGCTGATCGTCGACTGGCCGAACCGACCGCGGCAGATGGTGGACCACGAAAATGGCAAATCCGCGGTGACAGATTGGCGGGTCGTACGTGTGCGAGATGGAGAGACGCGGGTGCGGCTGATGCCCAAGACCGGACGATCCCATCAGCTGCGCGTGCATATGCTGGCGTTGGGCCATCCGATCCTGGGGGATCCGTTCTATGCGGAAGGGGCAGCGCGGGACTATCCGAGGTTGATGCTGCATTCGGAAACGCTGCAGTTTCGCCATCCCGATGGGGGCAGGGGGATGCGGGTGACGGCGAAATGTCCGTTTTGAAGAAATGTTCGGTTGGCGTCCGCCGTAGCGGGCGCCAATTTGGTTTGGGATGGTTCAGCTGACCGGTGTCGGCATGAAGGCCTGGATCGCATCGACCTCTGACTGCGTGATCTCATGACCGCCGGGGTGCCAGTGGACGGTAACCTCTGCGCCTTGGGCCGTGAGGTAGTCGATCAAAGCCTGCGTCATCGGGGCCGGGCAGATCGGGTCGCGCTCGCCCGCCGTGATCAGGACGCGCCGCCCAGTAAGGCCCGGTTGCGGTGCCGGATCCCAGGGGATCAGCGGGTGCATCAGGATCAGGTCATCGACAAGATCTGGTTGCTCCAGCGCGACGGCAGCAAGGATATTGGCCCCGTTCGAGTAGCCCAGACCGATGGCGCGAGAGGCGTTTGTCACCAATCGCTCGTTTTCGGTGAATGCAGACATCGCTGCCGTCCGCACTGCCAGATCGTCCATGTCATAGACACCTTCGCCCGTCCTGCGGAAGTACCGCAAGGCGCCATGCTCCGACACGTCCCCACGGGGCGAGGTCACATGCGCGCCCGGCAAAAGCTGCCCGGCGAAGCCATGGAACTGGTCCTCGGTTCCGCCGGTGCCATGAAAGGTCAGGAACAGCGGTGCACCCGCTGTCCCTTTTGTACGTTTGGCCTGGTAGGACATCTTATCCCTCCAGCAGCTGCAAGTAGCCTTCCAGCTTGGCACGCAGGTGTTCATGCTGGCTGGGCAGCTTCAGGGCTTCGCCCAAATGCGCGGTGTCTTCGTCACGATCAAAACCGGGCTCATTCGTCGCGACCTCAAACAGCACACCGCCGGGTGTGCGGAAATAGATCGCATAGAAGTAGTCACGGTCGATGACAGGCGTGACCTGATAGCCGGTGTCCATCAGAGCCTCGCGCACCTCCAGCTGCCGCGCGCGGTTCTCAACAGCAAAGGCGAGGTGGTGGACAGACCCCGCACCCTGACCAGCGTGGTTCGCACCGGCGAGCGTTTCGATATCGATGGTCCGCGCCTCGTTCCCGTCAGGCACGATGAAGCGGGTGACATTGCCCTCGCTTTCGGCCTTTTCGTACCCCATGAAGGTCAGCAGCTCTGCGTTGGCACCGGCATCTGCCAGACGCATGTCGGCGGAGTGGAAGCCGCGGATCGCGATATCCTCGGACACGCCATTACCGGTCCATGGGGTGCGGTTGTCGTCGCTTTCGACCAGCGCAAACTGGTCGCCATCGGGGCCGTCGAACAGCACCCGTTTCTCACCGAAGCGGGTGTCTTGCGACACGCCGTCGACGTCGAAGGTGGTCAGACGCTCCATCCAGGCCTGTGATGTGCCGGTTGGGATGCTGAAGGTCGTGCGCCCAACCTCGCCTACGCCCTTGCGACCACGGGCGGCCATCGGGAAGGGGAAGTAGGTCATCACGGTGCCCGGCGTGCCAGCGGCATCACCGTAATAGAGGTGATATACGTCAGGCGCGTCGAAGTTCACGGTTTTCTTGACCCGGCGCAGGCCAAGCACGTTGGTAAAGAAGGCGTTGTTTTCACGGGCATCACTGGCCAGAGAGGTCACGTGATGCAGCCCTTTGATCTGTTTCAGCATGGGATGCTCCTATCTTTGCTTTGGTCCAAAGATAGCTGAAGCAGCATCGCGCAAAAGGTCGTTGGACGCACCGAGTTGGTGCGCCCGTGCACATGAGGCTATTCAGTGGCCCAGCCAGAGACCGCCTTGACCTCCAGGAACTCTTCGATGCCCCAGACCCCGCCTTCGCGCGCCCGACCTGACATCTTCACCCCGCCAAAGGGTGATCCGCCTGCGCGGTCCTGCCCGTTCATTTCCACCATGCCGGAGCGCAGCGCGCGGGCCATGCGGTTGCGGCGCGCGCCGTCTTGGGACTGAACATAGTTCGTCAGGCCGTAAGGGGTGTCATTGGCAATCGCGATCGCCTCCGCCTCATCCTTGAAGGGGATGATCGACAGGACCGGGCCAAAGATCTCTTCCTGCGCGATCCGCATGTCATTGCGGACATCGGCAAAGACGGTGGGGCGGACGTAGTACCCCTTGTTCATCCCCTCGGGCAGGCCAGTGCCCCCCGCGACCAGCCGCGCGCCTTCGTCGATGCCGACCTGGATCATGTCCTGGATCTTTTCCCACTGAGTTTTGTTGACAACCGGGCCGATATGGCGACCTGGCTCTGACGCGGGGCCAACCTTGACCGATTTCGCAATCTCAGCGGCTTGTTCGATCGTCTGGTCATAGATCGATTCCTCGACCAGCATCCGGGTTGGCGCGTTGCAGGACTGGCCGGAGTTGTTCATGCAGTGGATGACGCCGCGCTTGACGGCCTTTTCATCCGCATCGGCAAAAATGACATTCGCGCCCTTGCCGCCCAGTTCCAGCGTCACGCGCTTCAAGGTCCCCGCGGCGGCGGCAGAGATCGCCTTGCCTGCGCGGGTGGAGCCTGTGAAGCTGATCATTGCCACATCTTCGTGGGTCGAGAGCTGCGTGCCGACGCCCGCACCGTCACCATTGACGAGGTTGAAGACACCGGCGGGCACGCCCGCATCATGCACGAACTCTGCAAAAAGAAGGGAGGATAGCGGCGCCTCTTCCGACGGTTTCAGCACCATGGTGCAGCCTGCCAACAATGCCGGGATCACTTTCAGCGTGACCTGGTTCATCGGCCAGTTCCATGGCGTGATCAGGCCAACAACGCCAATCGGGTCCATGATAAGCCGGTCGTTGGGTGCATGCGCCCCAAGCGGGCGGTCCCAGGCAATCTCTTTCACCGCATCCAGCGCATTTTCGAGGTGCCAAGGCAGGCACGGCGCCTGGCTGGACCGGGCCATATCAATCGGTGCACCCATTTCCATGCTGATCGCCTCGGCCATCTCTTCGACCCGGGCCTCATATTGGGCGAGGATGCCTTTGACATAGCCGATGCGGGTGTCGAGATCAGTTGCAGACCACCCGGGCAAGGCTGCATTGGCGGCCGCGACGGCCGCATCTGTATCCGCCTGATCCCCGAGAGAGATGATCGCGCAGGGATCCTCGGTCGAGGGGTCGATCACCGGATGATCACGTGACACGGCGGGGGCGACCCAGGCGCCATTGATGTAGAAATTGCGGTTCTCGATCATGGCCTGTCTCCCTCTGCCATCTGGTCCGATCTGCACTGTGTGGCACCGGGCCGCACCCACATCAAGAGGCAGTGGCGCATTGCAGGGAGCACCCATATATAAGCAACAGATCATTATCAAAAGAGGAGCAGCAGCATGGGCCTGCGCATCAATGACACCATCCCCGATCTGACCGTGACCACCGATCAGGGCAGTTTTTCGCTGCACGACTGGATCGGCGATAGCTGGGCAATCCTGTTTTCGCACCCCAAGGATTTTACGCCCGTCTGCACGACAGAATTTGGAGCCGTCGCCCAACTAGCCGACGAGTGGGAAAAGCGTGGTACGAAGGTGATCGGTGTCAGCGTTGATGGGGTCGAGGATCACAAGAAGTGGAAAGGCGATATTGAGGTCGTGGGCGGTGCGCCTGCCGGTTTTCCGATCATCGCCGATGACGGGCTGGAGGTGTCAAAGGCCTTCGATATGCTGCCCGCCGAAGCCTACCTCCCCGATGGCCGCACCCCGGCTGACAGTGCGACCGTGCGGTCTGTCTTCATCATCGGGCCAGACAAACAGTTGAAACTGTCGATGACCTATCCGATGACGGTGGGCCGCAACTTTGCCGAGGTCTTGCGCGCGCTTGATGGTTTGCAAACCTCCGCTGGCCGTGGTGTCGCCACACCGGCCAACTGGAATGTCGGTGATGACGTGATCATTCCTGCGACCGTGAGCGACGCGGACGCGAAGGAAAAGTTTGGCGAGTTTGAGACTGTTCTGCCCTACCTGCGCAAAACCAAGCTGAAGGACTGAGGTCCGCGCCGTTTGACAAAGGCCCGCCAACCAAAGCGGGCCTTTTCCACCTCAGAAGCGATAGGATAGCGA